>NZ_CP109150.1:1829337-2134226 GCF_035920365.1 Micromonospora sp. NBC_01740 | reverse complement strand
AGCGGTCGTGCCGGGCCGCGGGTCGGCCGTCGCAGAGCACCGTCACGTGGTCGCAGTCGGCGGTGACCTCGACCCGCCGGCCGACCACCGCTGGGTGCACCGAGTAGTCGTTGCCGTCCAAGCGCACGTAATGATCGCGGGGCAGGCGGGTGGTCTGCCGCCAGCCGACCACCGGCGCAACCGGTGGCAATGGCAGCATCGCGGCCCGGTCGGCGTCCCACCGGTCCAGCGGGCGGCAGCCCAGCATCCGGTGCTGGCGGTTGTTCGCCCGCACCAGCCAGTCGGTGAGCTGCGCGTTGAAGTCCTGAGGTGAGGCGAAGCGGCGGCCGGGCAGGAACGACGTCTCCAGATAGCCGTTGGCCCGCTCCACCAGGCCCTTCGCCTCAGGGTCCGCCGGCCGGCACTGGATCACCTTGATGCCGAGGGTGCCGCGGAAGGCGTTCATCGCCTCGGTCAACTGCGGCCGCCCGGCCCGCCACTGCCCGACCGCAGACTCGTTGTCCCACACCAACGCCTTGGGCACCCGACCCCAGCCGGAGATCAGCATCCAGTGCCCGACCAGCAGGTCCGGCGACTGCCTGGTCGGAATCATCACCGCTGACAGCCACCGCGAATACCCCGACACCATCACCAGCACCGGCGGCCGGCCGACCTGCCCGAAGCCCAACGGCACGTCCGCCGGCGGGAACCACAGGTCGCACTGCGCCAGCTCTCCCGGCAGATACTCCGTCCGCTGAACCGGGTCAGGGCGGCGGAACAACGGCCGCAGCTGCTGCACCCGATCGGCGAACACCGTCTTGCCACGGGTCCACCCGACCCGCTCCATGATCACCGTCGTCGGCATGTCCGGGAACTCCGCCAACAACGCCCTGATCTGCGGCTCGACCGCGTCCACGATCGAACCCTTCGCCGCCCGCTGATAACGAGGCGGCTCATGACTGGCCAAGGCCTTGCGCACCGTGTTCCGCGACACCCCCAGCCGACGGCAGATGGCCTTGATCGCCATCCGCTCCGCCCGGTGCAACCGACGGATCTCCGCCCAGTCCTCCACGCTCAGCACCTCCCGATGCTTCCGGAAGGGGTCAAAATTCAGCCGGAACCACGGGGTCAGTTTTCAGGCGGAGCCGACAAGAGTGACGCGGTCGGCTGCCTCGGGCACGAAGGGTCCGTTGTTCGGAGAGGCGTCGGGTGTGCGGACAGGTCGAGGAACCGGCGCAGGACCGGCCAGGGTGTTTGGCCTTCGTCAACGTGGACTACGGCGAGGCGGGCCGGCTGCGGCGTGAAAGGTCCCCCGTACGGCGTTGCGTCTGGGATGGCGAAGGCGATATGTGGCCCGGCCCCTGGGGCTCCACACAGCTTGCCCAGTTCGTAGCACCAGGCCTCTTCAGGCAGGCAGTAGAGGGAGACAACCTCGTACTGCTTGCCAGCGTGAGTCCAGGTCTCCACCGCAGATGGTCACACAGGCGTTGCTGCGGGCGCAGAAATTTGAGGTGGCCAGCCTGCCCAGCCGATGCGGCCGGAGGCCGCCAGCAGGCTGGAGCTGGCCGGCGCGGTGGTCGACGTGGACGGCGGTTTCACCGGCTGACCAGCGTCAGGCGCGACGGTGCGCCACCGTGCCCGGCCTCAACCATTGTGGCGACGGGAGGCGTCTTACCTGACGAGGGGGTGGGCATGACCAAGACGTTCCACGAGTTCGTGGCGCACCGCTCACCAGCGTTGTCCCGGACGGCCTATCTGCTCACCGGTGATCACCATCTCGCCGAGGATCTGCTGCAGAGCGCGCTGGCGAAGACGTACCAGCACTGGCGGCGCATCCGCAGCGGCGACCCGGATGCCTACGTGCGGCGGGTGATGTACCACCATCAGGTCTCCTGGTGGCGGCGCCGCCGCCTCGCCGAACGGCTGGACCCGGAGCCCAGCGACCAACCCGGCGACGACCACTCCGACACGACCGCCCTGCGGCTCACCCTGGCGGCTGCGCTGCGCCAACTCACCCCGCGCCAACGCGCCGTGGTCGTGCTGCGGTTCTACGAGGACCTGACCGAGACGCAGGTCGCCGAGGTGCTGGGCTGCTCCGTCGGCACGGTGAAGCGGCACGGCCACGATGCGGTACGCCGGCTGCGCGCCATCGCCCCCAACCTGGTCGACCCAGCGGCGGAGAGGATTCCGCGATGACCAACCGACTACGCGAGTCGCTGCACACAGCGGCGGCCGACGTTCCCGCGTACCCGGTCTACGAACGGGCGCTCGCCACCGCCCGCCGCTCCCGCCGCCGTACCGCCCTCGCGGCCGCGGCGGCGCTGGTGCTGGTCGCGCTGGCCGGGGCGGCGCTGCCGCTGGCGGGTACCCCCGCCGTCGACCCGGCGGCCGAAGCTGCGGCCGCGCTGCCCGACCGGGTCGGCGTGCCGCCCCTCGGCAGCCTGCACGCCACCGATCGACCGCGCCTCGGTCCCGCCTCGGTGATCTTCACCGGTCAGGCCCCGCGCCTGACATACGGCGACGAGGGCAGCATCATCGCGGTCGTCGGCGCGGACGCCGACCGCTACCGGATCATCAAAGGCGAAATCGAGGCTCAAGCCGGCGAGGACACGGTGCTGTCTCCCGACGGTCGCCGCGTCGCCTTCACATCAGTCGGCTTCACGAACACCCGAGTGGAGATCGTCGACCTGGTGACCGGGCGCAGCCGTACCGTGACCAGCGGCGTCGCCGGCACCGCCATGGCCGAACCGGCGGGCTGGTCGCCGGACGGGCGGGCGCTGGTCGTCCGAGACACTGTGCCGGCCAACCCGGAGCGCAGCGCCTACCGGCAGGTGCTCAGCATCGTCTGGCTGACTGGCGACCGCCGGACCCGGCTGGCCGACGATCACGAGGGGCACGGGTCCCCGATCGCGTTCGCCCCGGACGGTGCACGGCTCGCCTTCCAAACCGGGCGGACGGTCACCGTCGCCGACCTCGACGGCCGGCGGCTCTCCTCGTTCACCCTCGCGTCCGACACGGAGTTGGCCGGCAAGGGTGCCTGGAGCACCGACGGTAGGACGCTGACGGTCACCCGGCGGGACGGCGACAGCTGGAGCCTGTGGCGGATCGACGCGGCCACGGGCAGGGACCTCGGCGCGACCGGCACGCCGGCCGTCTCCGGTGTGACCGCCATCAGGCTGCTGGGCTGGGCGGTGGATGGGACTGCGTGGGTCGTCGCCTACCAGCCCGCACCCCACGCTCCGGCCGCGTTCGACCGGCCCCTCGAGATGGAGCAACGACTGGCGTACGGCAACGTCGGCACGGTGCGGGTGCTGGCCCTCGGTCGTGGCGCGGACGCTCCCGCCACCCTGCTCACCGCCCCAAGGGACGTCGTCGCGATCGACGTTTCCGACGACGTGATCCGCAGCGGCCGCACCCGTGAGGCAAGCCCGCCCCGCGTGGGCCCCCGATTCTGGTTCTGGACCATCCTCATCCCCGTCCTGGTGACCGGCATCGCCGCGTACCGCTGTCGCGAACGGATAGCACTTTGGCTCGACGCCCGGCGTGTCAGGCGTGCGCGCGGGCGGGTGGATGTTCTTGATCGCAAAGGTTGGAAGATTGAGTAGAGCTTGGCGGATCTTCACCCGAGCCGGAAGACCGCTCACGGATGGACGACCCCTTCGGGGAAAGTGACCTGACGTAGTGGCGAGTGTGGTCAAGTGCCGTACCGCGTGGTCAGACGTACCGGTCGTGCCGTCGAGCATGATCGATAGTTGCCACGGGGTACGGCTTTCGCTGAGAATCCGCTGACTTCCGGATGACGGGCTGCGGGCGTCTGAGGACGGCCGGAGGCGCCCGCAGAACGGTCCGCAGCGCGTCTTGATCAGGGTTAGGAATGGAGTACGGCTCAATGCGCATACGGCCCTCTGATCTGCTGCAATGAGTCACGTATGCCACCCCGTGGGCAAGATCAGTCCGTAAATAGTCCGCGACCTCGGTAGGCCACAGCGTCCGCCGTCACTGCCCTTCGGCAGTGGGCGCGGAGCTATTCAGCCAACCGATGAGCGACAGGTACTGGCGGAGTTCGTCCGGGATTGGCCCCGGCTGGCAGACCCATTCGTCCGCCAGGGTCGCGACGAGCAGCTCGGTCCGGTCGAAGCGCAGCAGGAGCCCACCGACAGCCGGAATCGTGCTGTATCCCTGGAGGAGCCCTACGTCAACGAGGTGCTGTCCAATGACCTCGCCGAGCAGGTCTGTGAGTTGGACCGGCCCAACTGCGGTCCGCCCGTACTCCTGCATATCGTACGACGAGTAGGGATCTTCCTCTGTGAGCTTCAGCAGCTCACCGCAGCCGTGAGCCATGATGGCTGGCGCTCCCTCGAAGTGCAGCCAGAAATGCAGCAGGCCGTCAGTTCCCGTCGCCGGCTTGTCGTCGAACCAGTGCCGCGCCTCGGTCACCGCAAGCAGTCGTCGACCCAGGAGCGGGCGAAGTGGAGCGGCAACGGTCACGGGATCCGGCACGGCCGCACCATAGCAGCGCCAGATCGCCAGTTTTGGAGATCATTCTCGGCTGTCGTGATGTGTCCGGTACGCCTGGTCAGCGGGTGCACGACCGCGTGGGTTGAAGCACCGGGCGGGGCGGAGTCGCGGGTCGTGCCGATCCCGCCGGAGCTGGTGGGGATCCTGCGGCGACACGTCAACCGGTTCGGCGCCGCCGATGATGGTCGGTTGTTCCGCAGCGACAAGGGAAACGTGGTGGCCGCGTCGACATACTCGCGGGTGTGGAAGGCGGCGCGAGGGCTGGCGCTGAAGTGCCCCGCACGGGCGGCGACGTCGATTGCCGGAACACCGGAGTTCAGCCGCAGCGACACCGCCGCGTGCCGTAGGGTCGTACGGCCGCCTGGCCAGCGGGGACACCACCTGCACCGGAGTTCCGTGGACGTGCTGCTGAAGGTGTACGCCAAGTGCATCGACGGCCAGGAGGCGACGGTCAACGAGCAGATCGAGGCCGCGTTGGGTGGTCCGGGTGCGTAGTCTGCGAGGTGTCCTCACCAGTCCGGATCTTGGCGGAAACAGCCGGCGCGACCTGGGAAAACGCAGCCAAGATCAATCCGTGAATAGTCCGTGGGCAGCGACGAACGGCGGCTTCGGGTGGCATCCGGTTGCACAGGTCGATCGATCGACGCACGAACGTATCCGCTGCTCAGATGGCGTTCTGGCTGATCTTCGAGGTGCCCCCGGCAGGATTCGAACCTGCGACACACGGTTTAGGAAACCGATGCTCTATCCCCTGAGCTACGAGGGCGCGAGGGCCTAGTCTAGCGACCTGAGGGTTCACCTGGGTGGCAGGGCGTGGCCCACGTTCACCCACGCTTCTCGGACCGCCGTTCTCCCAGCCCAGGACTACACCCGGAGCACACGAACCCGGTTGCGGCCGATGGTCGGCAGCGGTGACCCACACTGGCACCGGTTCGCCCATGTTGGCACCCGCCGGAGAGCACACACCGCGCACCTCATCGAAGATCAACGACATTCAACTACGAGCCATCCCGCCCGCGTACGCACCGGC
This sequence comes from Micromonospora sp. NBC_01740, assembly GCF_035920365.1. Lineage (NCBI taxonomy): Bacteria > Bacillati > Actinomycetota > Actinomycetes > Micromonosporales > Micromonosporaceae > Micromonospora > Micromonospora sp. NBC_01740. The sequence goes on along the minus strand of NZ_CP109150.1, from coordinate 2,128,699 downwards.
GCGTCTCGCTGCCAAGATCCTCGCGTGCGCCGCCGCCTGCACAGGCAGGCAACAACGGGGTGGTCCCACACCTGGCGCTGGCCGCGACCCCACTGGCACCGCATACCTCCGAGTCGTTGGTCGCCCGGTGGAGCGCGACGTTCTTGACCAAGCCGGCCACAGCCGCACCCGGGTCGGGATCGCTGTCTGATCCACCACCAACCGGGGCGGTGCACGGCGGGTATCGCCGCAGCCGGGTCCGCCGTCAGCGCAGCGAGTGGCTGGGCGTCGCCCAAGCACGCAGCAACCGGCCCGGTCCACCCGGCGATCTTCCTGGAAGCGACCGACGCGCAATGTGACCTACGAAGACGCATGCCCTGGCCTGGCTACTTCACGGAGAGGGCTCGCGTGACGCCCCAAAGCGATCGCAGGGAAACCCTTGCCCTCCAACGGAAGTAGCCTTAGGTTGCATCGATGATCCTCAGCGAGGAGCCTCGCCCTGACCCTCCTCAGGGTGTCAGCCACGATCTGCCGCCCGAGGATCTCGGTGGCATCGCCTATCTGCGTGGACTTTCGAGACGGGGGTTCATCACAGGCGCCGCGTTGGCGGCATCCGGGGTGTCGGCCGCCTTTGCTCTGCTGCCCGGCTCCGCTCAGGCTGCCGGCAGCTATCAGAGGCCGTGCGGAAACGTCCGGATCTCGAGCTCGTGGCAAGACCACCGGAACCGGACGCCGCCCTCGGGAGAGCCGGGCACCGACTATGCGGTCGGAACCGGCACTCCCGTCAAGGCCGCGGCGAACGGCACCATCCGTTACGTGAAGACCGACACCTCCACCGCGACCGGGCGCGTCGTGGGGATGGCCCACGATGATGGCAACTACACCCGGCACCTGCACCTGTCGACGATCGCCGTCTCGACCGGGCAACGTGTGTCGCGAGGCCAGACGATCGCGTACTCCGGCGCCTCGGCGAACGGCAGTGACCGCGGTGTCGGGCCGCATGTGCATACGAGTCTCTGGCTGAACACCGGCAGTCCGACGAATTTCCGCGCGACGGTGGATTTCGAGAACTACGTCGGAGACGTCGCCAACCCGAACCCGTCCGACCAGGAGGTAGATGAAGTGTTCATCGCGAATGTGAAGGGCAACTGGTACCTCGTTGTTCCCCAGGGCACCGGCAAGCCGCGGGCGGTGGTCCTTGGTGGCGACAGCAATGCCGGCGCTTCCGGCCTCCCCGTCCTGAACTTCAGCTGGGACCCGTCGATCAATGCACTCAGGGCCGCGGTCGACGGCATCGGCTGATCTGGCCTGACGCGTCACGGCGGCCAGGGATACACGCGGTGCAGGAAAACGGCAGCGTTGTCGTGCGTCGCCACCCAGGTCCGTTCGGCGTCGGCCATCTCGTCGTCGACCCAGACGAACCGCCGTCCTGCGGCCCACTCGACGAAACACAGTAGGTCTTCCAGTGCCGCCGGCTGCTGCCGTCATCGCCGTCCGGCAAGTCGCGATCGTGTGGGCCATCCGCGTGCCGCCGGCGCGGATGTCGCCGTTTCGAGAGCACTAACCTCGGGCGATGCGACACGTCCCCGTCGAACCGGCCTCGCTCACCTCGGCCGAACGCGCGATCGATGCCCGCTTGCGCGTCGCGCTGGCCCGGCTGCCGCGTCACGGGCCGGCCGGGTGGCTGACCGAGTTCCTGGCCTTCGGGCTCAAACAGGCATGGGCATGTGTGTTTGGCGCTGCCATGCTCGCGGTCATCTGCGCGGCGCACCTGTGGTATCCGGACGAAGCAGCGTTCGCCCGCAACGATGCCCTCACGGTCGCCGCCGTCGCCATCCAGGTCGCGATGGTGGCCGGCCGCCTCGAGACCCTGCGCGAGCTACGAGTGATCGTCCTGTTCCACCTCGTCGGAACGCTCATGGAGCTGTTCAAGACCCACATCGGTTCGTGGACCTACGAGCCCGACGGCGTGCTCCGGCTCGGCGGGGTGCCCCTGTTCAGCGGCTTCATGTACGCCGCGGTCGGCTCCTACATGGTCCGGGTGAACCGGTTGTTCGACCTGCGCTTCACGCGCTACCCGAAGCGCTGGTCGACGGCCGTGGTGGCGGCTGCGATCTATCTCAACTTCTTCGCCAACCACTACGTGCAGGACCTGCGGTGGCTGCTCGTCGCGCTCGTCGCACTCGTGTTCGGGCGCTGTGTCATGCACTTCCGCATATTCCGGGTGCGGTGGCGGATACCGCTGCTGCTGGCCTTCCTCCTCGTCGCCTTCTTCATCTGGCTCGCGGAGAACATCGCCACCTGGTCGAACGCCTGGCTCTACCCGAGCCAAGTGGGCGGATGGCATCCGGTCTCGCTGACAAAGCTGACGTCGTGGTTTCTCTTGATGATCATTTCGGTCGTGCTGGTCACCTGGATCTCGCCGCCGCAACCGCCCGACGACCGGCAGCCGCCCCGACGGGCCGATGAGACAGCGCTCGACCCGGTGCCGGCCGGCCAGCAGGAGCGGCGGAACGTCAGGCGCTCTGAATCCTGACCAGGTCTCAGCTTCCAGCGAGACCGTCGTCGGCGAGAGCCGTCAGCGGGACCGTCGTCCGCGAGAGCCGTCGGCGCAGCCCCGGCCCGCCGTCCCGTCGATATCCGCTGACGCCCGAGGCGGGCAGTGGGTCAGGAGGCTGTGGCGGACTTCGTGGCGGGGCCGGCCGAGGCGGCGCCCTGAGTGAGGCGGCGGGTCAGGACCTGAGGGCCGGAAGCCGTGATGGCGACGGTGTGTTCGGAGTGGGCGGTGCGGGAGCCGTCGGCGGAGCGGATCGTCCAGCCGTCCTTGTCGAACTTGATCTTGTCCGTGGAGCGGCAGAACCAGGGCTCGATGGCGATGGTGAGGCCGGGGTTGAGCTTCAGGCCGCGGCGGGGGCGGCCGTCGTTGGACACGTGCGGGGCCTCGTGCATGGTGCGGCCGATGCCGTGGCCACCGAACTCGGCGTTGACGCCGTAGCCGTAGGAGCGGGCGACCTCGCCGATCGCGGCGGAGATGTCGCCGAGGCGGCCACCGGGCTGGGCGGCGGTGATGGCGGCCTCCAGTGCGACCTCGGTGGCCTCGATCAGCTTCAGGTCGGCCGGGTCGGGGGTGCCGACGACGACGGAGAGCGCGGAGTCGGCGACCCAGCCGTCGATGCCGACCGCCATGTCGATGCTGAGCAGGTCGCCGTCGCGCAGGACATAGTCGTGCGGCAGGCCGTGCAGCACCGCGTCGTTGACCGACAGACACAGCACGTTGCGGAACGGGCCGCGGCCGAACGAAGGGGCGTAGTCCCAGTAGCAGGATTCGGCGCCGCGTTCCTTGATCCGGCGGCGGGCGTGGTGTTCGAGGTCCATCAGGTTGACGCCGACCGCGGCGACGTCGCGCAGTTCGGCGAGCAGTTCGCCGACGAACTGGCCGGTCACCGCCATCCGGTCGATCTCCTCGGCGGACTTGAGCTCGATCACGACAGCCTCCCTCTCCCCTGTGCGGTATTTTTATACCACGCCAGGTCGGGATGCTCCGGGGGTATCCTGCTGGCATGGTTCGCCAACCACTCACCGCCGAACAGATCGCAGCGGGCCAGCGCCTCGGAGCCGCCCTCCGGGCCGCGCGGGCGGGCCGCAGCCTCGTCGAGGTGGCCCTGGCAGCCGGCATCTCCCCCGAGACGCTGCGCAAGATCGAGGCGGGCCGCCTTCCCGCACCGGCGTTCGGCACCGTGGTCGGCCTCAGTCAGGCGCTCGACGTCCCGCTCAGCGACCTGGCCGACGTCTGGCGGGCCGACATGCCCGTCCGCCAGGCTTCCTAGGGACCAGCCGCTCAAGGCGGTGATGACTGACGGAGCGGGAACCGCGCCCGTGGAGGGAACGCTGCGGCCGGACGGCGCCGGCTCGGGGCGGGTCGTCATCACCTCGCGGGTCCATCAAGGCCATGGCCTCGGGCTCATGCCGGTCCGACGGTCTGGCCGCCGTCGATGACCATGGCGTGGCCGATGACGAAGGCCGCGGCGTCCGAACAGAGCCAGAGCACGGCTGCGGCGATCTCGTCGGCGGTGCCCATGCGCCCGATCGGTTCCTGGGCGATGACGCGGTCGCGTCCTTCGGAAGTGCCGCCGGTGAAGCGGTCCATCATCTCGGTGGCGACGATGCCGGGGCAGACGGCGTTGATGCGTACGCCGGAACGGGCGTAGTCGAGGGCGGCGGACCTGGTGAGCCCGACGACGCCGTGCTTGGCGGCGGTGTAGGCGGCCTGTCCCGCGATACCGACGACCCCGGCGCCGGAGGAGGTGTTCACGATCGCGCCACCGCCGTGCTGGAGCAGCAGCGGGATCTCGTGCTTCATGCACAGGAACACGCCGCGCAGGTTGATCGCGACGGTCCGGTCCCAGTCGTCCTCGGTGATGTCGGCGGTGGGCGTGACGGGCTGCTCGACGCCGGCGTTGTTGAAGGCGACGTCGAGGCGGCCGAACGTCTCGACGGTCTGTGCCAGGGCGGCGGTCACGTCCTGGGACGAGGTGACGTCGCACCGGACGGCGAGCGCCCGACCGCCGAGTTCCTCGATCATGCGCACGGTTTCCCGGACGCCTGGCTCGGAGACGTCGGCGGCGGTGACGCTGGCACCGGCGCGGGCGAACGCCAGTGCGGTGGCGCGGCCGATGCCGCTGGCCGCGCCGGTGACGAAGGCGACCTTGCCCTCGTAGTCGGCGGTCTTGCCCGTGGCGGTCATGGTCTGCTCCTCGTCGTCGGGGTCGGTGGCGCCGGCTCGTGCCCTCGTGGGTGCCGGCGGGTGGCTGTCAGGCGTGGTGCTGGTTCGCGATCAGGTACTGCTCCTCGGTGTGGTGCTCGGCCAGGGGCGAGGCAGCGCCCTGCTGGCGCGGGCGCTCGTCATGGCCTCGCAGCCCGGTGCGGAAGCTGCGGGGCCACCGGCTGGCTTCCCTCTAGCCGGGTGTTGAATCTGCTCGCGGTGCCAGCCGGCGTCAGCGATGGTGACGGTGGGACCGCCCTGCACCCTCCCGCGCTGTTGCGCCGTCGCTGTCGGGCGGCGCGGAGTTGTCCACCCGCAGCGCCGAGTTCCGCACCCGGTGGGGAACCCACGACGTCCGCCACCACGGCACCGGCGCGAAACGGTTCCACCATCACATCGTCGGCGACCTCACCCTCGCCTACGAGGGCCTGGAGATGGCCGCCGAACCCGGCCTCACCCTCACCATCTACGCCGCCGAACCCGGCTCACCGTCCGAGGACGCGCTGCGCCTGCTCGCCTCCTGGGCCGCCTCCCAGGAATCGGACACCACCGCGCGGAAACTGCCCACCGAGTAGTTTCAGCCCGACCTGGACGTTCGGCCGCGCCGGCACTCACGCTGCGCGAGTGCCGGCGTCGGAACGGCCGAGGTGCTCAGTCGCAGCCCAACCCCTGGGCGTACGCGGGCGGCGGGTTCCCGGCGGCGACCTTGTCGGCGATCTCCCAGAACACCTCCGGCCAGTCGCCCTCGTCGTTCATCTGGTGCAGCACCCGCCAGTTGTGGCTGCTGCGCAGGGCGTCGCCGGCGCGCTGGAGAGCGGCGTCGTCGCCGACCCGCTTCGCGCGTAGCCATTCGGCAATCCATGCGCAGCCGACCCGGGAGGTCACCTGGGCGCCGAACTGGTAGGAGTCGTTGGTGCCGACGTCACCCAGCGCGGTGGGGTCGAAGTTCGGCGGAAGCGGCACGTCGGCGAGCACCTTGGCCGCCTCCTCGTTTACCCGCGCGGGCGTGACGATCTCCGCCGGTAGCGCGGCCAGCCAGGTGCGTACGTCGACACGGACGACGGCGGCGAGGACCTCGTCGAACTCGTCCCGGCTCCAGCCTCCTCCGGTACGGAGCTCGACGAAGACGCCGTCGCGGGGGCGGAGCATGACCGCGAAGTCGTCGGCGCTGTAGCGGAACAGGTCACCCGGCCAGCCGTCGACCCGCACCGCTTTCGGGGGGCTGACATTGCGCCGGTCGGCGTGGTAGCCCTCGTACTGTGCGGCCGGGTACCAGTTCATCTCCAACTGGCGCCCGCCGTTGCTGAACGCGATGGTGCCCTGCTGCTCGGTGAACCCGTAGACGGTGGTCACCTTCCAGCCCGGCTGGTCGATGAGCAGCCGCGGGTTCCCCTCGGCGGCCTTCATCGCCACGGGCGAGTAGACGACGGGGGCGCCCGCGCTGGCGGCGTCCGTGGGAGGGGACTGGCTGTCGTCCGGATGCTCTCGGAACACGGTGGAGACGACGAGGACACCGGTGAGGACGGCGGCGGCGGTCAGCGCGCCGGCGAAGCGGCGGACCGTGCCGCGGCCCACGCGGGAGCGTGGTGGCGGTGATTCGACGACGCGTTCGAGCCTCGGCTCGGACATGATCTCCTCCAGGAGGATCTGCTTCGCCCCGTCCAGGTGCCCGACGACATCGGGTCGGTAGGGGTCGGCGTCTCGAACCATCCGGTCGAGGTGCTCCTCGGTCATCGGTCCTCCTTCGGGGTGGGTGCGGTCAGGACGTCGAGTACATGTCCGGCTGGGTCGGGGTCGTCACGGACGAGGTCGCGCAGCCTGGCCCGGGCGCGCGAGAGGCGGGTACGGACCACGGCCGGGTTCACCCGGAGGACCGCGGCCGCCTCACGGGGCTCCAGGCCCTCCCAGACGGTCAGCATCAGCACCTCCCGGTCCAGCTCGCACAGGCGGGCCAGCGCGGCCCGGACGGCGAGCCGTTCCGGCACCTCACTGCCCGGGTCGGCGGCGATCGCGGCCGTGATCCCCTGCCGTAGCCGCTCGCCCAGCCGCTGCCGGCGTCTGCCGCTGCGGTGGTGGTTGGCGAGCACACGCCGGGCGACGCCGTACAGCCACAGCCGGGTCTCGGCGTCCGTCGGCATCTCGTGTCTGCGCCGCCAGGCCACGAGGAAGGTCTCCGCGACCACGTCGGCCGCGTCCTCGGGATGCTCGACGCGCCGCAGGGCGTACGCCAGCAGCGGCTCGAAGCCGTCGGCGTAGACGCGTCGGAAATGGTCCTCGTGCTCGGTCGCGGAGGTCACGTCCATTCCATGTCCGGTCGGACGCCGATCGTGACGGCCCCGGCCCGGAATGGGCCTCGATCCGTTCCCGCGAGTCGTCCCGGCCGGCCCTCGCAGAACTGCCGGGGCCCTCCGGTCAGGAGCGGCCGGAGCTGATGCGGTCCAGGTGGGGCGCGAGTTCGTCGGTGATCAGCAGGTCGCGGCGGATCTCGTCGTGCGGGTAGCCGGCCCGGCCCACCATGTGCGCCGCGACGGGCGCGGTGGCGAGTTGGAAGGCGCCGACGAGCACGAGGGTGGTGATGTCCACGCCCGTACGCAGGCGCAGCGCGCAGCCGAGCAGGACGAGCAGCAGGCCGAGCACCTGGGGCTTGGCCGCCGCGTGCATCCGGGCGAGCAGGTCGGGGAAGCGCAGCAGCGCCGCCCCGGCGGCGACGCAGAGCAGCGCGCCGGCGATCAGGCACACGCCGGCGGCGACGTCGAGGACGGCGTCGAGCGTCACTTGTCGTTCCTCCGGGCGGCGAACCGGGCGACGCTGACCGAGCCGACGAACCCGAGGATGGCGAGGACGACCAGCACGGGCAGCGCGGTGGCGTCGCGGCTGTAGGCGGCCTCGGTGGCGATGGCGGCGACGACGACGGCGAGCAGGACGTCGGTCGCGACGGCGCGGTCGAGGATGGACGGTCCGCGGATGATGCGGACGAGGGTCAGCCCGACGGCCACGGCGAGCAGCGCGGCGACGGTCACGGCGACGACGGTCATCTGGGTACCCCTTCCGGGTGGGCCGGCTCCGACGGGCCGGCGGCGTGGGGTTGCGTCACGCGGCGCAGTTCGTCGGGCGAGCCGATGGCGGCGACGATCCGCGCTTCGAGGTCGAGCACGCCCTGCCGGAACCGCTCGACCTCCTCGCGGCTGCGTACGCCGATGACGTGCACGTAGAGGGTGCCGGTCGTCCGGTCGGCCTCGATGATGAGGCTGCCGGGCACCAGGGACAGCGCCTCGGCGGTCAGCGTGAGGTTGAGGTCGGTGTTGACCCGCAGCGGCACGGCGATGATCGCGCTGAGCGGGGGTTTCCCGATCCGCACCGCCAGCCAGGCGATCTGGGCGGAGGCGACCACGAGGTCCCGCAGGAAACGCACCCAGAACCGCGCGAGCGGCACGGGGCGGATCCGTCCGGCGAAGGTCACCGGTGGCAGTGGGAAGACCGCCAGCAGCACGACGGAGAGCACCAGCCCGCTGATCAGGTTGGCCCAGGAGAGGGTGCCCCACAGCAGCACCCAGACGCCGGTCAGCCCGGTCACGGCGACGATCCGGTTGCGCCGGAGGGCCGTGCGGGTCAGCGGCGGGTTCGCCGGCGCGACGGGCTTCGGCGGGCTCATCGGGTCACTGGTCACGGGGCACCGTCCGGAAACACGGCCTCGACGTACGGGGTCCGGCGCAGCAGGTCGTCGGCCGCGTCGGTGCTGATGTCGAACAGCGGCCCGGCCACCACGGTCAGCGCCAGGCCGAGCACCACCAGGGCGGCGGTCGACCCGATCATCAGCCGCGGCAGCACGGCGCCCGACGCCTCGGGGTCCGCTTCCCGGTGCGGCTGCTCGGCGCCCTCGGTGCGGGCGGCCCGCACGGCGTCGCCGGCGGCGGGCATGTCCGGGTGCGGGGCACGCCAGAAGGCCAGGTTCCAGACGCGGGCGATGGCGTAGAGGGTGAGCAGGCTGGTGAGCAGACCGCCGACGACGAGCGTCCAGGCCAGCGGACCGCCGTCGTCCACGCCGGCCTGGACGAGGCCGAGCTTGCCGAGGAAGCCGGAGAACGGTGGGATGCCGGCGAGGTTGAGCGCGGGCAGGAAGAACAGCACGGCCAGCAGCGGCGAGAGTCGGGCCAGCCCGCCGAGCCGGTCCAGGGCGGTGCTCCCGCCCCGGCGTTCGACGAGGCCGGCGGCGAGGAACAGGGTGGTCTGGATGGTGATGTGGTGCACCACGTAGAAGATCGCCGCGGACAGCCCGAGGGAGGTGCTCAACCCGACGCCGAAGAGCATGTAACCGATGTGGCTGATGAGGGTGAACGACAACAGCCGTTTGACGTCGGACTGGGCGACCGCGCCGAGGATGCCCACCACCATCGTCAGCGCCGCCACCACCAGCAGCAGGTCGGCGGTGCGCCCGCCGGGGAACAGCAGCGTCTCGGTGCGGATGATCGCGTAGACGCCGACCTTGGTGAGCAGGCCGGCGAAGACCGCCGTGACCGGCGCCGGGGCGGTGGGGTAGCTGTCCGGCAGCCAGGCCGACAGCGGGAACACGGCCGCCTTGATGCCGAAGGCGAGCAGCAGCATGCCCTGCAGCACCAGCCGGATGTCGTCCGGCAGCGCGTCGAGCCGGTCCACGAGCTGGGCCAGGTTGAGCGTGCCGGTCGCCGCGTAGACCAGGCCGATCGCGACCAGGAAGATCAGCGACGAGAGCAGGCTGACCACGACGTACGTGGTGCCGGCCCGGATCCGGGTCTCCGTGCTGCCCAGGGTCAGCAGCACGTAGCTGGCGACCAGCAGGATCTCGAAGCCGACGTAGAGGTTGAACAGGTCGCCGGAGAGGAACGCGTTGCACACGCCGGCGGTCAGCACGAGGTAGGTCGGGTGGTAGACCGACAGCGGCGTCTCCTCGTTGCCGTCGGCCGTGCCCTGCCCGATCGAGTAGACGAGCACGCAGAGGGTGACGGCGGCGGAGACGACGAGCATCAGCGCGGCGAGCTGGTCGGCGACCAGGACGATGCCCAGCGGCGCCACCCAGCCGCCGACCTCGACGACCAGCGGCCCGTCCACGGAGGAGCGGACCAGCAGCGTGGCCGCCACGGCGACGGTGGCGGTGAGGACCGTGAGGCTGACCCAGCGCTGGGCGCGGGGCCGGCCGACGAGCAGCAGCGTCAGGGCCGCGCCGAGCAGCGGCATCACCACCGGCAGGGGTACGAGCCAGGTCATCGGCCCCTCCCCGCGTCCCCGGCCGGGCTGGCCGTGGTGTCGTCGGCGGGCACGGTGGCCAGGGCGACGTCGCCGTCGCCGTCACCGTCTCCGGCGTCGTTGTCGGCGGTGCCCGGTCCCTCGTCCCGGTCGGCCAACTCCATGATGCGGCGGTCCTCGACGTCGTCCTGCACCTCGTCGTGCCCGTTGAGGTGCCAGCTGCGGTACGCCAGGGCGAGCAGGAACGCGGTCATGCCGAGGGTGATGACGATCGCGGTCAGCACCATGGCCTGGGGCAGCGGGTCGCTCATGTCCCCCTCGGCGGTGGTGCCGACGATCGGCGGCCCGCCGGCCTTGCCGCCGGTGAGCAGCAGGAGGTTGGCGCCGTTGCCGAGCAGGATGACGCCCATCAGCACCCGCGTCAGGCTGCGCTCCAGCAGCAGCGTCACCCCAGCGGCGAAGAGGACGCCCACCACGAGGACGTAGGTCAGGTTCGGGTTCACACCAGCTCCTTCGTCCGGTCGTCGGCCTGTTCGGTCTCGCGTTGGTCGGTCTCCTGTTGCCGGTCCATCTCCGCGCCCAGGCTGCGCAGGATGTCCAGGACCAGGCCGACCACGATGAGGTAGACGCCGACGTCGAAGAAGACCGACGTGACGAAGTGGACGTGGCCGAAGACCGGCAGGTGCAGGTCCAGCAGGGCGCTCTGGAGGAACTCCCCGCCCAGCAGCATCGCGGCGACGCCCGTGCCGACCGCGACGAACAGCCCGGCGCCGAGCACCGCGCCGGCGTCGACCGGGGCGGCCCCGTTGAGTTCCGTGCGCCCGCCCGCCAGGTAGCGCACGGCCAGCGCGAGCCCGGCCACCAGTCCGGCGGCGAAGCCGCCGCCGGGGGCGTTGTGCCCGGAGAAGAGCAGGTAGATCGAGAAGAGCACGATGGCGTGGAACAGCAGCCGGGTGACGACCTGGAGGATGACCGACTGCTGACGGGTGGTGGCGCCGGTGGTGAGCCAGCGGGGCCGCGCCGACTCGGTGCGGCCGACGCCGGGGATGCCCCTGCGCAGGTCGAGGTCCCGGGAGTGGCGGAAGATGAGGCTGGCCACGCCGGTGGCGGCCACCACCAGCACGGCGATCTCGCCCATGGTGTCCCAGGCCCGGATGTCGACCAGGGTCACGTTGACGATGTTCTTGCCGCCGCCGTAGGAGACGGCCTCGTCGGGGAAGTCGACGGAGATCGGGGTGGCGATCCGCGCTCCCGCCGCCACGTACGCCATGCCTGCGGTGACCACGCCCACGGCGACGCCGAGCGCGATGCGACCGCGCCGGCTGGACCGGATGGGCCGTTCGGAGAACTTGGCGGGAAGGTGGCGCAGGACCAGTACGAACATGACGATCGTGACGGTCTCCACCAGGAACTGGGTCAGGGCCAGGTCCGGGGCGCCGTGCAGGATGAACAGCAGCGCGGTGCCGTAGCCGGCGACGCCGACGAGGATCATCGCGGTCAGTCGGCGCCGGGCGCGGGCGGCGGCCACGGCGGCCACGATCACCACCGCGGCGGCGACGGCCTGCAACGGGGTGTCCCACAGTTGGAACCGCTGCGGCCAGGGCATCCCGGCCAGCAGCGCCCCACCCGGCAAGGTGATCATCACCAGCAGGATGACGCCGAGGTAGAAGGGGAGGGAGCCGCGCTGGGTGGCGCCGGTCAGCTCCACCGCAAGCCGGTCCACCCCGCCGATGAGCCGGTCGTAGACCGCGGCCCCGTCGAAGGGCAGTCGAACCGACGCGCCCAGTCGCCCCCGGTGCCGCAGGAGGAACAGCCCCACGCCGCCGGCGACCGCCAGCGCCGACAGGCCCAGCGCCAGGGTCGGCCCGTGCCACAGCGCGAGGTGGTAGCCGGGCTCCGCACTCTCGTACAGGTCCGCGTACGGGGCGAGGACCTTGTCGACGGCGGGCGCGAAGAGCCCCACCGCCAGGCCGGCGGCGGCGAGCACGACGGCCGGCGCGAGGAAGGGCCACCCGGCCGACCGGGCCTCGGTGGCGGGCACGTCGCCTTTGGTCGCGAACGCGCCCCAGACGAAACGCAGCGTGTACGCCACGGTCAGCGCCGAGCCGAGCACCAGGCCGGCGAGCACCACCAGGTCGCCGGTGCCGCCGTGCAGGAACGCCTCGACCGCCGCCTCCTTGGCGACGAATCCGGCCAGCGGCGGGAGGCCGGCCATGGAGGCCGCCGCGAGGCCCGCCACCACCGCGAGCGCCGGCGCCCGCCGCCCGAGGCCGCTGAGTTCGCGCAGGTCACGGGTGCCGGCTACGTGGTCGACGACCCCGACGACGAGGAACAGGGTGGACTTGAACAGCGCGTGGGCCAGCACCATCGCCGCGCCGGCCAGCGCGGTGTCGCGGGTGCCGGCACCGAGGACCACCATCAGCAGGCCGAGCTGGCTGACCGTGCCGTAGGCCAGCAGCAGCTTCAGGTCGGCCTGCCGCAGCGCCGCCCATCCGCCGAGGAACATGGTGATCAGCCCGCCGGCCAGCAGCACCGGCCGCCACGGCGTGACCCCGACCACGGCCGGTCCCATCAGCGCGACGAGGAACACACCCGCTTTGACCATCGCCGCGGCGTGCAGGTAGGCGCTGACCGGGGTGGGCGCGGCCATCGCGCCGGGCAGCCAGAAGCTGAAGGGGAAGATCGCCGACTTGCTCAGCGCGCCGAGCAGGATCAGCACCAGGGCCACGGCCAGGTAGCCGCCGCCGGGCAGGTCGGTGGCGATCTGCGACCAGCGGTACGTGCCGGCGTGCTGGCCGAGCATGACGAACCCGGCGAGCATCGCCAGGCCACCCAGGGTGGTCACCAGCAGCGCCTGCATGGCTGCGCGCCGGCTGGCCCGCTTGGTGGGGTCGCTGCCGATCAGCAGGTAGGAGAGGACGGTCGTCAGCTCCCAGAACACGTACAGCAGCAGCAGGTCGTCGGAGACCACCAGGCCGAGCATCGCCCCGGCGAACGCGACGAAGACGGCCGCGAAGCGGCCCAGGCCTGGGTCGTCGGAGCGGAAGTAGCGGGCGCTGTAGGCGAGCACCAGCGCCCCGACCCCGCCGACGAGCACCACCATCAGCCAGGCCAGGGTGCCCATCCGCAGGGCGATCTCCAGGCCGAGCTGGGGAACCCAGGTGACCGTCTCGACGACCGGATTGCCGGAGCGGACCGTCCCGGTCCGGGTCAGCGCCCAGACCAGGGTCGCCGCGGGGGCCAGGGCCACCAGGTAGAGCCCTTTTCGGCCCCAGATACGTATCAGTCCCGGGGCGATCACGGCTGCGAGTGCGTGGACCGCCACCAGAACCAGCACATACCCTCCCCAGAGTTCGACAACCGGTTAGCCAACCCTAACCGGTAAGGAGCGAATCTGCATATCGGCGATACGGCGCCGCCGGCGTGCCCGTGCCCGCCGGCGGCGCGAACGACCGGCCGTCGGCCTCCCGTCGGGAGGTCCACGGGGGCCGATGCGGCGGCCTCGTCGCCCGCGCCCCTCCTGCTTATCATGATCAGGAGGCGATCGCCCACCTTGCGGATACCCTTGGCGACCTGGCGAGCAGGGCGACGACGCGCACCCGGGCGCGACGCGACGGTGCCGGAAATCGAGGGCGACGGATGGGTGGGGCGATGCGGAGTGGGATGCTGGTGTCGACCCGGACGGCTCTCGCCGGGGCGACGGGCAACGCCCTCGTGATGGGTGTGGCCGAGGTGAGCACGCCGCTCGGCTGGGTGCTGCTTCCGGGGCTGCTCGGCGTGTCCACCCGCCCCCGGGTGGCGGCGCTGATCTCCGCCTGGGCGGCCGTCCTGCTGGCGGCGTCCGTGGTCGTTCCCGTCGTACCCGGACACCGCGCCGATCCGTGGGCGCTCGGCGCCTCCGCGGCGAGCCTGGCCGCCGTACCGCTGCTGGCCTGGGCCAGGCGACGCCGCGAGGCGCGGGCCGTCGCCCGCGTGCCCGCGCCCCGCGACGTCGCCGTGTTCACCATGCCCGCCGGCACGGGACGCGCCGCGCTGGCCGTCTGCCGCGCCCCCGGGGAGGTCGCGGCGGCGGTACCGCTGCGCCGGGGTGGCCTGCGCGTCCTCCTCGGCGTGGCGCACGGCGCCACCCTGGCCCGCCCGGAGCACACCCGGGCGCTGGAGTCGGCCTTCCGCGACGAGGCCCTGCGCGGCGGCGGATCGTTGCCGCGGATCGCCGGGGCCCTCGACGACCTCGTGCGGGGCATCGCCCCGGGCGGTTACCTCGCCGCCACCCTGGTGGAGGTCTCCCCCGAGGGGCGCGTCACCCTGCTGCGCTGCGGCGGCCCGGACGTCACCGCGCACGCCGGAGACGGGGCCCGTCCCGCGGACCTGCCCGACGCCGGCCCGCTCGGCCTGACCGGGGCGGCGACCAGCGTGACGGAGGCGCCGGCCGGCGCCCGGCGACTGACGGTCGCCCCGGCCGACGCCGGGCCGCGCCGGCCGACCGAGGAGGCGCTGCGGTCCCCGCGTGCCGCGGACGCCGTGGTCGCGCTGACCCGACGCCCCGGCGGCGGCCGCCGGACCGGCCCGGCACTGGTGGTCGACCTGCCGCCCGAGCGGCCCGCCTGACCGCCGACCCCGGCCCGGCGGGCGAACGCGGGGTGGCGGGCAAGGGGCGACCCCGAGCGACGGCCCCGGTCAGCGCTGCCAGCGCACGACCCCGCCGACCACGGTGAGCGCCACCGTGAGGTCGCGCAGGTCCGCCGGCTCGACCCGGTACGGGTCGGTGGGCAGCGCGATGAAGTCCGCGAGCATCCCCGGGGTCAGCCGCCCCTTCAGGTGCTCCTCATAGGAGGCGTACGCGCCCGCCTCGGTGAAGCAGCGCAGCGCCGTGTCGAGATCGACCCGCTCGTGCGGGTCCACGCCGCCGGGCGGGGTGCCGTCGGGCTGCTGCCGGGTCACCGCGGCGTGGATGCCGAAGAACGGATCCGGGTCCTCCACCGGGGCGTCCGAGCCGAAGGCCACCGTCGCGCCGGCGTCCAGCAGGCTGCGCCAGGCGTACGAGGCGAGGTCCCGGCCGGCGAGCATCCGGCTGGTCAGGGGGATGTCGCTGGTGCAGTGGGTGGGCTGCATCGAGGCGATCACGCCCAGCCGGGCCAGCAGCGGCACGTCCGCCGGGCGCAGGTGCTGGGTGTGCTCGATCCGGTGCCGCAGCCGCCGTACCGCCGTCGGGTTGGTGCGCGCCGACTCCTGCCAGTTGGCGTACGCCCGCAGCACCATCCCGTTCGCCGCGTCGCCGATGGCGTGCGCCGCCACGGCGATGCCGGCCCCGGCCGCCTTCGCCACCAGCCGCTCGAACTCCTCCGCCGGGGTGACGGCGATGCCGTGGTTGTCGGGCTCGCCGTCGTACGGCTCGGTCATCAGGCAGGTGTGCGAGCCGAGCGCCCCGTCGGTGAAGATCTTGACGGGGCCGGTGCTCAGCCAGCGGTCCCCGTCGCCGGTCGCCCAGCCCAGGTCGATCACCTCGTCCAACGCGGTCGACGGGATCGACTTGTGCACCCGCAGCGGCAGCTCGCCCCGGGCGTACAGGGTCTCGTAGGCGGCCCGGCAGTCCTGCCCGTCGATGTCGTGGATGCTGGTCAGGCCGACGGAGAGCAGCCGGGGCAGGTGGGTGCGCAGTTGCGCGACCAGGTCACCGCTGAGCGAGGTGCGCATGACGTCGTACGCCGCGTCGCCGGCCGCCTCCCGCAGGATGCCGGTCGGCTCGCCGCGTTCGTCGCGGACGATCTGCCCGCCGATCGGATCGGGGGTGCCGGCGTCGATGCCGAGTCGCCGGAGCGCGGCGGTGTTGACCCAGGTGGTGTGCCCGTCGATGGTGGGCAGCACGGCGGGCCGGTCCGGGCAGACACGGTCCAGGTCGGCCCGGGTCGGCTGCACCGGGCGGTCCCACTTGTGGCTGTCCCAGCGCCCGCCGAAGAGCCAGGCGTCGGGCGGCAGGGTGGCCGCGTGCCGGGCGATCCGCGTCAGCGCCTCGTCGAGGCTGGTGGTGCCGCGCAGGTCCACCTGCTCCAGGCCGCGCACGTAGAGCGCCGAGTGCAGGTGGCTGTCGATCAGGCCGGGCAGCACCGTCATCCCGCCGAGGTCGACGCGGCGCGCGCCGGCGCCGGCGCGGTCACGGCACTCGTCGAGGTCCCCGACGGCGACGATGCGCTCGCCGCGCACCAGCATCGCCTCGGCGTGCGGACGGGCGGGGTCGAGGGTGTGGATCCGGGCGTTCTCGAAAACCGTACCGGTCATGGGCTGCCTGCTTCGACGGTCGGGCGGGGCCGTCCATGCTAGACAGCAGCCCTCGGCGACGGGCGCGGTGGCACCCGGCGGCGGGGGCGTCGGGGAGGGTCGCCACCGGGCCGCTTGCGGTACGCTACCGACCAGTCACTACTACGACCCGTCGTGATCACCGTCGGGCACCCGCCCTCCGGTGGCCGACACGGAGGTGCCGGATGGCTGACGACGCGGAGCTGACCGCGTGGGCGCTGGCCGCCGGCCGGGGTGACCGGACGGCCGCCGCCTGCTTCGTCCGGGCGACGCAGCAGCAGGTCCGCCGCTTCCTCGCCGCGCTGGTCGCGCCCCGCGAGGCGGACGACCTGACCCAGGAGACCTTCCTGCGAGCGATGCGGTCGCTGCCGTCGTACGCCGGACGCTCCTCGACGCGGACGTGGCTGCTCGCCATCGCCCGCCGGGTCGCGGCGGACCACGTCCGTACCGTCACGTCACGGCCGCGCACGGTGCCGATGCCCGACGGGTACGACGTCCCCGACCCGGCGCGCAGCGGCTTCGACCGGCAGGTCGTGCTC
This sequence comes from Micromonospora sp. NBC_01740, assembly GCF_035920365.1. NCBI lineage: Bacteria > Bacillati > Actinomycetota > Actinomycetes > Micromonosporales > Micromonosporaceae > Micromonospora > Micromonospora sp. NBC_01740. The sequence goes on along the minus strand of NZ_CP109150.1, from coordinate 2,111,905 downwards.
GAACGCCTCATCGCGGCGTTGCCCAGGGACCGGCGGGAGGCGTTCGTCGCCACCCAGGTGCTGGGCCTGTCCTACGCCGAGGCCGCGGAGGTGTGCGGCTGCCCGGTGGGCACCATCCGCTCCCGGGTGGCCCGGGCCCGGGAGGATCTGGTCGCCGCCGCGCACGGCTGGTCGGAGCCGGACGCGGGCCGGGGCGGCGACGCCACCGGTTGACCCACCCGCCCGCGCTGACCTGCGGGAAGGCTACGGCCCACGAAACTGCGCGGGAACCAACGACGGGTCCGGGACGACTACCGGTACATGGGGTGTGAGCAGTGGCGTGAGGTGCTGTCGGCGCAGTTGGACGGGGAGGAGACCGCCGCCGAGCGGACAGCCGTGGCGGCCCACCTGGCCGGCTGCGCCGGCTGCCGGACGTGGTACGACCGGGCCACGGCGGTGACCCGCCGGGCGCGGCTGTCGGTCGCCGTCGCCGGTGACGACCGCACCGACGCCATCCTCGGCGCGCTGCCCGCCCCGGCTCCGCGCCGCCGGCGGGAACGGGTCGTGCTCACGCTGCGGGCGGTCCTGGGCCTGGTCGGGGCGCTGCAACTCGTGCTGGGCCTGGCGCAGATCGGACGCGGCACGGCGAGCGCCCACGCACACGCGGCGACCGGCGGGCTGATGTCGGGGCACCTGTGGCACGAGTCGGCGGCGTGGAACGTCGCCGTGGGCGCGGGCTTCCTCTTCGTGGCCGCCCGGCGCACCCCGCCGACCGGACTGGTGCCGATGTTGAGCGCCTTCGTCGGCATGCTGGCGCTGCTGTCGGTCAACGACCTGCTGACCGGGCGGGTGGACACCGCCCGGCTGGTCAGCCACGGCTTCCTGCTCGCGGGCTACGTCATCGTCGTCGCCCTGTCCCGCCCGGGGCTGCGCCCCGACGGCCCGGCGCGGCGCAGCCGCCCGGACGAACCCCGCTGGAGCCTGCCCGCCGACGAGCCCACGGAGGCACCGGGGCTGCGGCTGCTCCCGTCGCCGTATCCCGGCTCCGCCCACGTCTCCGACCGCCGCGCGGCCTGACCGGTCACCAGCTGCCCGGCCGACCACCACCAACCAGGAGAAGCGCCAGACATGCACATCCCGTCCCGCCGCCCGACCGTCGCGGCCCTCGTCGCCGCCGCGCTGGCCGCCGCGCTGCTGCTCGTACCGGCCGCCCCCGCCGCCGCGCACAACACGCTGCGGGCCGCCAGCCCCGCCGACGGCGACCGCCTGACGACACCACCGACGCGGGTCACGCTGGAGTTCGCGCAGCGGCTCGACCCGACCTTCACCACCATCGCGCTGACCGACGCCGCCCGGCGGAAGATCCCCACCGGCGGGCCCACCGTCGACGGGACGAAGGGCACGGTGACCGTCGACGAGACGCTGGGCGAGGGCACCTACACCGTCGCCTACCGGATCGTCTCCGCCGACGGGCATCCGGTGCAGGGGTCGTACCGGTTCACCGTCGCCGGCGGCGGCGACACCACCGGCGGGGCGGGCACGGCGACCGGGGCGGTCACCGATCCGCCGGCCGCCGCCGCGTCTGCCGCCGCCGCACCGACCGCTGCCGCGGCCCCGACCGCTGCTGCCGCCCCGCCGGCCGCCGGGTCGGTCGACCCCGCCGCCGCGACCGGCTCCGGCGGCCTCGGGACGGGCGGCGTGCTGCTGGCCGCCGGGGTCCTGGTCGCCGTCCTCGGCGGGACCGCGCTGCTGCTGCGCCGGCGCCGCGAGACCCGCTGACCGGCAGCACCCCGACCCCGCCCCTCCGGCACCGCGCCCCGGGCCGCCCCCGGACGCGAACCGCCGCCCTCCCCGAACCCAAGGGACACCGACGTGCCAGACACCACCTCCCGCCCCGCCCAGCCCGCCCGGGGCCCGGACGCCGACGCCGTGGCGACGACGCCGCCCGGTGACGCCGGGCCGGTCGCGGGCCCGCCCGGCGCCGGCGTCCGTCCCGGCTCCCGGGGGCGAGGCGCGTGGCTCGTACCCGTCGCGGCCGTGGCGTCGGCGGTGGCCGTACTCCTACTCGGTCTGCGGGCCGGCGACGCGCTCGCGGTCGCGATCCCCGGGCTGCCGGATCCGGGGCCGGTCACGGCGTGGGCGCTGCCCGTGGTCCGGCTGCTCGCCGACGGCCTCGCCACCCTGACGGTCGGGATGCTGGTGACGGCGGCCTTCCTGCTGCCCGGCGACGGGCGGAGCGTCTCGGCGTACGGCTGGCTGCTGCTGCGCCGCGCGGGCACGGCGGCGGCGGGCTGGGCGGTGGCCGCGGTGACGCTGATCGTGCTGACGGTCTCGGACCTGCTCGGCGTCCCCGTGGACGGGCTCGGCGCCCCCACCGTGGTCAGCTTCGCCACCTCGATCTCGCAGGGGCAGGCGCTGCTGCTCCAGGCGGGGCTGGCGCTGACGGTGGCCGTGCTGGCCCGGGCGGGCGTGTCGCGCGGGCTCGCCGCCGTGACGGCGTTGGTCGCGCTGGTCGGGGTGCTGCCGCCGGCGTTCACCGGGCACGCCGCCGGGGCGGGCAACCACCAGATCGCGGTGTCCAGCCTCGCCCTGCACGTGCTGGCCGCCGCCCTCTGGGTCGGCGGGCTGGTGGCGCTGCTGATGGTCCGCCGCAGCCGGCAGCTCGCCGACGCCGCCCACCGGTACGGCCGCCTCGCTCTGGGCTGCTTCGTGGCCGTCGCGGTGAGCGGATCGGCCAACGCGGCCGTACGCCTCGGCGACGTCGCCCAGCTCTGGCAGTCCCGGTACGGCTGGCTGGTCCTCGGCAAGCTCGTCGCCCTGGCGGTCCTGGGCACCCTGGGCGCCGTGCACCGGTCGCGGACCCTGCCGGCCCTGCGTACGGGTCGACGCGGCGCGTTCGCCCGGCTTGCCGCCGGCGAGGTGGTCGTGTTCGCCGCCACCGTCGGGCTGGCGGTGGCGTTGTCCCGCAGCCCCACCCCGGTGACGCAGGACCCGCTCGACGCCGATCCGATCACCGAGCTGCTCGGCTTCCCGATGCCCGCCGCGCCGACCCCGGAACGCCTGGTGGGCCAGCCGCTGCCGGACATGTTCTTCCTGACCCTCACCGTCCTCGGCATCGGCGGCTACCTGGCCGGGGTGTGGCGGCTGCACCGGGCCGGGCACCGCTGGCCGCTGGCCCGGACCGCGAGCTGGTCGGCCGGTCTGCTGCTGCTGGCCGCCGTCACCAACCTGGGCGTGGCCCGCTACGCGTACGTGCTGTTCAGCGCCCACATGGTGCAGCACATGGTGCTGTCGATGCTGGTGCCGATCCTGCTCGTCGGCGGCGCCCCGGTCACCCTCGCGCTGCGCGCCCTGCGTCGCCCCGCCGACCCGCAGGTCCGTGGTGCCCGGGAGTGGCTTCTGCTGGTGCTGCACAGCCGGCCCGCGAGGCTGCTCACCCATCCTCTGGTCGCGCTGGGCATCTACGCCGGCAGCCTCTTCGGTCTCTACCTGAGCGACCTGCTCGGCACGCTGATGCGCTCCCACCTCGGCCACCTGGCCATGCTCACGCACTTCGTGGTCGCGGGGTACCTGCTGTTCTGGGTGCTCATCGGGGTCGATCCGGGCCGGCCGAGGCTCCCCCACCCCATCCTGGTGATCATCCACCTCGCGGCGATGATGGCGCACGGCTTCTTCGGCCTCGTGCTGATGCAGACCACCAGCGTCATCGCGCCGGACTGGTACGTCGCCGTCCACCCCGACTGGGCGTCGTCGCTGCTGGAGGACCAGCGGCTGGGCGCGGGCATCGCCTGGGCGTTCGGGGAGATCCCCGCCGCGATCGTGCTGGTCGTGCTGGTCCGCCAGTGGATCCGCGCCGACCGGCGGGAGCAGGCCCGCCTCGACCGGGCCGCCGCCCGAGCCGAGGCCACCGGCGAGCCGGACGACCTGGCCCACTACAACTCGTTCCTCGCCGCCGCCGGCCGCGCCGACGCCGCCGACTCCGGTGGTTCCGCCGCGACGTCGGCCCGTACCCCGTAGGCGTCGGCGCGCGGCCCGGAGGAGGCGGGCCGGTCAGGGCTGCGGCGGGGACGGCAGGTCGACCACCCGGGTGGCCCAGCGGGCCATCAGCGCCGGATCGTGGGTGATGAGCAGGACCCCGGCGGCGTGCTCCCGCTGGTAGTCGGTGATGACGGCCGCGAGGTGCGCCTGGGTGGAGGCGTCGAGCATGGCGGTGGCCTCGTCGCAGAGCAGGTAGTCCGGCCGGTGCACGAGCGCGCGGGCGAGGCAGGCGCGTTGCAGCTGCCCGTCGCTGACGGCGTGGGGGCGGCGGGCGAGCAGGTCGGGCGTGAGGCCGACGAGGTCGGCCAGCTCCGCCGCGCGGGCCCGCGCCTGCGCCTCGGGCGTGCCGGTGGCGCGCAGCGGTTCGGCGATGATGTCGGCGAGGCCCAGCCGGGGGTCGGTGGCCGCGCGGGGGCTCTGGAAGAGGATCGCGACGCGGGTACGGACGGCGGCGGGCAGCCGGTGCCGGGCCCCCACGATCCGGTGGCCGTCGAGGGTGACGTGCCCGGCCTCGGGGGCGTGCAGCAGGGCCAGCACCCGGGCGAGGGTGGACTTTCCGCTGCCCGAGGGCCCGCGCAGGCCGACCGTCTCGCCGGGGGCGACGCGCAGGTCGACGCCGTCGAGGACGCGCCGGCCACCGTAGGAGACGGCGACCTCGTGGGCGGCGAGCGCGGTGGTGGTCATGCCGGCGGTGCTGCTCATGGCCGGTGCTCCGGCGGTGCTGGGCACGCCGGCAGTGCTGGTCATGCCGGCAGTGCTGGTCATGCCGGCGCTCCGAGGGTCAGCGGGTGGTGACAGGCGATCCGGGCCGGGGCGCCCGCCGAGGGCGCGGGCGGGGTGCGGCAGACGTCGGTGGCGCGGTCGCAGCGCGGGGCGAAGGCGCAGCCGGGAGGCAGGTCGGTGAGCATCGGCGGGTGGCCGGGTACCGGCCGGAAGGCCCGCTCGGGCCGGGCGTCGAGCAGGCCGGCGGTGTAGGGGTGGGCGGGTGCCGCGAAGAGTTCGGCCGTCGGCCGCCGCTCCACGATCCGGCTGGCGTACATGACGGCGACCGTGTCGGCGACCCGGCGGGCGGCGGCCAGGTCGTGGGTGATGAGCAGGACGGCGCCGCCGGCGTCGCAGCGGCGGCGCAGCAGGTCGAGGGTGTGGTCGACCAGGGGCCGGTCGAGGCCCGTGGTGGGTTCGTCGGCGAGCAGCAGCGGCGGGTCGGGGGCGAGGGCGAGGGCGGTGGCCAGGCGTTGGGCCATGCCGCCGGAGAGCTCGTGGGGATAGCGGTCGAGGTCGGCGGGGTCGAGCCCGACGTCGTCGGCGACCCGCTCGGCCGCCGCGGGCGCCTCGCGCCGGGTGCGCCCGTGGGCGCGCAGGGTCTCCTCCAGCAGCCGCCGGCCCGTCCGTACGGGGGTGAGGGCGGTGGCGGGGCTCTGCGGCACCAGCCCGACCGCGCGGCCGCGTACGGCGCGGGCGAGGTGCCGCTCGGAGGAGTTGACCAGGTCGACCTGCGCCCCGGTGGGCGGGCGCAGGTGGGCGTGACCCGTGACGGTGGCGTTGCCGGGGAGCAGGCCGAGCAGGGCGTGCGCGAGCACCGACTTGCCGCAGCCGGACTCCCCGACCACCGCCAGGAGTTCGCCCGGGTGGATCGTCAGGTGCAGGTCGGTGACGGCCTGCACGACGGCGTCGCGGAGTTCGAAGCGGACGGTGAGCCCGTCGACCTCCAACAGGCCCGGCCGACCGTCGGCGGCGGCACCGGCCGGGGCGACGGCGTCGCCCGTGGCGGCGCTGCCGGCGGGGGCGGCGGTGTCGGCCCGGACGGCGGTGGGCTCGCGGGTGGTGGTCACAGGTGCAGCTCCGCTCGTACGCGCGGGTCGAGGCGGTCGCGCCACCGGCCCGTGAGGGCGGCCAGGGCCAGCGTGACGACGACGAGGAGCAGGCCGGGCACGATGCTGGCCCACCAGGCGCCGGTGAGCAGGGACCGCTGCCCGTCGTTGATCATGTTGCCGATCGAGGCCAGGTGCGGGGGCAGGCCCAGGCCGAGGAAGGACAGCGCGGTCTCGTGCCAGACGGCGTGCGGCACCATCAGCGTGGTGGCCAGCGCCAACCGGGGCAGCACGTGCGGGAGCAGGTGCCGGGTGATGACCCGGGCACGGCTCGCGCCGCCAGAGATCGCGGCGTCGATGAACGGCCGGGTGCGCAGGCTGAGCAGCTCCGACCGGACGATGCGGGCGGTGGAGAGCCAGTGCGTCAGCCCGATCGACAGGATCACCGCGCCGAGGCTCGGACGCAGCATCGCGACGATGAAGATGCCCAGCAGCAGGTGCGGCAGCGCCGCGATGGTGTCGACCACCCGCATCAGCACCCGGTCGACCCAGCCGCCGAGGGTGCCGGCCACCGCGCCGACGAGGCCGCCGATCACGGTGGCGACGAGCGCGGCGACCGCGCCGACGAGCAGCGAGACCCGCAGGCCGTAGAGGCTGCGGTGGGCCACGTCGCGGCCCAGGTCGTCGGTGCCCGCCGGGTCCGCCCAGGATGGCGCCAGCCGGGTACGGGCCAGGTCCACCGCGCTCTCGTCGAGCGGCCAGAGGACGGGGGCGAGGAGGCAGGCCAGGCCCGCGCCGACGAGCACGGCCCAGGCGACGGCGGCACCGACCCGGCCCGTACGCGGCTTCGGCCGCCGGAGCCGGGCTGGCAGGGCGAGGTCAGTCATCGAGGCGTACCCGGGGATCGGCGGCGGCGTAGGCGAGGTCGGTGCCCAGGTTCGCGGCCAGCACCACGACGGTGGTGGCCAGGGTCGTGGCGGCCAGCAGCGGGAAGTCGCTGCCCAGCGCGGCCTGTACGGTCACCGCGCCGAGGCCGGGCAGGGAGAACACGGTCTCCACCAGGACGGCGCCGCCGATCAGCTCCGGCAGGTGGGTGCCGACGAGGGTGAGGAACGGCAGCAGGGCCGTACGCAGGGCGTGGCCGAACAGGACGGTGCGGCCCGGCAGGCCCCGGGCCCGGGCGGCGAGGACGTGGTCGTCGCGGAGGCTGTCGGCGACGGCGTCCCGGATGAACAGCACGAACCACGGCATCTGGGCGATCGCCAGCACGCCCACCGGCAGGATCAGGTGCCGGGCCACGTCGGCGGGGTCGGTGCCGGTGGCGGTGATGTCGGTGAGCCCGCCCGCCGGCAGCCAGCCGAGGGTGAGGGCGAACAGGGCGATCGCGGCCAGCCCGATCCAGAACACCGGCATCGACTGCACGGCGTACGCGGTGGCGCGCAGCGCCCGGTCGAACCAGCCGCCCCGCCGGTACGCGGCCAGCGTGCCCAGCAGCAGGCTCGCCACGAGGACGAGGGCGAGGGCGGCGCCGACGAGCAGCAGGGTCCAGCCGGCGCGGGCGGCGAGCACGGCGGTCACCGGTTCGTGGCGGCTGGTGGACCAGCCCAGGTCGCCCTGGAGCAGGTTGCCCACCCAGCGCAGGTACTGCACGGGCAGCGGGTCGTCGACGCCCCAGTTGGCGCGAATCTGCGCCAGGTTCTCCTCGGTGGCGGTGAACGCCGCCGCGCCCGCGTACTGCTGGGCGGGGTCGATGGGCGAGGCCGCGCCGAGGGCGAACATGCCGACGCTGGTGGCGGCGAGGATGGGTACGGCCACCAGCAGTCGCCGGCGGACCACCGTGCCGGCTCCCGCCAGCCGCCGCGGCCGGCGCCGGACGGTGGTCCTCGCCGGGGGCGGCGCGGCGGTCGGGGCGGGGGTCTTCGCTGTCGGGGCGGGCGTCGTCACGACTTCCTCGTCCAGGTGTGGATGTTCCACCAGAGGCTGTTGGCGACGTCGTGCTCGTGCGGCTCCACCCGGGGGGTCACGCCGGCGACCGCGTCCTTCACCACGTAGGTGTGCTGGAGGTAGGTGAGGAACACCCACGGCATGTCGGTGGCGAGCTGCTTCTGGAACGTGGCGTACGCGGCCTTGCGGGCGGCCGGTTCGGCGTTGGCGCGGCCGTCCTGCAACGCCTTGTCCACCACGGACGACCGGTAGGAGCCGGGGTTGAAGAAGCCCTGGCCGGCGAAGGCGGAGCCGAACAGCTTGTAGGAGACGAAGTCCGGATCGTACGGGGTGCCGTAGCCCATCACGAGCGCGTCGCTGCCCATCCGGGGGGTGATCGCGTCCCAGGTCAGCCCCTCAGGGGTGATCTTGATGCCGACCTTCTTCGCGTCGGCGGTCACCGCGAGGGCGAGCTCCTTGCGGAGGCTGTCCGTGGCCGGGTACATCAGTGCGAACGCCGCCTGCCGACCGTCCTTGGCACGGATCCCGTCCGGGCCCGGCTTCCAGCCGGCGGCGTCGAGGGCGGCGGTCGCGGCGGCCGGATCGGCGGCGGGCCTGCCCACGATCGACGGCTCGGCGAACTCCGACGTCGGCGGGACCGGCCCGAACGCGGGCTCGCCCGCCCCGCCGAGCAGCCCGGTGACCATCGCCGCGCGGTCCACCGCCGCGTTCAGTGCCCGCCGCACCGCGAGGTCGGCGGTGACCGGGTTGCCCATCGGCAACATCACGCCCCGGTAGTCGGCGGTGGGCACCCGCTGCACCCGGTAGCCGGCCTGCCCGTCGAAGCCGGTGGTCAGCTTCGGCGCCAGCTCCGCCGCGTCGAACTCCCCCGCCCGCATCCGCTGCGCGCGTACGTTGTCGTCGGCGACGAAGGCCACCACCACGCCGCCGTTGGCGGGCTTGCCACCCCAATAGCTCTCGTTGGCCGCGAGCACGAGCCGGTCGCCCGGGGTCCACGAGGTCACGCGGTACGGGCCGGTGCCCACCGGCTTGCGGTTGAACTCGGCCTTGTTGATGTCCTGCCCGGTCAGCGCCTTGGCCGGCACGATGCCGAGGGCCAGCCGCTGCGCGAAGGGCGCGTAGGCGTACTTCAGGGTGAACACCACGGTCGACGGGTCGGGCGCGGTGACCGAGGCGAGCATGTCCAGGTCGGAGCGGAGCGTGGAGTCGACCTTCGGGTCCAGCACCGCCTGGTAGGTGAAGACCACGTCCTGGGCAGTGAACGGGCTGCCGTCGTGGAACAGCACGCCGTCGCGGAGCTTCGCGGTGACCGTCCTGCCGTCCGCCGACACGGTCGGCAGTTCCCGGGCCAGCGCCGGCACCAGCTCGTTGCGGGCGTCGCGGGCGACCAGCCCGTCGAAGATCAGGGAGCCGCCGTCGACGCCGTAGTTCAGCACCGGGTTCAACGCGTCCGGCTCGCCCGCCGTCGCCACGACGAGCGTGCCGGCGCCGGCCGCGCCCGTCGACGTGGTCGTCGGCGAGGAGCAGCCGGCCACGGCGAGGACACCGGCGACGGCCACCGCCGCCACGCGCTTGGACACAGGCGTACCCATCACATGCTCCCGGGTCTGTTCTTCGCACGACCGCCCGGCGTCGCACTCGGGCCGGCGTCCTGATCTTGGCCGACGTGCCCGCGGCGGTCCACGGTCACGAGCGGGCGGACGCCCCGGCCGTGGTCTGGATCATCGCGCCCGGGGCAGCCGGCCACTAACGCCAGCATTCCGCAATTGCCAATCTCGTGCAACAAGCGCCAGGCGGCCATGTAGCCCAGGCCACACCCCGTCCACGTCGGAGCGCGACGGTCAGCCGGCGGCGCCGCGGTCGTACGCGGCGCGGGCGCGATGAACCTGCTCGATGTGCGTCTCGGCCCAGTTCTTGATCGCCTGTTGGATCGGAAGCAGGGTACGACCCAGCGCGGTGATCCCGTAATCGACGCGCACCGGCACCGACGGCGTGACGGTGCGGGTGAGCAGGCCGTCGCGTTCCAGCTTGCGCAGCGTCTGGGTCAGCATCTTCTGGCTGGCCCCGGGGATGGTGCGGCTCAGGTCGCTGTAGCGCAGGGGCCCGTCGGCGAGGGCGGCGAGGACCAGCGTCACCCACTTGTCGCTGAGCGTCGCCAGCAGCTGGTGACCCGGGCACTGCGCGAGGAAGGCGTTGTACTCGTCGCGCTGGTGCTCCCGCAGCTGGGCGGCGCTGAGGGTCGCCATGACGGACCTCCGGGAGGGTTACGCACCTTCGGGTACCTACTTACCGCTGGAGAGTAGCAGCCCTAGCGTGAGCGGCATGAAGGCTGTTGCCGTACGCCGCTTCGGCGGCCCCGAGGTCCTGGAAATCGTCGACGTACCTGTGCCCGAGGCCGGGCCCGGCCAGGTGCGCGTCCGCGTGGCCGCGGCGGCGGTCAACCGGATCGACCTGTCCACCCGCAATGGGGCGCTCAGCGAGGCCGGACTGCTCGCCCCCGCCCCGGTGGTGTGGCTCGGCTGGGACGTGGCCGGACGGGTCGACCAGGTCGGCCCCGGCGTCACCCGGTTCGCCCCCGGGGACCAGGTGATCGGCCTGCGCGACGTGCTGTCGGCCGGCGGCGCCCAGGCGGAGTACGTCGTCCTGGACGACCGCGCGGTGGCCCCGGCGCCGGCCGGCGTCCCCGCCGCGCGGGCCGCCGCCCTGCCGCTCGCCGGGCTCACGGCCGACCGGTCGCTCACCCTCACGGGCCTGCGCGCCGGGCAGACGCTGCTCGTCACCGGCGCCGCGGGCGGCGTCGGCGGGCTGCTGCTCGAACTGGCCACCATGCGGGGCGTGCGCACCGTGGCCGTCGCCGACTCCGACGACGAAGCGGTCGTCCGCGGCCTGGGCGCGACCTGGTTCGTGCCGCGCACGCAACGGCTCGCCGAGGCCGTACGCCGAAAGGTGCCCGGTGGCGTCGACGCGGTGGTCGACGCCGCGGTGGTCGGTGTCGCGGCGCACGAGGCACTGCGGCCGGAGGGCACCTTCGTGGCCCTGGTCGCACCGTTCGCGCCGCCGCCCCTGCGGGCCACGCGCGTCGTCGTGCAGGAGGTGTTCGCCGACGGCGCGCGGTTGACCGAACTGGCCGCGCTGGTGGGCGCGGGACGGCTCAGCCCGCGCGTCGCGGACACCCTGCCGCTGGACCAGGTCGGCGTGGCCCACGACCGCCTCGCCGGAGGCGGCCTGCGCGGGCGCCTCGTCCTCACGCCCTGACCACACTCGGACGCCCGGCGGGGCCGGCCCGGCTCCCACCGGGCAGCGCCTGCCGGGCGGCCGGATCGGCCCCCGTCCACCACCCGGGCGTCCGGGCCGGCCCGTCCGCCGGGCGTTCTCGTCGTCGGGGTCAGCCGACGGGCAGGGCGGCCAGCCAGTCCTGCCAGGCCCGCTCGCTCCGGGCCGGGTCCTGCCCGGGGGCGAAGACGTGGTGGCCGAGGACCAGGGCGTCGCCGCGCTCGGCACCGGAGTGCAGGAACCGGTAGAGCGCGTCGGCGGTGCGGACACCGACGTAGGTCGGCAGGCCGGCCAGGTCGACGACGCCCTCGATCGGCGGCAGCCCGGCGACGGTGAACCGGACGCGCTCCCCCTCGGCGAGCGGACCGGCCGCGCCGAGGGCTTCGGCCACGGCCGCCCACGCCCGGTCCGCGCCGCCGACGCCCGGGCGGAAGGCCGAGACCGGGGTCGCGGTCCGGCCGGGGAAGTGGGCGAGGTACGCGGCCAGCGTCCCGAGGTACATGTCCCAGCCGATCCCCATGGCCTCGTACTCGGTCTCCCAGTCGTCCCCGAGGACGCCGCTCTGGACGAGCCGCAGGGTCGTGCTGCCCCGCTCGCGGCCCTCGATCAGGTATTCCATGGCCATGAACGTGCCGTCCGGGGCCGGTTCGGTGCGGTCGGCGAGCCGTTTGCCGGGCTCCCAGGCGGTGATCGTCGACTCCTCGACGTGGCCGGCCATCGTCAGGCGGGTCCGGCCGCCCTCGCCCGGCTCGACCTCCGTGCGGCCCATGAACCAGGAGTCGATGCCCGGACCGGTGGCGATGGCTTCCCACACCTGCTCGGGCGTGGCGGCCAGCTCGACGTCCTTGCGCAGCTCGAAGTGGTGTCCCATGTCAGTGCTCCTCGTTCGCGGTGCTGTCGTCGGGGTCGGTGCTGGGGTGCAGGGCGACCACCACCCGGTGCTCGCGGCCGCCGGGGGCGTTCTCGTCGTGGTACCTGCCGACCAGGGCGGTGACGGTGGCCGCCAGTTCCTCGGCGAAGGCCGCCCGGTCGGCCGCCGAGGCGAACCGGACGGTGCCGTCGACCGCGAACGTCGCCACCCGCCGCTTCGCCCGCTCCGCGCCGGTGACGAGCGCGCCGACGTCCTGCACCAGGCGGGCGGCCAGTGCCAGCAGCCACCGCGCCGACAGCCGGTCCGGCGACTGCGCCGGGTCGGGCCGGACGGCGGCGAGGGCGGCGGGCGAGATCACGTACGACGCCGCGGTCGCCCGCATGACCCGCTCGGTCACGTTGCCCTTCCGGCGCTCCTCCACCAGTTCGACCAGGCCGTGCTGCTCCAGCGCCCGGAGGTGGTAGTTGACCTTCTGTCGGGGCAGGCCGACGCGGGCGGCGAGCATCGTCGCCGAGGCCGGCTCGGCGAGCGCGGCCAGCAGCCGGGCCCGCATCGGGTCCAGCGACGCCTCGGCCGCCGCCGGGTCCTCGATCACTGCGATGTCGAACATGGGCACAGCGTCCCACCGACAATTTTTCTTGTCAAGACAATCGGATTGTTCGGCGGGGCCGCCGCTCACTCCTCCCGAGGGCGCAGGCGTACGCGGCGCAGCAGTTGGGCGTTGAGCGCCACCACGATCGTCGAGGCGGACATCAGGATCGCGCCGACCGCCGGGCTGAGCGTCACCCCGGCCCAGGCCAGCACGCCCGCGGCCAGCGGAAGGGCGACGACGTTGTAGCCGGCCGCCCAGCCCAGGTTCTGGATCATCTTGCGGTACGAGGCCCGCGACAGCCGGATCACGCCGGTGACGCCCCGCGGGTCGGACGAGGCGAGCACCACCCCGGCGGACTCGATCGCCACGTCGGTGCCGGCGCCGATGGCGATGCCCACGTCGGCCCGGGCCAGGGCGGGGGCGTCGTTCACCCCGTCGCCGACCATCGCCACCCGCAGCCCGCGCCGTTGCAGGTCGGCCACGGCGTCGTCCTTGTCGGCGGGCAGCACCTCGGCGAACACCTCGTCGACGCCGGGACGGAACCCGAGGTCGGCGGCGACCGCCTCGGCGACCGGGCGGGCGTCCCCGGTGATCATGACGATCTTGCCGACGCCCTGCTCCCGCAGCTCGGCGATCGCCTCGCGGGCCTCGGGACGGACCTGGTCCTCCAGCGCCAGGGCGCCGAGGACGGTGGCCGTGTCGCCGTCGAGGCGCAGCAGGTGCAGCACCGCCGCGCCCCGGCGCGACCACTCGCCCTGCCGGTCGGCCAGGTCGTCCGGCGTCCGCGCGCCCAGCTCGCGGAGCAGGGCGGGACCCCCGACGGCGTACGCCGTGCCGTCGACCTCGGCGCGGACGCCGCGCCCGGTCAGCGAGCGGAACCCCGTCGCCCGCCGGGCCACGCCGCGCCCGGCCCCGGCGGTCACGATGGCCCGGGCCAGCGGATGCTCGCTGTCCGCCTCCACCGCCGCCGCCAGGGCGAGCACCTCGTCCTCGCTGCCGTTCCCCGTGGCCGCCACCCCCGACACCACGTGCTCGCCCCGGGTGAGGGTGCCGGTCTTGTCGAACAGCACCGCGTCGACCGTGCGCATCCGCTCCAGCGCCAACCGGTCCTTGACCAGGATCCCGCCCCTGGCCGCCACGGCGGTCGACAGCGCGATCACCAGCGGGATGGCCAGGCCCAGCGCGTGCGGGCAGGCGATCACCAGCACGGTGACGGTACGCACCACGGCCCCGCCGAGGTCGCCGAGCACGGCCCAGGTCACCAGGGTCGCCAGGGCCACCACGGTCGCGACGTAGAACAGCCAGGCGGCGAAGCGGTCGGCGAGCACCTGCGCGCGACCGCTGGACTGCTGGGCCTGGGCCACCAGGCGCTGGATGCCGGCCAGCGCGGTGTCCTCGCCGACCGCCTCGACGCGTACCCGGACCGCCGCGTCGGTGGCCACCGTGCCGGCGACCACCCGGTCCCCGACGCCCCGGGAGACCGGCCGCGACTCGCCGGTCACCATGGACTCGTCCAGCTCGGCGCCGCCCTCGACGATCCGGCCGTCGGCCGGCACCCGCGCACCGGGCCGGACCAGCACCAGGTCGTCGACCCGCAGGTCCGCCACGGACACCCGCTCGACCCCACCGTCCGCCGCCACCCGCTCGGCGTCGTCGGGCAGCAGCGCCGCCAGGGCGGACAGCGCGCCCTGCGCCTGCCCGATGGCCTTCATCTCCTGCCAGTGCCCGAGCAGCATGATCGTGACCAGGGCGGCGAGTTCCCACCAGAAGTCCAGGTCGAAGACGCCGAGCGCGGTGGCCGCCGAGGCGACGTACGCCACCGTGATGGCCATCGCGATGAGCAGCATCATGCCGGGCGCCCGGTCGCGCACCTCCCGCACGGCCCCGGCCAGGAACGGCCAGCCGCCGTAGAGGAAGACGACGGTGCCGAGGACCGGGCCGACCCATGCCATGCCCGGGAACTCCAGCCGGTAGCCGAACCAGTCCATCACCATCTCGCTGGTCAGGACGATCGGCACGGTGAGCGCCAGGCTCAGCCAGAACTTCCGGCGGAACATCTCCGGGTCGTGCCCGGCGTGCTTGTCGTGCCCGGCGTGCCCGCCCGCGCCGTGGGCGTGCTGGCCGGCGTGCGTGTCGGAGGCACCCGTCGCGCGGGGCGGGTGGCCGTCGTGGTGGTGCGTCTCGTGGGGCATCTGCGCCTCCTCCCGACCCACGATATACCCCCTCCGGGTATACGTCGTCGGATCGCTTCGAGAAGCCGGCCCCGGGGCCCGCGCCTCCCCGGCGGTCCCGCACGGCAGCCCCGGGTTTGGCTGACCCCCGGCGGGTCACCTGGGAGAGGCGGGCGGAGGGTTTGCGGCGGTGGGCGCCGGGAAGCCCGACGGTCGAACCCGCGCGAGAGGGAGATGACGCCATGCACGTGCTCCATGAGGATCCGCGTCGGGTGAGGGACGAGGCCGCGCCGCGTCCCGGGGGCGCGTCGTGAGCGGGCCGGTCGCCGCCGAGCCGGTCGGCGAGCTGGAACTCGTCCACGCCTTCACCGGCCCGATGCCCACCGGCGTGAGCGTCTCGCACACCGGCCGGATCTTCGTCAACTTCCCGAAGTGGGGCGACGAGGTGCCCGCCACGGTGGTCGAACTGCGCGACGGCCGCGAGGTGCCCTTCCCCGACGAACGGTGGAACAGCCCGTCGGGCGACGACGACGCGGAGGCGTTCGTGTCGGTGCAGAGCGTCGTCGTCGACCCCGCCGACCGGCTCTGGGTCCTCGACACCGGCAGCCCGATGTTCCGCCCCACCACGCCCGGCGGCCCGAAACTGGTCCGCGTCGACCTGGACACCGACACCGTCGCCCAGGTGATCACCTTCCCGACCGACGTCGCCCTGCCCAGCACCTACCTCAACGACGTGCGCTTCGACCTGCGCCGCGGCGAGGCGGGCACCGCCTACATCACCGACTCCTCCGACTCCGGCCCGAACGGGATCATCGTGGTGGACCTGGCCAGCGGCGCGTCCTGGCGGCGGCTGCACGACCATCCGTCCACGAAGGCCGAGCCGCTGGAGACGTTCCGGCCGGTGGTCGAGGGCCGGCCGTTCCTGGAGCGCCCCGCCGACGGGCCGCCGAAGCCGGTGACGATGGGCGCGGACGGCATCGCCATCTCCGCCGACGGGTCCCGGCTCCACTACTGCCCGCTCGCCTCCCGCCGCTGGTACAGCGTGTCCACCGACGCGCTCACCGACCGCTCGACTGCCGACGATCAGGTCGCCGCGTCGGTGGTGGACGAGGGCGACAAGGGCGGCGCCTCCGACGGCCTGGAGACCGACGACGCCGGCCGGCTCTACCTCACGTCGTACGAGCACGACGCGGTGCTGCGCCGCCTCCCCGACGGCGGATACGAGACCGTGGCCCACGACCCGCGGCTGCTGTGGCCCGACACCATGTCCGTGGCGAGCGACGGGCACCTGTACGTGACCGCCAACCAGTTGCACCGCCAGGCGAAGTACCAGCGCGGGCAGGACCTCCGGCGCAAGCCGTACGCCCTGTTCCGCATCCGGATCGACGCCGGCCCGGTCCGGCTGCGCTGACCATCGCCGCTGACGGCACGGCGCCGGCACCCCACGCGGGATGCCGGCGCCGTGTCCTCCGGGGACGGTCAGCTCATGGTGGCGAGCAGGTCCCGGCAGGCCCGCTCGCACGCGCGGCAGGCCTCGGCGCAGATCCGGCAGTGCTCGTGCATGCCCGCGTGGCCGGCGCACTCGTCGCCGCAGGACTTGCAGGCGGTGGCGCACGCCTCCAGCAGCGTGCGGGTGATGTTGGCGTCGTAGCCGGTGTGCCGGGACAACACCCGGGCGGTCGTCGTGCAGATGTCCGCGCAGTCCAGGTTCGTCCGTACGCACTTCGTCAGCTCGGCGACCATGTCCTCGCTCAGGCAGGCGTCGGCGCAGGCGGTGCACGCCTGGGCGCAGGTGTTGAGCGCCTCGACGACGGCGGCCAGCTTGGCCCGGTCCAGGTTGATCGACTTCGGGTACGTCTCGAGCATCGGCATCGTGGTGCTTGGCACGGCGTTCTCCTCTCGGTCATTGCCTGTGCACTACCCGCGACCGTCGCCCGGCATGCGGCCCGCGGCGGTACCGGTCGATACCGCGTCCGGGGCGACACCGCTTCCGGGTCCCACCGGCCGGTCGGCTCCGGGGGCGACAACGCGTCGGGCGTCGCATTGGCCGATGATCGGACCGTGATGTTCAGACGCCTCCGGGAGACGGCCCGCGAGAACCGCCGGCAGCAACGGCTCATGTCGAAGTCGAAGAACCCCGACGGCTGCTGCGACTGCTGCGACCTGGGGCTGTTCTCGACCCTGCTGACGCTCGGCGCGGCGACGGCGGCGGCGACCCGGGCGCCGGTGCTGGACCGGGCGGGGGTGGCGGCGATCCGGGGCTACCGCCGGTGGCTGTCGCCGCACTGGCCGGGACGGTGCCGCTTCACGCCGACCTGCGGGGCGTACGGGTTGACGGCGGTGGAACGGCACGGGTTGGCGGTGGGCGGACGGATGGCCGCCGAGCGGGTGCGTCGCTGCCGCCCGGGGGTGCCCCGGGGCACCCACGATCCGGTGCGCCGACCGATGAGCCCTGGAGTGAGCCGGCCGGAGATCGGGTAGAACGAGACCATGGGCCAGCTGAGCAGTTCCACACCCCCGCCGCAGGCCGTTGAGCTGCGGCGGTGGACGTTGCAGGAGGCGGTGGACCTGCGTGCCCTGCGGGCGTCCCTGCACGAGGAACTGACCGGCGACGTGCTCGGGGAGGGCGAGGCCCTGGAGGAGGTTCCCGAGCTCGTCGCGCTGATCGCCACGGAGCTGGCGACGAACGCCCTGCGCCACGGGATCCCGCCGACCATCGTCCGGCTGCTCGCGACCGACGACTGCCTCATCCTCGACGTCGCCGACCACGACCTGGGGTCCCTGCCGCAGCTCGCCGAGGCCCGGCCCGTCGGCGACGGCGGGCGCGGCCTGGAGCTGGCCCGCGCCCTCTCCCTCGACGTCGGCTGGTACGCCACGGGCACCACCAAGAACATCTGGGCGTCCTTTCCCCGCACCGAGCGCCTCAGTGGCGCGCGGAGCGCCTGACCGGGCACCGGCCGGCGCGGCGGCGCAGCCCCCGGGGGGCGGAACGGCCGGCCGGCCCACCGTCGGGCGGCGAACCGGTCGAAAGCATCCGCCCCCGGCGTCCCGGCAGGTCGCGGACCCGGTGCCCGTTCCGAGGCGGCCTACACTGGTCAGCGTGAGGCGACCAGCATGATCAACAGCGAACGGCGGACCGCGCCGGGCAGTCACATCTGCTGGTCGTACGACGACCTGGAATCCCTCGCCGACCAGGCGGAGCGCCACCTCGCCGCGGGCCTCGCGGCCGGCGAGCGCTTCTGGTACGTGACACCGCGCCCCTCGGACCTGGTGGCCGAGCGGCTGCACGCGCTGCCGAGTTTCACCGACGCGGAGCGCCGGGGCGCCGCCGCGGTGGTCCCCCTGGTCTCGACCTACTCGCCCGACCAGGTCGTCGACCCGGCGACGCAGGTCGCCGCCTACGCGGCCGCCACGGACGAGGCGCTGGCCGCCGGCCACACCGGCCTACGCGTGGTCGCGGAGGCCACCGAACTCGTCCGCACCCCGGCCCAGCTCGACGTCTTCACCCGCTACGAGCACCAGATCGACCGCTACATGCGCACCCGGCCGTTCAAGGCCATGTGCGCCTACCACCGGGTGAAGCTGGGCGACCGGGCGGTCACCGAGCTGGCCTGCATGCACCCGCGGACCAACGTCGAGGACCTGCTGTTCCAGTTGTACGCCGTGGCGCCCGCCGACGGGCACGCCGCGCTCGCCGGCGAGCTGGACATGTCGAACCACGACCTGTTCCGCACCGCCCTGGACCGCGCCGACCTGCGGCCCACCGACGGTGAGCTGGTGCTGTCGGCGGCCGGCCTGCGTTTCGTGGACCACCGCGCCCTGACCCACCTGGCCGAGTACGCGCACCGCCGCGGCGCGACCGCCGTGCTGCGCACCCCCCGCTCGGCCGCGGCCCGCCTGGTGGAGCTGCTGGACCTGCCCGGCGTGCGGGTGGAGGTCACGCCATGAGGACGGGTGCGGCCGCCCAGCACCACGGCTACTACCACGAGGCCGTGCGCTACGACTCCGACGACGAGCTGCTCGCCGTGGCGGTGCCGTTCCTGCTCGGCGGCGTCGAGGCGGGCGAGCCGACCTTCGTGGCCCTGGGCGAGCGCACCGGCGGGCTGGTCCGCTCGGCGCTGCCGGCCGGTTCCGGGGTCGAGTTCCTGCCCGGCGGCGACGTCTACGCCCGGCCCGCCGCCGCCATCCGCTCCTACCGCCAGCTCCTCGCCGAGCAGGTGGCCGCCGGCGCCGGGCAGATCCGGATCATCGGTGAGGTGCCCTCGGTCTCGTTCGGCGCGACCTGGGACTGGTGGGCCCGCTACGAGTCGGCGATAAACCACGCGTACGACGACTTCCCGCTGTGGAGCATGTGCGCGTACGACACCCGGATCACGCCGCCGGAGGTGCTGGCGGACGTGGCCCGGACGCACCCCCGGTTCGCCACCCCCGACGGGCGGCACGTGCCCAGCCCGACCTGGACGCCGCCGAGGGAATTCCTGCGGCAGGGCCGCCGGGTCGTGCCCGACCCCCTCCAGGCGCAGCCGCCGGCCATGGAGCTGACGGACCCGACGGCGGCCGAGGCGCGCGCCGCCGTGCACAAGGCCGACCAGGGCCAGGTGCCGGACGACGACGTGGAGGATCTGGTCGTCGCGGTGAGCGAGATCGTCACCAACGCGCTGCGCCACGGCAGGCCGCCGGTCCGACTGCGCGTGTGGGCCGGCGACGACCGCATCGTGGCGACGGTCAGCGACGGCGGCGACGGGCCGGGCGATCCGTTCTGCGGGCTGCTCCCCGTGTCCGACGGCGCCCCCGGCGGGCTCGGCCTCTGGATCACCTACCAGTCCTGCAACCACGTCACCTGGCAGCGCGACGACACCGGGTTCACGCTCCGGCTGACGGCCGGGAAGGCGTACACCGGCTGACCGGGACGGCCTCGACTGCGGGCGGGCCCGCGCCGGCGGCGGGTGCCGGTCGGCGGGGCCGACGCCGGTGGTACCAGGCCGCGAAGAGGGCGGTGGCGAGCAGCAGTTCGGCGACGTCGCCGCCGTAGTACATGAACCGGGCCGCCGCGCGCAGCGCGTCGATGTCCCGCTCGGGCAGCCCGGGCGGGAGGGTGGCGGCGTGCGCGTAGAGGTACTTGGCCAGCACGGCGTGCCCGGCCCCCGCCGCGAGCAGGGCGCCAACCCGCACCGCCGGGCCCGGCCGGCGCGGCGCCGGGTCCGGGCCGGCCACCGACCAGGCGAACAGGTAGCCGGCGACCACGTAGTGCACGTGCAGGGCGTGGTGCAGCACCGGGTTCCGCTCGGCCGCCGCGTAGAGCGGCGTGAGCAGCACCAGCGCCAGCCCGCCGGTGGTGAGCAGCCCCGCCGTCACCGGATGGGCGAGCACGTGCACCGGCCTGGCCCGCAGGAACCGGCCCACCCGGCGGCCGGCCGCCGGCGGCACGACCCGCAGCAGCAGGGTCACCGGCGCGCCGAGGGCCAGCGCGAGCGGCGCGACCATGCCCAGCAGCACATGCTGGGCCATGTGCACGCGCGGGTCGCCGGGCCCGCCCGCCAGCGGGCCGAGGGCGACCGCGAGCACCCCGCAGCCGGCCAGCCAGGCGACCGTACGCCGGCGACGCCAGCCGCGCCCGTCCCGGGACACGGCCAGCAGGTAGCCGGCGGCGAGCAACGCGACCGCCGCGAGCGGCAGCGGGGCGGGCCCCGCGGCGGCACCGGTGTGCGCGAGCGCCGTCACCGGGCGTCGCGGCCGGAGCGGGACCGCACCCGCCAGGTCACCCACGCGCCGAGCAGCAGCAGCGCCACCGCCGCCACGTTCCACACCACGTCGTACGGGAGCAGGTGCACCCCGTAGCGGATCTGGTGCAGCCGCAGCACCTTGTGGTCGACGATCCCGTCGAAGAGCTGGAACGCCCCCGCGCCGAGCAGGAACCCGCCCCAGGCGGCCCGGGGCACCAGGGCGCCCCGGCGGCGCAGGTCGGCGAACCAGAAGAAGCCGCCGACCAGGGCGAGCAGCTCGGCCGAGTGCAGCAGCCCGTCGGAGAGCAGCCCGACGGAGAGGGTGGACCGGTCGTAGAAGTGGTGCCAGCCGAGGATCTGGTGGAAGACGATCTCGTCGACGGCGGCCATCACC
This sequence comes from Micromonospora sp. NBC_01740, assembly GCF_035920365.1. Taxonomy (NCBI): domain Bacteria; kingdom Bacillati; phylum Actinomycetota; class Actinomycetes; order Micromonosporales; family Micromonosporaceae; genus Micromonospora; species Micromonospora sp. NBC_01740. The sequence goes on along the minus strand of NZ_CP109150.1, from coordinate 2,091,109 downwards.
GCCACCCCGATGACCGCGGCGGCGAGGACCGACCGGCGAAGATCAGGTGCGCCGGAGCCGTTGCCCGAAAACCGCGATCCCGCCATCTCACCACCTCGCATCGCTCGCCACCCCCGAACTACCCAGGACCGGCCGAACCATGCGGAAGTTCCCCGTTGACGGGACGGCCGGGCCGGGGCCTTCCGGTGGCACGGGTCACGACCGGCGGACGGCGCGCGGACCCGGCGGTACCTTCGGCGGGCGGGCGACGATCGTTTCCCGGCGCGGAAGAAGCAGACCCCAGGAGGACACGGCCGTGCCGGACGCCGAGGAACTGGTCAACGACGCGCTCGCGGCGGTACGCGGCACCGACGTACGCCTCGCGGAGCGGCAGCTGGACCGGCTGATGATCGGGACGGGCGCCGCGGACGGCGCGGCGGCGGTGGACGCCGCGCTCCTGCGCCGCCTGGCGCGGGGCGTGGGGCGGCTGGCCCAGCACGGCTGGCAGCCGGTGGACCTCGGCCGGCTCGCCGCCCGCCGGCTCGACCCCCGGGCGGCCGGGCTGGTCACCGACGCGCTCGCCGCGCAGCGCCGCGAGCTGACCGACCCGGTGCCGCCGTGGTGGGACGACCAGCTGCGCGACCTGGGCGCCGGGGTGTGGTGGGACGCCGGCGAGAGCCACCTGGCCGCCTGGTCCACCCGCGTCGGGTGCGACCGGTTCACCGCGCTGCGGGCGGCGGTCGACGCGCTGGCCCTGGTCGAGGGGCTCCCGCCGATCGCCGTGCTGCGCCCGCCGCCCGGCGCGCCCGGTACGGCCGTCGCGCGCGGCGGGTCGGGCAGCGGCTCCCGGATGCTCGACCGGGTGCGGGCGCTGCTGGCCAAGGCGGAGTCGACCACCTACCCGGCCGAGGCGGAGGCGCTGACCGGCAAGGCCCAGGAGCTGATCGCCCGGCACAGCATCGACCAGGCGCTGCTGGCGGGCGTCGCCGAGCCCGCCGACCGGCCCGGCGGGATGCGCCTCGGCACCGAGCCCCCGTACGCGGGCGCGAAGGCGCTGCTGGCGCAGGAGGTGGCGGCGGCGAACCGCTGCGAGGCCGTCTGGTCCGACGACCTCGGCTTCACTACCGTGCTGGGCTGGCCGGCCGACCTGGAGGCGGTCGAGCTGCTCTACACCTCGCTGCTGGTGCAGGCCACCACCGCGATGCTGCGCGGCCGGGGGGAACGGCGGGCCAGGAGCACCGGCCGGCGGACCCGGAACTACGACGAGTCCTTCCTCAACGCCTTCGCGCTGCGGATCGGCGAGCGGCTGCGGGCCGCCACGGACGCGGCCGACCGGGAGGCGACGGCGCAGGCCGGGCCGGAACGGCTGCTGCCGGTGCTCGCCACCCGCGCCGAGGCGGTACGCGAACGCCTCGACACGCTCTTCCCCGGCGTCGTCCGGGGGCGGCTCACGGTGCGCGACGCCGAGGGCTGGTCGTCGGGCACCTCCGCCGCCGACCGCGCCTCGCTCGGCGCCGGCCCCGCCCCGAAGCGCCAGGTACGCGGCCGGCGCTGAGATTCCGTACCGCCGGCTGTCGGAACCGGCGGGTCGGCTCCGACCCCTCACCGGAAACGCGCCACCATGGGCTCGGCCGAGGAAACGAGGAGCACCCGATGAAGTACATGCTGCTGATCTGGAACCGCCCGGGGTTCGTGGACGGGCTGTCGGAGCAGGAGCGCAGCGCGCTCTTCGGCGAGGTCGACGAGCTCATGCGGGAACTGACCGAGTCGGGCGAGTTCCTCGGCGGCCAGGCCCTGGCCGACCCGTCGCAGGCGCGTACGGTCCGGCTGGCCGGTGACCGGCCGGAGGTGACCGACGGGCCGTACATGGAGAGCAAGGAACAGTTCGCCGGCTACCTGATGGTCGACTGCGACAGTCCCGAGCGGGCCGCCGAGATCGCCGCCAGCTGGCCGGACGTGCGGCGGGGCTTCGGCGTGCTGGAGGTGCGGGCGATCATGGATGAGGCCGGGACGGAAATGTGAGCGGAGGCCACCTGGAGGACCTGCTGCGCGACCTGGCGCCGCAGGTCCTCGGCCTGCTCGTCCGCCGGCACGGCCAGTTCGACGCCGCCGAGGACGCCGTGCAGGAGGCGCTGCTCGCCGCCACCGTGCAGTGGCCGCGACAGGGCGTGCCGGACAACCCCCGGGCCTGGTTGCTCACCGTCGCCACGCGCCGGCTGACCGACGAGTGGCGCAGCGAGCGTGCCCGGCGCAACCGGGAGGCCGCGCTGGCCGCCCGCGAGCCGGCGTACGCGCCGGCCGTCGACGAACAGTCACCGGCAGGGGACGACACCCTGGCCCTGCTGTTCCTCTGCTGCCATCCGGCGCTGGCCCGGTCGGCCCAGGTCGCGCTGACGCTACGGGCGGTCGGCGGCCTCACCACCGCGCAGATCGCGAGGGCGTACCTCGTGCCCGAGGCGACGATGAGCCAGCGCATCCGCCGGGCCAAGCAGCGGATCGAGGCCGCCGGGGCGCGGTTCACGATGCCCGCCCCCGGGGATCGGGACGAGCGGCTACGGGCCGTGCTCCAGGTGCTCTACCTGATCTTCAACGAGGGGTACACCGCGTCCAGCGGGCCGGACCTGCACCGGGCCGACCTGACCACCGAGGCGATCCGGCTGGCCCGGCTGGTGCACCGGCTGCTCCCGGGCGACGGCGAGGTGACCGGGCTGCTCGCGTTGATGCTGCTCACCGACGCGCACCGGGCCGCCCGCACCGGGCCGGCCGGGGAGCTGGTCCCGCTCGCCGAGCAGGACCGCGACCGCTGGGACCACGAGGCCATCGGCGAGGGGACCGCGCTGGTCACCGAGGCGTTGACCTGGTCACCGCCCGGCCCGTACCAGCTCCAGGCGGCGATCGCCGCCGTGCACGCCGAGGCCCCGTCCGCCGGACGCACCGACTGGCGACAGATCCTGGCGCTCTACCGGCTGCTCGCCCGGACCGCCCCGAGCCCGATGGTCACCCTGAACCAGGCCGTCGCGGTGGCCATGGTGGACGGTCCCCGCGCCGGCCTGGCCCTGCTCGCCCCGCTCGACGACGACGACCGCACGGCCGGGCACCATCGGCTCGCCGCCGTCCGCGCCCACCTGCTGGAGCTGGCCGGCGAACCGGAGCGGGCCCGGGCGGCGTACCTGGCTGCGGCCCGGGGGACGACGAGCCTGCCGGAGCAGCGCTACCTGGAGTTGCGGGCCGCCCGGCTGACGGGGACCGACGAGTCCCGGCGCCCACGGGAGTCACATTGACGGACGCCGGCCGGCGTGCGGCACGGGGGTGCATGCCGACCGGAGTCCCGGGTCAGGTGTCGACGACGCCGGGCGACGTGCCCGTCGGCCTCAGGCGCGGCACTCGCGGGTCAGCTTCGGGGGGATCGCGGTGAAGGTGGAGTCCATCCAGGCGGCCGGCCGGGACGCCCGGGAACCGGCGTCGATCCGGTCGGCGGTGTCCTGGATCAGGGCGCGGATCTCCGGGTCGGCGGCGCGGCGGGCCTGCACGCGTACGTCGTCCGCCAGCCCCGCCAGGTTGCGCCGGAGCTGGTCGGCGACCTGCTCACCGGTCAGGTCGCGGGGGACCGAGGCCGCCGAGTCGGTGGCGATCCGCCGGCTGCCGGCGAGGATGAGCTGGTCGACCTCGCGGCAGACCTCGACGGTGTTGGCGGCGGTCGTGGCGACCGGGGAGGGGCTCGGGGCGGCGCTCGCCGGGGCCGTCGGGCTCGGCGGGGCCGCGCCGGTCCGGGCGGTCTCCTCCCGCGCGGTGTCCTGGCATCCCACGGCCAGCACCCCGAGCGCCACCGTGGCGGCGGCGCGGCGCGCGTAGACGACGGATCGGGACACGGGACCTCCCGTTCGGGGTCTCGGCCTTCCCGGGGGTGACGGCACGGGTGCGGCCGGCGCCGGGCGGCGGGACGTCGACCTGCCAACGAGTGGCGCCTGCCGGGGGAAACGTCCGCCGGACGCGCCAGTACGCCCTCCGCCGGGTCGGCTGGTGACCGATCCGGCGGAGGGCGCGTACGCGGGTCAGCTCTTGAAGGCGTCCTTGATCTTCTCGCCGGCCTGCTTGAGCTTGGCGCTGGCCTGGTCGTTGCGCCCCTCGGCCTCGAGCCGTTCGTTGTCGGTGGCCCGGCCGGCGCCTTCCTTCAGCTTGCCGGCCGCATCCTCGGTCGTGTTGTTGACCTTGTCTTCGAAACCCATGTCGACCTCCCGATTGGCGGTGCCGGTACGCCCCTCGAATACCCCGCACCGCCAGCGTCCAACCGTCCGGTCACCCACCGCCGCCGGCCGGCGGGCCGCCGGGCCCGCCACGACCGGTGCCGCCGGCCCCTGACGGACGGGGCCGGCGGCACGGTGCGCAGGGGTCAGGAGACCGGGCGGAAGCCCCGCAGCCGGAGGCTGTTGGCAACCACGAAGACCGAGGAGAAGGCCATCGCGGCGCCGGCGATCATCGGGTTCAGCAGGCCGGCGGCGGCCAGCGGCAGGGCCGCCACGTTGTAGGCGAAGGCCCAGAACAGGTTGCCCTTGATGATGCCGAGGGTGCGCCGGGCGAGCCGGATCGCGTCCACGGCGGCCATCAGGTCACCCCGGACCAGGGTCAGGTCGGACGCCTCGATCGCCACGTCCGTGCCGGTGCCCATGGCCAGGCCGAGGTCGGCCTGGGCCAGCGCGGCGGCGTCGTTGACCCCGTCGCCGACCATCGCCACCACCCGACCCTCGTCCTGGAGCCGCCGCACGACGTCGACCTTGTCGGCGGGCAGCACCTCGGCGACCACCTCGTCGATGCCCAACTCGGCGGCCACCGCGTGGGCGACGGTGGTGTTGTCGCCGGTCAGCAGCACCGGCGTCAGGCCGAGCGCGCGCAGCTGTGCGATCGCCGCCCGGCTCGTCGGTCGGACCACGTCGGCCACCGCGAGGACCCCGCGGGCCCGACCGTCCCAGCCGGCCAGCACCGCCGTCCGTCCCTGGGCCTCCGCCGTGGCCGCCGCCCGCGCGACCTCCTCCGGTACGTCGAGGCCGTGCTCGCGCAGCAGTCGGGGCCGACCGATCAGCATCTCCCGACCGTCGACCGTCCCGCTCACGCCGAGCCCCTCGGCGTTGACGAAGCCGGTCACCGGCGGCAGCGTGCCCGCCTCGGCCGCCCCGGCGGCGACGGCCCGGGCGATCGGGTGCTCGGACGCGGACTCCAGCGCCCCGGCGAGCCGCAGCAGCTCCGCACGGTCCTCGCCGGCCGCCGGGACCACGTCCACAAGCGTCATCCGACCGGTGGTGACGGTGCCGGTCTTGTCCAGCACGACCGTGTCGACCTGCTTCGTGGACTCCAGCACCTCCGGCCCCTTGATCAGGACGCCGAGCTGCGCGCCCCGGCCGGTGCCGACCAGCAGGGCGGTCGGCGTGGCCAGCCCGAGGGCGCACGGGCAGGCGATGATCAGCACCGCCACGGCGGCGGTGAACGCGGCGGTGCCGCCCGACCCGTTGCCGAGCCACCAGCCGAGGGTGCCCACCGCGAGGGCGATCACGATCGGCACGAAGACGCCGGAGATCCGGTCGGCCAGCCGCTGCACCGCCGCCTTGCCGGTCTGCGCCTGCTCGACCAGCCGGGCCATCTGGGCCAGTTGGGTGTCGCCGCCGATGCGGGTGGCGGTGACCACCAGCCGGCCGCCCGCGTTGACGGTCGCGCCGACCACGGGCTCGCCCGGGCCGACCTCGACCGGGACGGACTCGCCGGTGAGCATGCTGGCGTCGACCGCCGAGGTGCCCTCGTCGACCACGCCGTCCGTGGCGATCTTCTCACCGGGCCGCACGACGAACCGGTCCCCCACCACGAGCTGGTCCACCGGGATCCGGGTCTCCGTGCCGCCGCGCAGCACCGCGACGTCCTTGGCGCCGAGTTCGAGCAGGGCCCGCAGGGCCGCGCCGGCGGTCCGCTTCGCCCGCGCCTCGAAGTAGCGGCCGGCGAGGATGAACACGGTCACCCCGGCCGCCGCCTCCAGGTAGATGTTGCCGGCGCCGTCGGATCGGTTGATGGCGAGACTGAACGGGTGGGTCATCCCCGGCGTACCGGCGGTGCCGAGGAAGAGCGCCCAGACCGACCAGCCGAACGCCGCCAGGGTGCCGAGCGAGACCAGGGTGTCCATGGTCGCCGCTCCGTGCCGCAGGTTGATGAAGGCCGCCCGGTGGAAGGGCAGCCCGCCGTAGGCCACGACCGGGGCGGCCAGGGTGAGCGACAGCCACTGCCAGAAGTCGAACTGCCAGGCGGGCACCATCGCCAGCACGATCACCGGCACGGTGAGCACGGCCGAGACCCACAGCCGGGTACGCAGGCCGCGCAGCTCGTCCACCGGCTCGGCGGCCGGTTCGCCGCCGGCGGGCGTGGGCGGGGGCGGCAGGGCCGCCGTGTAGCCGGTCTTCTCCACCGTGGCGATCAGCTCGTCCGGGGTGACCTCGTCGGCGTACCGGACGGTGGCCTTCTCCGTGGCGTAGTTGACGGTGGCGGTCACCCCGTCCATCCGGTTCAGCTTCTTCTCGATCCGGGCCGCGCAGGAGGCGCAGGTCATACCGCCGATCGCCAGCTCGATCTGGTTCGGCGCCGTCAGCAAGGGCTTGGTGGTCATCATGCTTCCCGTCAGTCGTGCCCGTGACCGGGGACGCCGTGGCCGGCGCCGGCGGTCGGGGAGCTCGTGGCGGCGGGCGTGCCCGCCGTCGGGGAGCTGGTCGCCGCCGGGACACCCGGCGCGGTCGGAGGGCTGCCGGCGACGATGGTGAACTCGGCGGTACGCACCACGCCGCCGTGCTTGAAGTCCAGGTAGAGGCGGTAGGCGCCGGCCGACGGCATCTCCGCCGAGAAGCTCACCTCGGGGCCGGGCCGCGTCCGCCCGTCGCCCGGCTCGCCGTGCGGGTGCACGTGCAGGTAAGCCAGGTCGCCCTGGCGCAGCGCCACCAGGTGGCCGTACGCGCCCAGGTAGGGCTCCAGGTCGGTGACCGGGGCGCCGGCGCGGCTCACGGTCAGGGTCAGCTCGGCGGTGCGGCCGGGCTCCGGGGCGCCGGCGAGCGTCACCGTGTAGCCGTCGACCGTGGTGCTGGTCGCCGGGGCGGGCAGGGGCCGCCCGGTCAGCGCGCCGGGGACGGTCACGTCGACGCCGAGCGTCAGCGCCTCGCCCCCCGTCGGGGTGAAGTCGGCGAACGCCCGCCAGACGCCGGGCCCGGCGAGCGGCGAGTCGACCCGCCAGGTGCCGTCCGGCGCCATCTCGGGGTGCACGTGCCGGAAACCGGAGAGGTCGCGGCGGGCCACGATCAGGTGCATGCGCTTGTCGTGCGCCACGTCGTACGCGGTCACCGCCCCGCCGTCCGGGCCGGTGACCTGGAAGGCGAACTGCCCGGCCGGGGCGTCCACCGGGCGCAGGGTGTAGCCGCGGTCGGAGACGAGCAGGCCGCCGGGCAGGTGCGCCGCCGCGCCGTTGTCGCCCCCGTGTCCGGCTCCGCCGTCCTCGCCGTGCCCCCCGCCGGCCTCGTGCGGGGCCTCGGCGGGCGGCGCCACGGGGTCGGCCACCCGGCCGACCCCGTACGTCGCGCCGAACACCACCGCGAGGCCGAGGGCGAAACCGCTCAGCTTCGTCGCCGTGTTCATGGTGTGCCTCGTTTTCCCCGTGCCCGATCTCAGGCGCCGACGAGGTCGTAACCGGCCTCGTCGACGGCGGAGCGCACGGTGTCGGTTTCCAACGGGCCCTCGCTGGTGACGGTGACCCGACCGGCGGCGACGTCGACCTGGACGTCGCTGACGCCCTGGATCGCGCCGACCTCGGTGCTGACCGCGGTGGCGCAGTGCCCGCAGGTCATGCCCTGCACCTGGTACGTCGTGGTGATCATCGAACTCTCCTCTCGCCGCCCCCAGCCTATACCCCCCAGGGGTACATCGGAGGCGGACCGGTGCCCGTGCCTTGTACCGGTACCCGGTGGGGGTATCCCGGCCAGGAACGAACGTACCATACCCCCGAGGGGTACGGTATCCTCGACCCCATGACCACACCGACGCCCACCCCGACCAGGGGTTACACCGCCAGCAAGGATCAGCTGCTCGCGCGGCTGCGCCGCGTCGAGGGGCAGGTCCGTGGCATCGAGAAGATGGTCGACGAGGATCGCTACTGCATCGACGTGCTCACCCAGATCTCCGCGATCCAGGCCGCTCTGGACAAGGTCGCGCTGGGCCTGCTCGACGGGCACGCCCGGCACTGCATGCGCGAGGGCGCGGCCGAGGGCCGCGCCGACGAGATGGCCACCGAGATGATGGCCGCCGTCGGCCGCCTGATGAAGCGCGGCTGACCCGTCCCGGCACCCGCCCCCGGCGAGGCGCGGCCCCACGGCGACGCCACACCTCCGACGCCACACCTCCGACACCACCCGCACGACCTGCGCCCGGATGCCGGGGTGGCTACCATTCGGCCGGTGGCCCTCCGGATTCCGCACCGCCCGCCCCGCGCGCCCCGCCGGGCGGCGGCACCGCCCGCCCGCGACCGGACGGGGGCCCAGGACCGCGGTACGTGACCGCACCGCCACGCGGAAGCGATCCCCGTCCCGGCCACGCGGCGACGGGTGAACCGACCGGCCCCGCCGGCACGTACCCCGCCCTGGATTCGTAGGGAGACACTCGATGGGCGCCGACCACACCCGTCCCGCTCCGTCCGCCCCGCCGAGGGTGCGGCGGATCCTCGTCGCGACGGTGGTGCCCCTCTTCGTCGCCACGCTGATCGCCGCCCTGGTGCTGTGGCCGTGGGACGCGCCCGACCCGGCGACCGGCACCGATGCGCCCCGCTACCACGGCACGGTGACCCGGGTGGTGACGGAGCCGTGCCCGCCCGCCCCGGAGACCCCGGAGGGGAGCCCCGACGCGCCACAGGGCCCCTGCGGCACGGTCACCGTACGGGTGCAGGACGGCCCCGACGCCGGCCAGCAGGTGGAGACGCCGGTGCCCGCGGGCCCCGGCGCGCCGACCGTCGCCGTGGACGACGAGATCATCCTGGTCGAGCTCACCGACCCCGCCGACCCCACGGCCAGCACCTACAACATCGCCGAGCACCAGCGCGGCAAGCCGCTGGTCTGGCTGGTGGCGCTCTTCGCGGCCGCCATCGTCGCCTTCGGGCGGTGGCGTGGGCTGGCCGCGCTGGGCGGCCTGGCGGCGAGCTTCGCCATCCTGCTGACCTTCGTGCTGCCGGGCATCAGCGCCGGGAACCCGCCCCTGCTGGTCGCGGTCGTCGGCGCCGCTCTGATCATGTTCGTGGTGCTCTACCTGACCCACGGCGTGACGGCGCAGACCTCGGTCGCCGTGCTCGGCACGCTGGGCAGCCTGGTGCTGACCGGTGTCCTCGGCACGATCGCCACCGCCGCGACCCACCTGACCGGGTTCGGCTCCGAGGACGCCACCACGCTGTCGATGTACCAGGCCGACGTCGACCTGCACGGGCTGCTGCTGGCCGGGATCATCATCGGCTCCCTCGGCGTGCTGGACGACGTCACGGTGACCCAGGCCGCCACGGTCACCGAGCTGGCGCACGCCAACCCCGGGCTGTCCCGGACGCAGCTCTACCGGGCGGCGACCCGGGTCGGCCGGGCGCACATCGCCTCGACGGTGAACACCATCGTGCTGGCGTACGCCGGCGCCTCGCTGCCGGTGCTGCTCCTGCTGACCGCCGACTCGCGGGCGGTGACCCAACTTCTCACCAGCGAGTTCCTCGCCCAGGAGATCGTCCGCAGCGCGGTCGCCACCCTGGGTCTGATCGCCGCCGTGCCGCTGACCACCGCGCTGGCGGCCCTGGTGACCACGGCCGGCCGACGCGGCGGGGACGCGACCGACCGCGCCGCCACCGCGCCCGCGCCGACGCCCCGGCCGGCCACCGACCGGTCCGAGGCGCTGGAGGCCCTCAGCGGGCCGCGCGGGGACACGCCGTCCGCCGCTCCCGCCGGATGGCCCGATGGGCACAGAAGTACGGACACCGCATGGTGACGCTCCTCAGCGTGACCGAACAGGACGTTCGTCCTGATAAATGCGTCACTGGTCACCGTCCGCCATTACGAAATAACGCATTTAGTCGGCTTAGGGACGTAGATCCCCGGGAGCGTTCTCGGGTAACCTCGCTGCCGGTCACCGCCGAAGGCGCGCAGCGGCGCCTGCGGTGCCGCCGCCCAATCGCCGCGAGGCGAACCGGGGACCCAGGTACGTGGGGTGAATCCGCGACAGCGGTAGGGGCCACTTCCGCCCCGAACCCGTCAGCTAACCCGGTCGGCGGTCGACGGAAGGGAAAACTGTGACGGCACCCCTACGCCGCTGGCTGACGCCCGTGGTGGCCGTACTCGCCGCTCTGGCGGTCTTCGCCGGGCCTCTCCCGGCGGCGGCCGCGCCCACCCCGCCCAAGCCCTCCGGGCACGGGGACGACGAGCCCAAGCTGCTCGACGACCTCATCGAGGCCCGGAACCGGTCCTACGTGCAGGCCAAGGCGAAGCTGGCGAAGTCGAAGAAGCGCCAGCTCGAACTGGCCCTGGAGGTCTCCCGGGCGCAGGCCGAACTGAACGCGCTGGCTCCCCAGGTCAGCCAGATCGCCGCCCAGTCCTACCGCACCGGGCGGATCGGCGCGGTGTCCATGCTGCTGGACACCGCCAGCCCCGACTCGTTCGTCAAGCGCGCCGCCGCCCTCGACGAGCTCAACCTGGTCAACTCCAAGAAGCTCGCCGAGGTGAACGCGGTCAAGGACCGCGCCGAGCAGGCCAAGCTGGCGCTCGACACCGAGGTCCGCGAACAGCAGAAGCTGACGAACGAGATGGCGCGCGGCAAGCGGGAGGCGGAGAAGGCGCTCGCGCTGGTCGGCGGCAGAGGGCTGACCAGCGGCAAGGTGGTCGCCACCTCGCCGGTGGCGAAGATCGCGCCGGGGCGGGCGGCCGACGGCGACTGGACGCCGCTGTCACCCACCGAGGCCGACCCCACCACCTCCGGCCGTATCACCGCGCGCACCCTGCACATGTACAAGGAGGTCAAGCGGGCCGGCTTCAACCGGTTCGTCGGCTGTTACCGCCCCGGCGGGCCCTACGAGCACCCGAAGGGCCGGGCCTGCGACTGGTCGCTGCAGAAGAGCGGCTTCTCCCCCTGGCACAACGACGACACCTACATGTACGGCAACAACCTGACCGCGTTCCTGGTCCGCAACGCCGACCGGCTCGGCGTCTACTACGTGATCTGGAACAGACAGATCTGGTTCCCGGCGACGGGCTGGAGCTCCTACAGCGGTCCGTCGAACCACACCGACCACGTCCACGTGTCCCTCTGGTAGACACGCACGCGCGCGGCACAGCCGAGAGCGCGGACAGGGCCGCCCCGCCGAACGCGGGGCGGCCCTGTCTCGTCGTACGGACCCGCCCGCCAGGGCGGTGACGGGCGGGCGGTGGGTGGGTGGTTGTTCAGGCGAGCGCGGCGCTGGCCGCCGCCTCCGGCGCGTCGGCCGCAGCGGCGGGCACCTCGGCCACCGTCCGCACCTCGCCGGCGGTCAGCCGGTACGACATGCCGACCACCCCGCAACGGCCGGCGGCCACCTCCGCGGCGAGGACGGCGGAGCGGCCCAGCATCGCCTCGACGGTGTGCGCGATGTGGATGTCGACGATCCCGTCGATGTCGTCCACGCCCTCGGCGGCGGCCCGGCGCAGGCTGGGCACCACGGCGTCCACCACGGCGCACAGGTGCCCGACCGGCGGGGTGCCGGTGGCGGCCGCCGTACGCGCCGCCTGGACGGCCCCGCAGGAGTCGTGCCCGAGCACCACCACCAGCGGCGTGCCCAGGACCGTGACGGCGTACTCCACGCTGCCCAGCACCTCGGGACCGATGGTGTGCCCGGCGGTGCGGACCACGAAGAGGTCACCGAGGCCGCGGTCGAAGATGATCTCGGCGGCGAGCCGGGAGTCGGAGCAACCGACGATCACCGCGAAGGGGTGCTGCCCGTCGGCGACCGCGGCGCGGTGCCCGGCGTCCTGGTTGGGGTGGCGCGGGGCGCCGGTCACGAACCGCCGGTTACCGGCGTGCAGCTCGGCGAGCGCCTGCTCGGGACTCGCGGGGACGGCGAACGCGGTGCCGACGTCGGCCGGGGTCCCGCCCGTGGCCGGCGCCGGGAGCGTCCGCTCCGGGCCCGGTTGGGTTCCTGGCGATCCGGGACGACTCATCCCACACCTCGCTACCTCACGTGAACGGCCTGGTCACCCGGGCCGACGCTGGACGCGGGCTGCCACCACCGTCACACGCACTGCAAGATACGTCAAGGGATGCGTGATATGCATTTCATATGTCCGGCGGCCCGGTGCGACGGCGGCCGGGCCTCCGCGCGTCCCTCGGCCGCGAGGGCGCGCAGGAAAACACGAAGCAGGGGCCATACGATGGCGGGCATGGCGACGACAGGGGAGAACGGGAGCACCCGCAACTGGACCTTCCTCACCAACCACGGGCACGTGCTGCTCGCCATCGCCCGCAACCCCACCGCCCGGCTCCGCGACGTCGCCGACGAGGTGGGCGTCACCGAGCGGGCCGCGCAGGCGATCGTCGCCGACCTGGAGGCCGGCGGCTACCTGAACCGCACCCGGGTGGGCCGACGCAACGAGTACACGCTCAACCCCGCCGGGCGGTTCCGACACCCCGCCGAAGCGGACCGGCAGGTCGGCGCCCTCCTCGCCCTCTTCGCCGACGACCAGGAGCCGGCCGAGGCCAGCGAGCGTTCCTGACGAGGGGTCCGGGCGGCGGCACGCCGCTCCGGCCCTCGGCGGTAATCTCACCGCGTGCGCGAGAGTTTCCGACCGGGCGGGACCGGGCCGGCCCGCCGAGGCGGGCGCGGTGCCCGCGCGGTCCTCGGTGGAGCGGCCGCGGTCCTGCTCGGCACCGCCGTCATCGCCCCGTCGCCCGCCTCGGCGGCGGTCCCCCGCTGCGGGCCCCCCGGCGTCGCCGCCCCCGCCGAGACGCCGTGGCCGCTGAGGAGACTCGAACCCTCGTCGGCCTGGCGGATCTCCCGGGGCGCCGGCATCACGGTGGCGGTCATCGACTCCGGCGTCTCCGCCCTCCATCCCGCCCTGAAGGGCCAGGTCAAGGCGGGCCGGGACTTCAACGGCCTGCCGCAGCAGCAGGGCCGCTGCGACCTCGCCGGCCACGGCACCATCGTCGGCGGCATCATCGCCGGGAAGGAGGGCACCGGCGCGTCGTTCAGCGGCATCGCGCCGCAGGCCAGGATCCTCCCGGTACGCGTCCTGCCCGACACCAGGACCACCGCCGACGAGGGGCTGCCGGGGCAGATCGCCGAGGCGATCCGCTGGTCGGTGCAGAACGGCGCCGACGTGATCAACCTGTCGCTGGTGACCCTGGACCGGCAGGACCTCGCCGACGCCGTCCGCTACGCCCTCGACGAGGGGGTGGTCGTGGTGGCCGCCGCCGGCAACCGCCAGGAGAACCAGCAGGACAGGCCCGCGTTCCCGGCTGCCTACCCGGGAGTGATCGCGGTCGCCGGGGTGGACGAGGAAGGCGGTCACGTGGGCAGCTCGGTCAGCGGGGACTACGTCGACCTCGCGGCACCCGGGCTGAACATCCTCGGCCCGGCCCCCGGGGGCGAGGGCTTCCTCGCCGAGCCGCAGGGCGGCACCAGCTTCGCCGCCGCGTACGTCTCCGGGGTGGCCGCGCTGGTCCGGGCCGCCCACCCCGACCTCGACCCGGAGCAGGTCGCCGACCGGCTGATCCGGACGGCCGACAGCCCGCCCGAGGGGAAGAACGCCGAGGTCGGCCACGGGGTGGTGAACCCGTACCGGGCGGTGGCGACCGTGCTCGGCACCCGTACCGATCCGCCGGCCGGCGCGATGCCGGCACCGCCCTCCACCGAGGACCCGCTCGCCTGGCAGGGCACCGTCGCGGTCTGGGCCGCCGTCGTCGGCGCGCTCGTCGCCGCGCTGCTGCTGTCCGTCAAACCGATCCTGATCCGCGGGCGACGCCGGGGCTGGCGCCCGGGCCGCCGCCCGTCCGCAACGGACGCCACGACCGGCTGACGCCCTTCTCCCGCACCGCCCGGACAACGTCGAGCGCCGCCCACCGGTGCGGTGGACGGCGCTCGGCGTGACTCCGTCAGCGCAGGATGCCCGGCGTACCGCCGCCGTCCGCACCCCAGACGTCCTCGTCCTCCTCCAGCCAGGTGTTGCGAGGGGTCTCCTCCTCGCCGTAGCCGGCGCCCATGCCGGCCATGCCACCGACGCCCCGCGCGCCCGCACCGACGCCCTTGGCGCCCACGCCGGCGGCACCCGCGCGCCCGCCGCCACGGCCGGCCCCACCGGCCGCACCGCCCATCATCGGGCCCATGCCACCCGCACCGAGCTTGCCGCCGGCGCCGAGCTTGCCACCAGCGCCCCGGCCGCCACCGCGATTGGCGCCGGCCGCGCCGCCGCCCATCATCGGGCCCATGTTGGGGCTCACCGGCCGGCCGAGCGAGCCGCCGCCCGGGATGACGCCCCCGCCGCCCAGCCCGCCACCGCCACCGCCACCGAGCCCGGTGGTGCCGGGCAGGCCGCCGCCACCGCCACCGCCGCCGAGCGCGGGGACCGTCGGGGCGCCGGCACCGGCCAGACCGCTGCCGTAGTCGTCGGCGAGGCTGCCCGTGCTCGGGTCGTAGCCACCGTTGGGGTCGTAACCACCGCTCGGGTCGTAGCCGCCAGTGGTCAGGCCGGGGTGCGCGGTGGAGCCGATCCCGGTGGTCCCGGTCTCGGGCACGCCGGCCCCGCTGAGCGACGGCATGCCACCGCCCGGCATGCCACCGGTCGAGGGCATCCCGCCCATGCTGGGCGCGCCGCCGGTGCTGCCGGCGCCGGGGCCGCCGCCGAGGTCCGGGGTCTGCACGTCCGGCGACTGGGTGGTGCCCGGCGTGGTCTGGCCGGGCGTGCCCGAGTCGATGGTCACGTATTCGCCGCTGACCTGGTTGTAGACCTTGGCCGCCTCGTCGGACTTGTCGTTGAGCCAGTCGGCGAGCGAGGTGAGCGGGTCGAGCAGGCCCAGGAAGTCGGGCTTGACCTTCATCTCGAAGAGGCCCGTGTCGATCACGATGCGGCCGTTGCGCGCCTCCAGCACGTCGTTGACGCAGCTCGCGGGGATGGGGAACTCGGCCTGCGCGGCGCTCAGCTTGTCGGCGGCGGTCTTCAGCGACTGGACGATGCCGTTGTGCTTCTCGGCGTCGTCGACGACCCGGCCCGTGTCCGTGGCGATCTGCTTGACGTGGGTCTTGAAGGACTCGTACGCCGGGCCCTTCCACACCTCACCGAGATCGGCGACGTTCGTCTCCAGGCTCTCCTTGACGGAGTTCAGGTTCTTCAGCAGCTGCTCCCAGCCCAGGGCGGCGCTGGTGACGTCGCCCGGCCTGCCCGCGACGACGATCTGCTGGCACATCTCTTCCCAGCTCGGCATCCTGTCACCCTCCCGATCAGCCGTTGGATCCGTTGGTGGCGGCTTGGCTGAAGGCACGCTCCATCTCGGCGGCGGACATGGCGTTCGCCTTCTCCGCCGTCTCGTAGTTCTCCTTGACCTCGCGCAGCGCGTTGGCGGCCTGGTAGAGGTCCTCGGCGAGCTTGCGGACGCTCTGCTGCGTGGTGGTGAAGAGGCTGCCGTGCTTGCGGGCCAGGTCGCCCGCCCGGTCGAAGGCGCCGAGCGGGCTCGTCGCCCCGCCCCCCACGCCGTTCATGCCGCCCGACGCCGCCGCGCCGCCCATCCGGTCCTGGATCTCGACCATCGTGTACGACTGCTTGTTGAGAAACGAGGCGTGCGACTCCAACCACTCGATGGCCTTGTCCAGGCTGGACGCGTCCCACTCCGTGTTGTCGCCGCTCTCGCCCGACCCCGGCACCAGGCCGGAGGGGGTCTGCGCCCGGTTGACGTTGTCCATCGTGATGCCGCTGACGTGCACGGTGGGTGCCAGCGGGGTGATGGGCATGTATGGGGTGTCCACCCGGATCTCCTCCGGCTGGTCCGTCCTATCGTCCGTCATCGGTTCCTCCCCGTCGCCGACTGACAATGTGGCTTACTGCTGGTGTCCGCCGGGGGCCGGCGGGGGTGGTGCCGGCGGCGCACCGTACGGGTGGGTTCCGCCGGTGGGCGTCGGGCCGTACCCGGGCGGGGGTCCCGCCTGGGGCGGTGCGGGCGTGCCCGGTGCCCCGCCGGGCGGCGGATAGCCGGGCGCGCCGAACTGCGGGTTGCCGTGCGATCCTCCCGGGGCGCCGCCGGCCGGCGGGTGGCCGGGGGGCGGCGGGTAACCGGACGGACCGGCCTGCGGATAGCCCGGCGGCGGATAGCCGGGCGGGCCGCCGGGCGGCGGGTAACCCGGCGGGCCGGGCCGGGCGACGGCCGCCTTCCGGCGGGACCGGCGCACCAGCACGATCACGAGGATCAGCAACGCGACGGGCACGAGCAGGCAGAGCGCCCCCTGCACCAGCGCGCCGGTGTCCTTCTTCATGCTGATCGACACCGCCGGCCCGTCGTCCTTCTGCGGCGTGGCCGCGCCCGCGGACGGGGCGGCGCCGTCCGGGGCGCCGGCGAGCAGCGGGTGCGCGTCGACCGCCGGCACCGATCGCGTCAGCGCGGCGAGCGGGTCGACCGCGCCGAAGCCGTGCTGGCTGTCGCGGCCGGTCGGGCCCAGGTCGCGGGCGGTGCGGATCAGCCGGTTCACCACGTTGGCCGCGTCCAGGTCCGGGTACTTGGCGCGGACCAGCGCCGCCACCCCGGAGGTGATGGCGGCGGCGTCGCTCGTGCCGCTGCCGATGCCGTAACCGTTGGACGACACGGACGCGGACCGGGGAGAGATGATCTCCTGCATCGGCGCGGCGAGCACGGCCTCCCGACCGGTGGCGCTCTGCGCGAAGAACTCGCCGTTCTTCGCCAGCCCGGTCACCGCGATGACGCCGGGGATGTTGGCGGGGCTGGTGACGACGCGGTCGTTCTGCAGCCGATTGCCGGCCGAGGCGATCAGCACGACGTCCTTGTCCAGGGCGTAGCGGACGGCGGCGATCTCGTCGGGGGTCGCCGCCGTGCCCGTCCCGACGGACATGTTGATCACGTCGGCGCCGGCGTCGGCCGCCCAGCGGATGCCCTTCGAGAGGTCTGCCGAATCGAAGGAGTCACCCATCGCGACGGGCAGGATCTTCGCCTCCGGGGCGATGCCCAGGTGCCGCATCGCGCCACCGCCCCGGGACGCGATGATCCCGGCCATCGCCGAACCGTGGGCCTTCCTGGCGTCGTCGTCGCGGCGACCGTCGGCCGCCGTCCCGGAACCGATGCCCTTGCCCGGCAGGACCTGACCACGCAGGTCCGGCAGGTTGGGGTTGACCCCGGTGTCGATGACCGCGACGGTCACGCCCCTGCCCTTGGTGAGCTTGTGGGCCTGCGGGATCTTCAGGGTGTCGAGGTACCACTGGAGGCCGCGCACCGTGTCGGCGCGGGCCGGGGCCGGCGCGGCCAGTGGACCGAGACCGGCGCCGACGACGACCACCGCCAGCGCCGCGACGGCCAGCCGGAGCTTGGACCGCGAAGGCTTGCCCGCACGCATGATTCTCCCAGGACCTATCGGCGCACAACGCGACGCGGCTCCGGCCCGGTCGAACCGGACCGGAGCCGCGTCGGCGACTGTGTCAGTTCCACGCCTTGGCGTTGCTCATCTCGGTGCTGACGTAGTTCTCGCGGGCGATGCCCACGGCGCCACCGATGTCGTTCAGGATCTTGTTGATATCCCGGACGGCGGCGTCCCACTGCGCCTGGTGCTGCTCGTAGGCGGCACGGTCCTCGCCGTCCCACTGGAGCTTCGACAGCATCGAACGCAGCGTGTCCAGCTTCTCGTCGATGGTCTTCGAGATGGCCATCATCTGCTGGTTGCTGCTCTCGAGGACCGCGTAGTCGACCTTGATGCTCATGAGTTCCTCCTCTGCTCGTCTCGGCGGATCACGGGTTGAGTGCAGAGTGGAACTTGTCCAGCATCTGCTGCTGCTCTTCGTCGTTGACCTGGTGCGTCGTACCCGACTTGTCGAGCAGGTCGGCGATGTTGTCCATCGCCGTCAGCAGCTTGCCCGTGTCCTCGTTCCAGCGCTGCATGAGCGACTGGAAGCCGGTGGACGCCTGCCCCTTCCAGGCGATGGCCAGGTCGTCGACCACGTTCCACAGCTTCTTCAGCTCGCCGTCGACATCGCTGCGCGTGGAGCGCACGTCACCCGCGGCGGTATGCAGAGTCGCTGCTTCGACCTCGAACGCCATGCTTCACACCCTTCCGTCTTCTTGTGGCGGCGCAGTCGCCGCGTCCTCCCCCGCCGCAAGGCAATCACCCCACCGACGGACACTCAGTCAAGACCGTAGCGGACGGTGTCCATGCCCCGCAGCCCTGCCCCGAGTGGGTTGCCCGACCGCCGCCGGAGCGGCCCCTCGCACCTATCCGGAGCGGGAGTACGAGCGCACGTGCAGCACCACCCCGACCACGAAGGTCAGGGCGAGCATCGATGCGAGCAGCCACTGCACCGCGTCGTCGGCGAGGGTGCCGAGGGCCACCGCGAATGCTGCCACCCCGCTGAGCAGGACGAGTTCCATCGCCCTGCGGGCCAGGCGCGACCGGGTGAGCTGCGCGACCAGCCCCAGGACGATGAAGACCGGGATGGTCACCAGCGCGTACCCGAACAACATGCTCTGCCACACGGTGGCCCCCACCTCTCGGCCCGGTCGGTCAGGCCCGGTAGAAGCCCGGGTCCTGCACCCAGTCGATCTGGATGTCCTGGATGTCGGGGTCGGCGTCGCCGGTCGCCCAGCCCGGGCGCGAGTCCGAGACGAAGTTGTACTGACTGTTACCGCGGAACGCCGACGCCACCGTGGAGAACAGCGCGCCGATGTCCGTGAAGATGAGCCCGAGGATCGCCGCGGTGGCGGTGAGGCCGGCCACCCCGATCGCCTGCGCCAGCGGCGCGGTCGCGGGGAACGCCTGGAGGGCCACGGCCGCGATGACCGCGATGAGGATCGGCACCAGCGCGCCGACCAGGGCGTCGATCGAGGCGTTGAAGTGGTCGCGGACGGCGGTCAGCGCGTCCTTGTTGGCGTTGAGCGCCTCCGCGAGCGCCCCGATCTCGGCGTTCAGCTTCTGCACGAAGGCGTCGAACGCGTCCCGGTCGTCGAAGTCCCACTCCTCGCTGGACGGGATCACGCTCTCCAGCGCCGCGCCGAACTGGTCGCCGCCCAGGAAGCGGGCCGCGTCGCCCCACTCCTTGATGGACTGGTTGACCTCGTCGTTGTCGAACGTCTCGAGGTGGATGATGGCGGCGGTCAGGAAGGCGGCGCCGACCAGCCACACCCAGTTGGCCCGGGCCGCCCCGGCCAGCGAGCGGACCGGCGCGGTCTGCGCGGCGACGCTGTGCGTCCCCACCACCGAGCCCGAGGAATTCGCGATCAGGATCTCCGGCATCGAGCCCTCCCTGCGTCCCGCACCCGCGAGGTCACTTGACCACCCAGGGCTGGTCCGACTTCTCCCAGTTGAGCGCGCTCTGTTCGAGGTTGGCGGCGGCCCTCTCCAGGTGCTCGACGCCGGTGCGCAGGTTGTCGAGGTGACCGTCGACGGCATCGTTGTGCGCGCTGACGGCGGACAGGCCGAGCAGTGTCATGGACATGCCCGACAGCTTGACGCCCTCCAGTGCCCGCTGCGCGTTGCGCAGGTAGGCCATCGGGCCGTCGGCGGCCGCGAGCTTCTGCCCGGCCTTGCGGATGGCGTCGACGTCGACGACGTTGGCCACGGGACCCTCCCTCTCGTCAGCCGCGCAGCCGGCGCAGCGGGTCGTTGAGATCCACCCCGAACTGCTGGAACCACTCCTCGGGGGTGACCTTGCCCGCCTCGGCCCGCCGGACCAGGTCGGCACCGCCGAGCATCTCCTCCAGCAGCTCGCGCTGCCGCTCGGCGTGCGCGTCGTAGGCGGCGTCGATGGCGGCCTGGAGCGACTCGGCCAGGCTGAAGCTGTCCAGCCGCATCGCCCGGGCGTCGATCTGGATGTCGCCGACCTTCATGTCGCCGTCGACGGTGACCTGGACCAGGCCGTCCGGGCTCTCCCCGACGATCCGCAGCTCGGCGCGCTGCCGCTGGAAGTCCGCGAGCCGGCGCTGCTGCTCCTGCGCCTGACGCAGGATGCCCTCCAGGCCGGCCCCGCCCATGCCGCCGGGCGTCCACGATGTGCTCAAAACGGTCCTCTCGTCGGCTGCGACGCTCGTGCCGCAGGTTACCGGATGCCGTCACACCGGGGCGGTCCCGCCGACCGCCGCATCGGTGGGCGCCCCTCAGGCCGGCTCCGACCAGGCCGTCTGGATGAGCTGCTGGCCGTCGCGGCGGCGCACCAGGGTGCCCCGGCCGGGCGGTTGCGGGCTCGGCCGCAGCGTGCCGAAGACCGCGCCCTCCTCCCGGTTGCCGGACATCAGCAGGCCGGGCTGGTCCAGCTCGCGCAGGCGTTGCAGGACCGGCTCGTAGAGCGCCCGGGCCACACCACCCGCGCGCCGGGTGACGATCAGGTGCAGGCCGATGTCGCGGGCCTGGGGCAGCAGCTCGTGCAGGGCGCTGAGCGGATTGTTCCCGCCCGAGGCGACCAGGTCGTAGTCGTCGACCAGGATGTAGAGGTCCGGCCCCTTCCACCAGCTGCGGTCGCGCAGCTGCGCGGTGGTGACGTCCGGGCCGGGCAGCCGGTTGGACAGCGCGCTGCGGATCGAGGCGAGCCCCTGCGCGAACACCTGGTTCGACGGCGCGTAGTCGAGCAGGTGGTCACCCTCGACCGCACCGAGCAGCCCGCGCCGGTAGTCGGCGATGACCAGCCGGGCCTGCGCCGGCGTGTACCGCTCCGTGATGCCCCGCGCGATCAGCCGCAGCAGGTTGGTCTTGCCGCACTCGGCGTCGCCGAAGACCGTCAGGTGCGGCTCGTTGGCGAGGTCCAGGTAGACCGGGGCCAGCGCCGACTCGTTGACGCCGATCGGCAGGCCCGGCGCCGAGCGGTCCACGACCCGGGCCAGCTCGCTGAGGGGCAGCCTGCGCGGCAGCAGCCGTACCTTCGGCGCCGGCTGGCCCTTCCAGGCCTCCGCGACGTGCCGGGACAGGGCGATGGACGCCTCGGTCAGGTCGTCGATGTCGCGCCGGCCGTCGATCCGGGAGATGGCGGTCAGGAAGTGCAGCTTGTCGCGGGTCAGACCCCGGCCGGGCGAGCCGGTCGGGACGTTCGCCGCCGCCCGCCGGTCGATCTCCGACTCGTTGGCGTCACCGAGACGCAGCTCCAGCTTCGTGCCGAGCAGGTCCCGCATGTTGATCCGGATCTCCGCCCACCGCACGGCGGTCAGCACCACGTGCACGCCGAAGCCCAGGCCACGGTTGGCCAGGGTGGTGATCGTCTGCTCCAGCTCCTCGTACTCCTGGCGCAGGGTGTTCCAGCCGTCGACGACGAGGAAGACGTCGCCGAACGGGTCGTCGGCGAACTCCCCGGCCGCCCGGCGGCGGCGGTAGCTCGCCACCGAGTCGATGCCGTGCTGGGCGAACCGGTTCTCCCGCTCGTCCAGGACGGCCACCACCTCGGCCACCGTACGGCGTACCGCCTCGGTGTCCCGCCGCCCGGCCACGCCGGCCGTGTGCGGCAGCCCGTCCAGGCTGCGCAGCGCGCCGCCACCGAAGTCCAGGCAGAAGAACTGCACCTCGCGTGGGGTGTGGGTGAGCGCGAGCGAGGCGAGCATGGAGCGCAGCATCGTGCTCTTGCCGCTGAGCGAGGCGCCGACGATCACCACGTTGCCGCCCGCGCCGGCCAGGTCCACGAGCATCGGGTCACGGCGTTGCTCGTACGGCCGGTCCACGATGCCCACCGGAGCGGCCAGCCGCCCGCGACCACGCCACGAGGCGGTGCAGAGGCCGTACCTCGGGTCGACGCTCAGCGGCGGCAGCAGCTCGCCCAGGCCCGGCGGCTCCGCCAGCGGCGGCAGCCAGACCTGGTGCGCCGGGCGACCCCGCCCCTTCAGCCGGTCGATCAGCACGTCCAGCATCGCCACGGCCTTGCCGTCGGCGGGCTGCTCCGGCTCGGGCGCGTCCGGCACCGGCAGGGTCGGGTTCTGCACCGGTACGAAGTCCACCCCGTACCGGACGATCCGGCGCTGCACCAGCGCCCGCGACGACGCGGCGGCCTGCCCCGGGGCCCGGTACGGCCCGGACACGTACGCGGCCCGGAACCGCAGCATGGTGCTGGTGTCGGTCTTCAGGTAGCCGTGGCCGGGGGCGTTGGGCAGCTCGTACGCGTCGGGCACGCCGAGCACGATCCGGCTCTCCACCGCCGAGAAGGTACGCAGACCGATCCGGTACGACAGGTGGGTGTCGAGGCCGCGCAGCTTGCCCTCCTCCAGCCGCTGGCTGGCCAGCAGCAGGTGCACGCCGAGCGACCGGCCCAGCCGGCCGATCATCACGAAGAGGTCGATGAAGTCGGGCTTCGCGGCGAGCAGTTCGCTGAACTCGTCGCAGATGATGAGCAGGCTGGGCATCGGGTCCAGCGGCTCGCCGGCCGCGCGGGCCTTCTCGTAGTCGTAGCGGGAGACGTAGTTGCCGGCGGCCCGCAGCACCTCCTGGCGGCGGGTCATCTCGCCGGCCAGCGCGTCCTTCATGCGGTCGACCAGCGGCAGCTCGTCGGCCAGGTTGGTGATCACGGCGCTGGTGTGCGGCAGCGCGTCCAGCGAGGCGAAGGTGGCGCCGCCCTTGAAGTCGACCAGGACGAAGTTGAGCTCCTCGGAGGAGTGCGTCACGGCCAGCGCGCCGACGATCGTGCGCAGCAGCTCGCTCTTGCCGGAGCCGGTCGCGCCGATGATCAGGCCGTGCGGGCCCATGCCCTCGTGCGCGGACTCCTTGAAGTCCAGCTCGACCACGTTGCCGTCCGGCCCGACGCCGAGCGGGATGCGCAGCCGGTCGCGGTGGCTGCGCGGGCGCCAGGTCTGCTGCACGTCGACCGCGGCGGCGTCGCCGACGCCGAGCAGGTCCGGCAGCTCCATGCTCTTCGCCAGGGGCTCCTCCGACGTGGTCTGCTGCTGCGACAGCCGGTACGGGGCGATCTGCCGGGCCAGCCCCTCGGCGGCGGACTCGGTGAGCCGGTCCGGCCGGCCGAGCCGCGACGAGGAGGTGCCGCGGACCAGTTCGAGGGAGCTGCCGTCGCCCACGTCGAGGCAGAGCAGCCAGCGCCCGGCGTCCCGGGGCACGGTGCCGGAGAGGTCGATCACGGTCGCGCCGAGCAGCCCCGGCCCCATGAGCTGGCAGGCCGCCGAGACCTCGCCGCCGTCGATGACCACCACGAGGTGCGCCGCGCTGGTCAGCGGCTTCGCCTCCGGCGCGAACCGGGGCCGGCCGGCCAGCTCGCCGGCGAGCGCCTCCTCGGCCTCGGCGAGGCTCGCGAAGACCATCCGGCGGGCGCCCGCCGCGTCGGTCCGGGCGCTGTGGTGGTTGTGCGGCAGCCACTTCACCCAGTCCCAGGACGGCTGCCGGTCGGGCGCGGCGACGATCGCGACGACCATGTCGTCCGGGGCGTGGAAGGTGGCGAGCTGGCCGAGCGCCGCCCGCGTCAGGTCGAGCACCGGCTCCCGGTCGCCGCGCAGGACCACCCGGCTGAACGCCCGTACGGAGAGCGCGGTCGGCAGGTCCGGCACGCTCGAGTGGGCGCGGACGAAGCGCCGCAGCGCGATGGCGCTCATCGGCTCCAGGTCCTCGACCGGCTTGGTCTCCGGCGGGACGATCTCCACGGCCAGGCGCTGCGGCCCGGTGGCGATCCGGGTCTCGCCGAAGTCGTCCTCGGTGATCCGCCGCTCCCACAGCCGCCGGGAGGCGGCGATCGACCAGAGCGCGTCGGGCTCCGGGTGCCGCCAGGCCATCGCCGCCCGCTGCTGCTCGGCGGCGCGCCGGGTGCGCTTGCGCATCTGGGCCAGGTAGCGCATGTAGTCGCGCCGGTCGGCGTTGAGCTCGGCCTTGTCGTTGTTGCCGTTGCTCAGCGACCCGATCGCCATGCCCAGCATCGAGACACCGAAGAGGCCGCCGGCGATGTAGGTCATCGTGCCGCCGCCCCGGCCGGCGTAGAGGAACGCCATGGCGCCCACGCCGCAGACCATCGGCAGGATCATCAGCAGCTGCCCCATCCCGCGTGGGGTGGGCTCGGGCAGCTCCGGAGGCGACTCCAGCAGCACCTCGCCTCGCGGCAGCGCAGGCCCCGGCTGACGCGGGAGCCGGCGGAACACCACCGTGCTCACGGCTGTCTCCTCCCCAGAAGCGGCCCTGATGAAGTTCGGCGAGCGACCGGAGTCGTCGGGTGGGCATCGTACGTGCCCGCCATCGTAGGTAATCTCCCGTGGGCGTCAGGAACCCGTGCGTCGGCGCCGCCGGCCAGGGGTGATCGTAGAGAGCGCGAGGAGGCCACTGTGGCGACGAAGACGGCGACCGGCGGCCTGAGCCGGATCACCATCGTGGCGCCCCGTACCCGGATGGACCTCGCGCTGCCGTCGGACGTACCGCTCGCCGACCTGCTGCCGACCCTGCTCCGTTACGCGGGTGAGGACCTGGCCGACGAGGGGGTGCGGCACGGCGGCTGGAGCCTGGCCCGGCTGGGCGGCCAGCCGCTGGACGGCGGCCGGACCGCCACGCAGCTCGGCGTCCGCGACGGCGAGGTGCTCTACTTCAACCCCCGGTCGGCCACCGCGCCGGAGATCGTCTTCGACGACGTGGTCGACGCCGTGGCCACCGCCACCAACCAGCGCCCGGGCGCCTGGCAGGTCGGCACCACCCGTTCCTTCGCGGTGCTCTTCGCCGCCGCTGCGCTCGGCGCCGGCGCGGTGGCGGCGCTGTTCACCGGGCCGCCGCACCTGCCGGGCGCGCTGGCCGCGCTGGTCGTCGCGGTCGCCCTGGTGGTCTCCGCGGCCGTGCTGTCCCGGGCCGCCGCCGACAGCGCGACCGGGTCGGTGCTGGGGGTCGTCGGCCTGGCGTACGCGGGCGTCGGCGGCCTGCTGCTGCTCGCCGGCGACCGCCCGCTGACCGGGCTGGGCGCCCCGCACGTGCTCCTCGGCGCCACGGCGGTGGTGCTCTGCGCGGCGGTGGCCGCGCTGGCCGTCGGCGACCGGCTTCCGCTCTTCTTCGGCGCGGTCGCGGTCGGCGCGGGCACCGGCCTCGGCGCAGTGGTCAGCCTCGCCTTCGACACCGACGCGCCGGCCGCGGCGGCCGTCGTCGCCGCGGTCGCGTTCGGCGCGGTGCCGGCGCTGCCGATGGCGGCGTACCGGCTGGCCCGGCTGCCGGTGCCGTCCATCCCGACCGGCCCCGACGACCTGAAGAGCGACACCGAGTCGGTGGACGGCCGGCAGGTCCTCCAGCTCAGCGAGCGGGCCGACGGGTTCCTGACGGGCCTGCTCTGGACGGTGTCGCTGCTGGTGCTCGGCGCCCAGGTCGTGCTCGCGCTGCACGGCAGCCTGCCGGCGGTGCTGCTCTGCCTCGTGCTGGCCCTGCTGTCGCTGCTGCGGGCCCGGCCGTTCCTGGGCCGCGCCCAGCGCACCCCGGTGCTGTTCGCCGGCACGGCCGGGCTCGGCCTGACCGCCGCCGCCACGTTCGGCAACGGCTCGACGGCGGTACGCCTCGGCCTGATCCTCGGCGGCCTGGTGCTCGCGGCCGTGGTGAGCCTGATCTACGGGCTCACCGTGGCCGGCAAGCGGATCTCCCCGGTCTGGGGCCGGCTGCTCGACATCGTGGAGATCATGCTGATCATCGCGCTGGTCCCGCTGGCCTTCTGGGTCGTCGGCCTCTACGGCTGGATCGTCAACCTGCGCCCCTGACCCGCGCTCGGCGTCCCCGGTCCTCAGTCGGTCGGGTGCAGGGTCGTGATCGTGGTGGCGGCCGGGGCGGTGGCGTAGACGCCGGGGCCGTGCTGGCCGTCCACGGGGCGGGCCGGGGCGCCGGACCGGCGGGCCACCTCCCGTACCGCCTTGACCAGCGCCTCCACGTGGTCGTCGAGCGCCGCCACCCGGAGCATCGGCGGGGCGACGCGCCCGCCCGGCTGCACCACGACGGCCAGGGTGTGCGAGGGGGCGGACGTGGCCGTCACCGCGTCCACCAGCGGGCCGAACGGCGCGTCGGCCCGGGGCCGCAGGACCAGGCAACGCTGGGTCCAGCCGCCGCCGCGCAGCCCCGTCCAGGTCTCCGCCGGCGGCGCCGGCGCCAGGTCAAGCCCGGCCGCCGAGACGACCGCCGCGCGCAGCTCGTCGCGGCTGAGGGGGCGGTGGGCGAGCCCGGCGGCGGTCAACGCCTTGCCCAGCCGGCCGACGCCGGCGGAGAGCGTGCGGTGCACGCCTGGCATGCCGCCGCCCCGGCTGACGGTCTCGACGCGGGCGTCCCGTACGGAGAGCCGCAGCGCCAGCCAGACCGTCCGGTGGGCCGCGGGTGGCGCCCCCGGCGCCGGGTACCAGACCAGGGTGTGCGAGACGACCTGGGTGCGGGTGACCGGGCCGGTGAAGTCGGCGAGCACGCGCAGCGCCCGGTCCAACACCGACGCGTCGACCGATCCGGCGGGCGCCCCGGCGTGGCCCTGCAACGCCACCGCCGCGAACCAGCCCTGCGCGTCCTGCCCGATGCCGAGGCGGGTGCCGCGGTCCGTGAGCTCGGTCACAGTCAGCTCCGGGGCCAGGGGTGCCAGCCTCGGATCGGTCCCGCCGCCCGCCGCGACGGCGCTCCTGGCCGCCTCCCGACGCCGCCGCAGCCGCCGGCGCAGCAGCAGGTCCTCGTACCACCAGCGGCCACCCCGGCGGGCGAAGACCGCGCCCACCACCGCCAGCGACAGCACCCCGACGGTGGCGGCCAGCCAGACCTGCCCGCCCAGCGCCGCCCAGACGGCCAGGGCGCAGAGTTCCAGCACCACGAGCTGCCCCACGGCCACGGGCCCGATCCGACCACGGCCGCGCCGGTCGGCCGGGACGACCGGCCGCTGGGCGACGCCGGACGGCTGCGGTGCCGGACGACCGGGTGGCGCCTGAACCTGCGTCATCGCTGACAGTCCCTTTCTGGACGGCGGAGCGTCCGCCGGATCGGGTCGGGCGCTGGTCCCGGTGACCCGTCGACGGCCCCTTATCGTAGGGAAGCCCGCGACACCGACTCGGACCTGCTCGTCGCGGACCCACCCCCGCCGGAGGTAAGTCATGCGGACCCGCCGCGACCAGGTGCAGGCGTACCGCTTCGTCACCCGCCGGATCGTCTCGGCGTTGCTGTCGGGCGACCCGGAGACCAGCAACCTGCCGATGCGGCGGCTCGGCATGGCGGTCTTCGGCAGCGTCATCGCCGCAGCCGTGGTGCTCGGTGGCGTCGGCGCGTACGGGCAGTTCACCGGCAACACGGCGCCGCTGGAGCCGAACACCCTGGTGATCGAGCGGGAGACCGGGGCGACGTACGTCTTCGTCGACGGGCAGCTGCACCCCACCCTCAACTACGCCTCGGCCCGACTGATCATCAACGAGCCGGCCCCGCAGGTCCGCACGATGTCCCAGGCGTCGATCCGGGACCGGCCCCGGGGTCGTACGGTCGGCATCGTCGGCGCCCCCGACGCGCTGCCGGACCGCAAGTCCCTGACGGGCCTGCCGTGGTCCGTCTGCGACGTCCCGGACCCGGCCGATCCCCGCCGCTCCGGCACCCGGGTGGTGATCGACCGCCCGCTGCCCGGTGGTGCGCCGCTCGGCGACCGGGCCGTGCTGGTGGAGGCCGACGGCCAGCGGCACCTGCTCACCGGCGACCGGCGGTTGCAGGTGACGGGCGGCGACTCCGCGCTCGCCGCGCTGCGGATGGCCAACGCGCCCCGCCTGCCCGTGGGGCAGCAGCTGCTCAACGCCGTGCCGGCCGGGCCGGTCATGCGGCAGCCGACGATCGCCGGCGAGGACGAGGCCAGCACCCTGACCGAGCGCCCGGCCAAGGTCGGTCAGGTCTTCCGGGCGGCGGGTCAGCACTACGTGCTCACCCGGGAGGGTCTCTCCGCGATCGGCGAGATCAGCGCGCTGCTGCTGCTGCGCGACGGCGGCCAGGTCACCGACATCACCCCGGCGCAGGCCGGCAAGCTGCTGACCGACCAGCGGGCGGAGGAGGCCGGGATGCCGCAGGCCCTGCCCGCGCTGCACCCGGTCACCGCGGGCCGGACGGCGGTCTGCGCGACCTACCGGGCGGGCGCCGACGGCGGGCCGCCCACCACCACGCTGGAGGTCTTCGACCGGGTGCCGGCGGAGCTGGCCGCGCCCGGTGGGGTGCCCGTGCGGCAGAGCGCGCGCGACGGCGTGCGCACCGCCGAGGGCGTGCTGCTGCCCGGCGGCAAGGGCGTGCTCGTGCAGGCCACGCCCGGGTCCGGCGAGAGCGGCACGGCCGCCCCCGGCGCCACCGTCCACCTGATCAGCGCCCAGGGCGTCCGCTACCCGCTCGGCGTCGGCGCCATGTCGGCGCTGGGCTACGAGGGGGTCGCCCCGCTGGCCGTACCCGCGTCGCTGCTGGCCCTCGTGCCCACGGGGCCGACGCTCTCGCGGGACGACGCGCTCGCCCACTTCGCGCCCGGCCCCGCGCCGTCGGCCCCGGCGAAGCCGTCGGCCGGCGCGGCGAAGCCGACGGGCAGCCCCGGGCCGGAGCGGTCCGGTACGCCGGTGACGCCCTCCGGGCAACCGGCGTCGGACGCGCCGGCCTCGCCGGACGGCTCGTCCGCCAGCCCCGGAGCGGACGGCTGAGGTCAGCCCGCGAGCGGGGCCGGACCCGCGCGTGACGGATCGACGCCGGTGGCGGGTCGCCCGCGTCGCACCCGTCGACTAACCTGAGCCCTGCCAACGGTTATCGACGATGACGTACGGGGATGCTGCCATGACCGGGCGCACGACAGTCGACCTGCTGTCCCTGGAAGACTTCCACCAGAAGTTGGCCAACCGGCTGACCGAGGCGGAGAAGGCGTTGCGGAAGCTGAGCACCGAGATGCAGTGCCGGCCCCCGGCGCTGGGCTCGTTCGCCGACGCCACCGAGAACTCCCGCCGCTACTCCGAGATCCACCAGTCCTACGTGGACCAGGTCGACCGGCTGCGTGCGGCGGTGAAGGCCGCGCAGAGCGCCACCGCGACGATCCTGGCCAACTACCGCACCGCCGAGGAGCGCAACGCGGCCAACTCCGCCGACATCGCCGCCGCGCTGAACGGCGTGGACGACGCGTTGAAGCGGAAGGAGGATCCGCGTGTCTGAATACACCCAGCGCTACCAGCACGTCAGCCACCAGCAGCTCTACGACGCCGTGATGGCCGGCCAGCCGGGCCAGATCGACGGCGTCGCCGCGCAGTGGACGGCGCTCAAGGGCATGCTCGACGGGCTGTCCCGCGAGCTCAGCGGCGACCTCGACAAGCTCGCCAACACCTGGACGGGCTCGGCCTCGCAGGAGTTCCAGCGGCGGTTGACGCTCGTCACCGACTACGCCGACAAGCTCGGCGAGGGCATGGCGGACGTGAGCCGGGGCCTGACCCTGATGTCCGGCGAGCTGCGCACCGCCCGCACGCAGGCGGAGAGTCCGGCCGAGACCGACGACCACGACCAGGCGCTCTCCGGCGCGGCCAAGGGCGCCGTGTTCGGCGTGCCGGGCATCGTGGTCGGCGGGCTGCTGGGGCACCAGCAGGACAAGGCCGAGCAGGAGAAGGCCCACCAGCGCATGGTCAACGTGGTGGCCGAGCTGGCCGCCGGCTACGACCTCTCGGCGTACGGCCGGCTCGTCCCGCCGCCGCCACCGCATCCGGACACCCCGGGCACGACCAGCCGCGATTCGACGCCCCCGCGCAGCGGCCCGGGCGCCAGCACGCCGACGGCCGCGCCGACCACCTCCAGCCTCGCCGGGAAGCCCGGCGGCGCCACCGTCGCGGCCCCCGACCGGCCGAGCTCCGGACCGGGCGGCGGCGCGACCGGGACGCTCGTCCCGGGCGCCGTCGGCGGCGGGCAGCCGGGCGGCGGCGTGACCGACGGCGTTCCCGGCGGCGTCCCGGCCGGCACCTCCCTCGCCGGTGCCACGGCACTGACCGGCACGCCCCCCACGACGGGTCCCGTCGGGCTGGGCGGCACCTCGACGGCCTCGGCCGGCGGGCCGGGCCTTCAGTTCGGACCGTCGGGCGGCGTGCTCGGCACCGGAGCCCTCGCCGCGAGCGGCAACGCACCGGCCTCGGCGGTCCGGTCCGTCGGCGGCACTCCGGTGGCGGACAACCGGTCCGCGACCGGGATGGGCCGGCGCTTCGACAACGGCGCACGACAGGGCGGCGACCGGGCGGCCAGCGGGACGGGACGTGCGGGCGGCGCACGCGGCGGGGCGGGTCGCCCCGGCGTCCTGGGCGGCACCCGGGGCACGCACGACGACGACGCCGACGGCCGGCTGACCTGGCTGACGGAGGACGACATGGTCTGGGGCGACGGCGCCGCCGCCGCTCCGCCCGTGCTCGGCACCGACAGCTGACGCGCACCAGCACGACGACGGCCCACCCGGCGGGCGTACCACCGGGTGGGCCGTCGCACGTGCGGCGTCGGTCCCGGCGGGCGCCGTCACACCCGCTCGACGATCCTTTTCGGACATCGTGGCGGCGGTCACCCGATCCCAGGTCGTCGGCGCGCTGCACGAGCCCGGCCCGGGCGATAGGTTGGACGGGTGCCCTCCGTAGCGTCCGTCGACCCGTTCTGGTCGTTGACGCTGCGCTCCCTGCGTGAGCTGACCCGGCTGGCGATCGCCGCGCTGGTGCTCGCTGTGGGCCTCGGAGCCGCGAGCGCCGCACCGGCCCCGCCACCGTTCGCCGCCGGCCCGGCCGCCGTCACCGCCCCCGTTCCGGCCGCCGGTCCGGCCGTCGCGAGCGCCCGGCTCACCCCACCGCTGTCGCGCCGCGAGCCGGTGGCCGAGCAGGCCGACGGCTTCGCCGCCCCGCCGGCGGTCCGGCGCGACGACACTCCGGCCGACACCGCCGCCGTGGCGGTCGCCCGCCCGGACGGCCCCGCCCGCGGCCCCGGCAGGGGCGTCCCCGCCCGGCGCGGTCCGCCCGCCGCCTGAACCGTCGGCCCACCGGCTCCGCGGCCGGGGCGACGGACCACCGGCACGCGCGTCCGTCCGCCCCGTGCCCCGGCCGCCACGTCACCGGCGGCCACCCGTCGGTCCGTCGCCGGAGCGGCCACCGCCGCGGTACGCCCGCACGCGCGCCCACGATGCCCACCCGCCCGTACGCCGGGCACAGACCCTGTCGATTCCCTCGATCGACCGCGAGGTGCTGACCATGGAAAACGTGTTCTCCTCCGTCCTGCTCGACGTGCCCCGGGCCGCCGTGATCTGGCTGAGCCTGCTCGGGGTCGTCGCCGTCACCGTGGCCGGCCTGGTGCTGCGTCCCGGTCGCCTCCGCTTCGACGCCGGCTCCCGCATCCGGCGCGCCGCGATGCCGAGTGAGCTGGAACGGGCCGAGGAGGAGCGCGAACGTTCCCGGTACGCGGGGGAGGTCTCGGTCGCCGCGGAACGGGCCGCCACCACCGCCGCCCGCCTGCGGGCCGAGTGGCTGACCGCGCAGGAGGAGGTCGAGGCGGCCTGGCAGGCGTACGAGGCCGCCGAGGTGGACGTCCGCCGGCTGGCGGTCACCGAGGCGATGCCCCTGCCGCGTACCGTCCGGACGCCCGCCGAGTACGCCGAGCGCGAGCGCTTCCTGCACCGGGCCGCCCTCGACGCGTACTGGCGCAAGGAGTTGTCGGTCGAACAACTCAGCGACGTCTTCGCGCACCGCGACGGGTGGGACCCCCGGCTGCACCCGGTCGAGCAGGAACTGGTGCTGCGCCGGGCGGTACGCGACCACCTGCTCGCCCGGCAGCGGGCGGCCCGGGAGCGGGAGCAGGCGGCGTGGCGGGCGGCCGAGAACGCCGCCGAGGCGGCGCGCAGCCTGCGGGACGAGGCGTTCGCCGCGGTCAACCGCCGCCCCGAGGAGTCGCAGTCGCTGCTGCCGCTTGTCGAGGGCGCCGCAGTGGCGGAGCAGACCCGGGAGTTCCCGGTGCTGACCGGCCGCGAGGTGCCGTCGGTGGCCCGGGGCCGGGCGGCGGTTCCCGCGTACTGACCGGCATGGCCGGGCGGAACCGGTCCCGCTGGGCTAGCGTGACGGCATGTCCAGGGAGGCGTGGATCGTCGTCGGCGTCGTGGCGGTCGTCACGTTGGTCGGCGCGGTGGTGCTGGCCGTCCGCGTGATCCGCACCCGCCGCCTGCTCGGCACGCTCGGGCTGAACGGCAAGCTCGCCTTCTACGGGGCGATGCTCTACACCGTCCTGCCGATCGACCTGCTTCCCGACCCCATCTACCTGGACGACATGGCGGTGCTGACCGGCGCGCTGCTCTACCTGGGTCGGCTGGTCCGGCAGCGCCGCGCCGCGAGCGCGCCGCTGCCCGGGGCACCCGACGCGCCGTCCGGCGCCGACCGGGCGGACCGTCGCGTGCCATGATCGGCGCCGCACCGCGAGACAGGGGACGGACATGCCCGGCGACCATCGGTTGGCGCCCCACGACGAGCGGGTCGTGGCGTTCTGCCGGGAACGGCACCTGGCCACGTTGACCACCCTGCGCCCGGACGGCACCCCGCACGTCGTACCGGTGGGGGTCACCTTCGACGCGTCGACCGGGCTGGCCCGCGTGATCACCGGCGGCGCGTCCCGCAAGGCGCGGCACGTCGCCGCCGCCGGCCCCGGGGGCGCCCCGGTGGCCGTCTGCCACGTCGACGGGCGGCGCTGGCTCACCATCGAGGGGCGGGCCGTCGTGCGCTCCGACCAGCCGGCCGTCGCCGAGGCCGAGCACCGGTACGCCGAGCGCTACCGGACGCCCCGCCCGAATCCGGACCGGGTGGTCATCGAGATCACGGTGACGCGCCTGCTGGGCAGCCTGTGACCGGTTGACCGGTTCGTCCCGTCCCGCGCCACCCACGTACGCCTGACCGGTCCGGGTGTGACGCGGGGCATCCGTACGCCGGAATCCTGCCGCCCGTGGCCCGGTTGAACCTCGACGTGCGGCCGGTGCGCCCCCGGTCGCGGGCCCGGAATGCCCACCGGAGCAGGGCCGTTGCATCCCTGAGTACGCCCCGTGGGCCGACCGCCCCGGGCCGTCGAATTCCCCGAGCCGAGCGCCTCTCCCGGTGCTGTGCGCCCCGGTCCCCCCGGCGGCGTCGACCCCCGATTGGAGCCCGACCATGAATCCGATCGTCCAGAAGAGCGGTCTCTCCGTCGCCGGCCTGCTGGTGGCCGGCGGATGCCTCGCGGGTCCGGCGGTGACCGCCCAGGCGGCGCCGGCGACGACCACCCCGGTCGGCGCGGTGCACACGGACGACCGCGCCGCCAAGAACGGCCGCCCCGACCGGCGTGCCGAGCGCGCCGTGGGCATCGAGTACCAGGCGCAGCCCAACTTCTACTACTGCGGTCCGGCCGCGACCCGGATCGCCCTGTCGGCGCTGGGCCGGGCGCTCCCCCAGGACGAGGTCGCGAAGAGGCTGGGCACCACCGAGGCCGGCACCGACTCCGCCCTCGACATCACCCGCGTGCTCAACGAGCTGACCGGCGGCGGATACCGGACCACCGAGATCCCGGATCCGGTGGCCAAGCCGGAGCAGGTCGACCGGCTGCGGTCCGACGTCGTCGCGGCCCTCGACAAGGGCCGGCCGGTGGTGGCCAACATCAAGGGCACCGCGGTCGACACGGTCGGCAACCCGCACTCGTACGAGGGCGGGCACTACCTGACCCTGGTCGGCTACCGGGACGGCGGCGACCTGATCCGGATCGCCGACCCGGCCGCCCCCGAGGGGGAGTACTGGATGACCCTGGAGAAGGTCGCCAACTGGACCGCCGAGCGCGGCTACTCGTCCTGATCCGACCCGCCGAGGGCCGGCCTCCTACGGGGGCCGGCCCTCTGCCGTGCCGGCGCGACGGGCGCCCCCCGAGCACGGGACGCGGGTCGGCGACACATCGATGACCGGTGGATTCGGTGGACGGTTCCCGGGTACCAGGCCCACAACCGACCGTTCCGCAACCGGTAAGGGGCAGACATGACCAACCCACAGGACATCAGGGGTCAGGACGTCGTGGACGTCCTGACCGCCGACCACCGTGAGGTCGAGGCGCTCTTCGTGCAGTTGGAGAGCCGGCAGGGCACCCCCGAGCACCGTCGGCAGCTGGCCGACGTGGTGATCGCCGAGCTGGTCCGGCACGCCGTCGCCGAGGAGATGCACGTCTATCCGACCGCCCGCAAGGCGCTGCCGGACGGCGACCAGATCGCCGAGCACGAGATCTCCGAGCACGCCGACGCCGAGCGGACCATGAAGGAGCTCGAGTCGGTCGACCCGTCCGACCCGCGCTTCGACGAGCTCCTGGCGCA
The DNA here is from genome assembly GCF_035920365.1 of Micromonospora sp. NBC_01740. Lineage (NCBI taxonomy): Bacteria > Bacillati > Actinomycetota > Actinomycetes > Micromonosporales > Micromonosporaceae > Micromonospora > Micromonospora sp. NBC_01740. The sequence continues at coordinate 2,056,673 of NZ_CP109150.1, read as the reverse complement.
CCTGACGAGCACGATCCGGCACCACGTCAAGGACGAGGAGTCGGACCTCTTCCCCCGCCTGCGCGCCGCGGTCGCCACCGAGGAGATGGTCGAACTGGCCGGCAAGGTGGAGGCGACCAAGAAGACCGCCCCGACCCGGCCGCACCCGGCCGCACCCGACCGGCCGCCGGCGAACCGGCTGCTCAACCCCGGCGCCGGCCTGGTGGACCGGATGCGGGACGCGCTGAGCGGCCGCGTCACGTCGACGGCGGAGCTGGGCCAGCAGCAGCGCTGACCGCCGCCGCTCATGGTGGCCACGCCCGGCCCGGGGCGTGGCCACCGGCATGTCACCGGCCGGCTCAGGTCTCCGGGGCGATCCGGCGCAGGCCGTCCGCCTCGGACACGATGACCGCCTCCATCGGGCAGGAGTCCGCCGCGTCCACCAATGCGTCGTCCGGCGCCACCCGCTCGGCCAGCGGGCGGGCCAACCCGTCCACCAGCACGAAGTGCCTCGGCGCGGTGCCCGCGCAGATCCCCGACCCGATGCACCGCGTCGGGTCCACGTGCACCCGCCACTGCTCGTCCGTCGCACTCATCTGTTCACCAACTCACCGGCATGGCGACGAGCCCCCGGACCAGCAGGCCGCTCTTCCAGGTCAGCTCGGATTCCGGCACGGCCAGCCTCAGGTCGGGCGTGCGGGCGATCAGCGTCTCCAGGACGACCTGGAGCTCCATCCGGGCGAGCTGCGCGCCGACGCAGTGGTGCACCCCGTGCCCGAAGCCGAGGTGGGGGTTGACCTGCCGGGTCAGGTCGAGCCGGTCCGCGTCGGCGAAGACCGTCTCGTCCCGGTTGGCCGACGAGATCGACACCACCACCGGCTCGCCGGCCCGTACCAGCACGCCACCGACCTCGACGTCCTCCATCGCGTAGCGGGCGAAGGCCGAGGACGCGCCGAGCGGCACGTACCGCATCAGCTCCTCGACGGCAGCCGGCACCAGGTGCGGCCGCGACCGTAGCCGGGCCCACTCGTCCGGGTGGGTGAGCAGGGCGTACACGAAGTTGGGGATCTGGGTCACCGTCGTCTCGTGCCCTGCCGCGAGCAGCCCGGCGGCCAGGCGCACGACCTCGTCCTCCGCGAGCCGGTCGTCGGCGTCCCGGGCCCGGACCATCGCGCCGATCAGGTCGTCGGTGGGTTGCTCGCGCCGCTGCGCGATCAGCTCGCCCATGTACGCGAGGAGACTGTCGATGTACTCCTGGGCCTGCTCCGGGCTCAACGAGGTGGTCGACACGATCGCCTCGGACCAGGCGTGGAATCGGTCCTGGTCGGCCACGGGTACGCCGAGCAGGTCGCAGATGACCCGGATCGGCAGCGGGGTGGCCAGGTGCTCCACCAGGTCGGCCGGTGGACCGGCCGCGAGCATGCCGTCCACCAGCTCGTGGGCCACCTCCCTGGTCCGGGGCCGCAGTTCCTCCACCCGGCGGGCGGTGAACGCCTTCGCCACCAGCCGACGCAGCCGGGTGTGCTCCGGCGGGTCCATCGACAGGATCCCGCCCTCCTGCTGTCGCGGCGAGTTGCGGGGCTCGTCCCGACCCACCGAGGCGGCCCGGCTGAACCGGGCGTCGCCGAGCACGGTCCGGACGTCGGCGTGCCGGGTGGCGAGCCAGGCCGGCTCGCCGAACGGCATCCGGATCCGGGTGAGCGGTTCGTCCCGGCGCAGCCGGGCGTAGCGCGGGTCGAGGTTGAGCCGGTCGGGGTCGCTGAACGGATAGCGGTGGGGGACGGTCGTCTCGGGGGCCTCGGTCACCGGATGGTTTCCTCTCGTCACGGCGCCCCAAGGGGAGGGCGCCGGTCCGGTCGGGGACGACTCCACGTTGAGTCATGTTCCGACTGCGGATAGTAGCGAGAGTCATCGATCCTTGGCTAGCGGTACGCGTCGATCCGTCAGGAAACAGTCGTCCCGGGCCACCTGCTACGCGGCGACCCGGGACGCTACGAGGGGTTCAGCGGACCTGGTCGCCTTCGCCGGTGCGCGCCTGGGCCTGGTCGACGCCCTTGTCGATCTGCTCGTCGTACTTGCCGCCCGTGCGCTTGTCGGCCATGTCGCCGCCCTTCTCCATGCCCTTGTCGACCTGCTCGTCGTGCTTGTCGGCGAAGTCCTTGGCCTTGTCCATGAAGTCGCTCATCGGGGTCCTCCTCGAAGCCGGTTCCGATCCCTGCCTTCCCTGAGCCCGGGGGCCCAAACGCGACGGAGCAGCGGCCCGGGGGCGGTCGGGAAACGGCGGTCGCCCCCGACGCCCCGGCCGCCCATCTAGCGTGAAAGGGGACGCGGGTGTCGAAGGGACGCCGGCCGGGTACCGACTCGCCGGAGATCGAGGAGGGCCGACGTGGTCGCAGACGATGCCGGGCGTACGCCCGAGAGAACGCCCGGCCGGGGCGCCGGCTCCCGACAGACCTGGGCCGCGCTCCCCTGGCTGGTCCGCTCGGCCGTGGTGTGGAGCGCCTGCCTGGTGGTGATCGTCGCCGGGCTGTACCTGCTGGGGAAGATCGCGGTGCTGCTCGCGCCGCTGGCCATCGCGCTGGCCGTCACCATCTTCCTCACCGCGCTGCTCGACCCGGTGCAGCTCGCGCTGCGCCGGCTCCATCTGCCCGCCGCACTGGCCGCCCTGCTCACCGTACTGCTGCTGCTCGGCCTGCTGTTCGGCGTCGGCGCGCTGGTGTGGAGCCTCACCGCCAACCAGTTCAGCGAGTTGAGCGAGGAGCTGGTGCAGGGCCTGCAACGGACCCGGGACTTCGTGACCTCGACGCTGCCGGTCAGCGACCGACAGCTCGACCAGCTGCTCGACCAGGCCCGCCAGGGGCTCGGGCAGGGCTCGGTCGACCCGGTCTCCGGCGCCAGGACGGCCGCGGAGGTGCTCGGCTCGGCGCTGCTCGCGCTCGTCCTGCTGTTCTTCCTGCTCAAGGACGGCAGGTCCATGTGGCGCTGGACGCTATCCCGCACGACCGGGCCGAACCGGGAAGTGACCGCCGAGGCGGGCCGGATGGGTTGGCGGACACTCGGCGCATACAGCCGGGGCACCATGCTGATCGCCGCGATCGACGCGATCGGCATCGGCCTGGCACTGGTGGTGCTCCGGGTGCCGCTGGCCTTCCCGCTCGCGCTCATCACCTTCTTCGGCGGCTTCATCCCGATCATCGGGGCGACCGTGGCCGGCGCCGTGGCGGTGCTGGTCGCGCTCGCGGCGAAGGGGCCGGTGACCGCACTGCTCGTCCTCGCCGCCGTGATCACCGTCCAGCAGGTCGAGGGCAACCTGCTGGAGCCGCTGGTCATGAAGCGTCAGGTGCGCCTGCACCCGGCGGTGATCCTGGTGGCGGTGACCGCCGGCACCCTGATCGCCGGCATCGCCGGGGCCTTCGTCTCGGTGCCGATCACCGCCGTCGTCTGGCGGGTCATCGACACCATCCAGCAACACCGCCAGCGCCCGACGCCCGCGCCCCCGACCCCCGCCTGACCACCCTGCCGGGTGGGTCCTCAGTGGGGGGAGGGGAGGTGGGTGGTGAACCAGTCGGCGGCGCTGTGTGCCACCTGTTCCAGGGTGCCGGGCTCCTCGAAGAGGTGGGTCGCCCCCGGGATCACCGTCAGCTCGGCCGTGTCCGGCAGCGCCTCCTGGGCCTGCTCGTTGAGCGTGATCACCTGCTCGTCCAGGCCGCCGACCAGCAGCAGCGTGGGCGCGCGCACCTGATCGAGCGCGGCGCCGGCCAGGTCGGGACGGCCACCACGGGAGACCACCGCGCCGACGAGGTCCGGCCGGGCCGCCGCCGCCACCAGGGCGGCGGCGGCCCCGGTGCTGGCCCCGAACAGCCCGATCGGCACGGCGCCGAGGGGTCGCTCCGCCGCCAGCCAGTCCACGATCGCGGCGAGCCGACGGGCGAGCAGGGGGATGTCGAAGCGCAGCTCGGCGGTACGGGCATCCACCTGGTCCTCGGCCGGCGTCAGCAGGTCGACCAGCACGGTGCCGAGGGCACTGCGGTTGAGCACGTGCGCCACGGCCGTGTTGCGCGGGCTGTGCCGGGAGCTGCCGCTGCCGTGTGCGAAGAGCACCACGCCGGCCGGCTCCGCCGGGACCAGCAGGTCGGCCGGAAGTTCGGCGTCCCCCGCCGGGATCGCCACCGCGCTGCTGCGTACGTCCATCTCGCCTCCGTACGTCCTCGGTCGTCCCCGTTCCGGCCGCATACCCGTCCCCGGCGCCGGCAAGCGGCCCCGGCGCCCCCGGCGTTTGTCGCCGAGGGGCCCGGGTAGGCGTCGGGTGACCGCAGACCGTACCGGCGCAGCCGCGCCCCGACGGATCGCGAGGATCGCCATGGCCCAGCAGCAGCGGGAGACCCGGCAGCAGACCACCGACCAGGACCGGCGGGAACAGGACACCGAACGCGGCCGGGACTGGGCGGACGACGCCGCCCAGGCGCGCACGGCCGACGACCCGCGGGCGATGGCGCCCCGCGACGCGGCGGACCGCCCGTCACAGGGCAAGCCGCTCTGACCGACGCCGCCGGGCGACCGGCACCAGGGTCCTAACGCCGCCGGCCCGCCGTCGTCGACGGCGGGCCGGCGGTCGGTCACGGCTCGCTCTCGGGCAGGCGGAGCAGGGGAGCCCGGCCGGGGGCCTGCTCCGGGACGGGGCCCGACACCTCCGCCGCGGGGATCGGCATCGTCACCGGCTCCCCGCAGGTGACCCGGACCGGCTCACCGTGGTGCCGCAACTCCAGCACGTCTCCCGGGTCGCCGTAGCGCAGCGCGTACGTGGTCTGGTGCCGCCGGACGTCGACCCGCAGCCGCATCCCGCGCCACTGGAGGGAGAACTCCAGCCGCTCGAGCCGGCTCGACAGCCGCGGCGCGAAGGAGAGGTTGCCGTCGTGGTCGCGCAGCCCGCCGAACCCGCCCACCAGGGCGATCCAGGCGCCGGCGAGCGAGGCCATGTGCACGCCGTCGCGGGTGTTCTCGTTGAGGTCGTGCAGGTCCATCAGCGCGGCCTCGCGCAGGTACACGTGCGCCAGTTCGGGGTGGCCCACCTCGGCCGCCAGCACGGCCTGCGTGCACGCCGACAGCGACGAGTCGCGCACCGTACGCCGCTCGTAGTAGAGGAAGTTGCGCAGCTTCTCCTCCGGCGTGAAGGCGTCGCCGCGCCAGTGCATGGCCAGGATCAGGTCCGCCTGCTTGACGACCTGCTTGCGGTAGAGGTCGAAGTACGGGTAGTGCAGCAGCAGCGGGTACTTCTCCGGCGGCGTGTGCACGAAGTCCCACTCCTGGAGCCGGGTGAAGCCCTCCACCTGCTCGTGGACGTCGACCTCCTCGTCGTACGGGATGTGCATGGACGCCGCCGCGTCCCGCCAGGCTGCCGCCTCCTCGTCGGTCACGCCGAGGTGGAACGCCTCGTCCCGGTAGCGCATGACCGCGTCGGCCGCGCTGATCAGGTTCCGCTGCGCCATCAGGTTGGTGTAGATGTTGTCGTTCTTCACCGCCGTGTACTCGTCGGGGCCGGTGACCCCGTCGATGTGGAACTGGCCGTGCCGGTCGTGGTGACCCAGCGACCGCCACAGCCGGGCGGTCTCCACCAGCAGCTCCAGCCCGATCTCGCGTTCCAGCTCGGTGTCCTGGGTGACCTGGACGTAGCGCCGCAGCGCGTCGGCGATGCCAGCCGCGATGTGGAAGGCGGCGGTGCCGGCCGGCCAGTACCCCGACGACTCCGGCCCCTCGATGGTGCGCCAGGGGAACGCCGCGCCCTCCAGGTTGAGCGTCCGGGCCCGCTCGCGCGCGGCGGCCAGGGTGCCGTGCCGCCAGTGCAGCGCGTCCCGCACGGCGGCCGGTTGGGTGTAGGTGAGCACCGGCAGGACGAACATCTCCGTGTCCCAGAACGCGTGCCCGTCGTACCCCGGACCGGTCAGGCCCTTCGCGGCGATGGGCCGCCGCTCCGCCCGGGAGCCGGCCTGGAGGACGTGGAACATGCCGAACCGGACGGCCTGCTGGATCTCCGGGTCGCCCTCCACCACCACGTCGGCGGCGTCCCAGAACTCGTCGAGGTATTCGCGCTGCTCGCGGAGGAGCCCGTCCCAGCCGTCGATCCGCGCCCCCGTCAGGGCCGCCTCGACCTGGTCGCGCATCGCCGGCAACGACCGGCGGCTCGACCAGCCGTACGCGAGGTACTTGACCACGCGCAGCGTCTCGCCGGGCTGGAGCACGCACCCGATCGTGGTACGCACCCAGTCCTCGTACCCCTCGGACTGGCTGGTCGTGCGCCCCGGTGCGTACACCTCGTGTTCCATGGCGGCGGCCACCCGCAGACCGGAGACCTTGGTCCGGTGGATCAGCAGCCCGCCGTCGGCGGTGGTGAGTTCCTCCTCGGCCTGCAACGGCGACTCCAGCACGGCCGCGACCCGCGGGTCCCCGCTCTGCGCGGGCAGCGCCTCGTTCGCCACGAGTTCCGACTGGAGGATCAGCCGCAGCGGGCCGTCCACCGCCTCGACCTCGTAGCTGATCGCGGCGACGGCACGCTGGGTGAACGAGACGAGCCGGGTGCTGCGGACCTTGATCTCGCGGCCGGCCGGGGAGCGCCAGTGCAGTTCCCGGTGCAGGGTGCCGGCGCGCAGGTCGAGGACCCGTTCGTGGGCGAGGAGCTCGCCGTAGCGGACGTCGAGCGGCTCGTCGTCGACGAGCAGCCGGATCAGCTTGCCGTTGGTCACGTTGACGACCGTCTGGCCGGACTCGGGGAACCCGAAGCCGGCCTCGGCGTACGGCAGCGGGCGCAGCTCGTAGAAGGAGTTGAGGTACGTGCCGGGCAGGCCGTGGGGCTCCCCCTCGTCGAGGTTGCCGCGCAGCCCGACGTGCCCGTTGGAGAGGGCGAAGACCGACTCGGACTGGGCCAGGACGTCCATGTCCAGCCGTATCTCCCGGACGTGCCACGGCTCGACCGGATAGGCCCGTTCCCGGATCACGCGGTCTGCCCGGTGTCGAGCAGGTCGGCGAGGTCGGTGACCACGACGTCGGCGCCGTGGGCCAGCAGCTCGGCGGCCTGGCCGACCCGGTCCACCCCGATCACGTACCCGAACCCGCCGGCGCGGCCGGCGGCGACCCCGGCGAGGGCGTCCTCGAAGACGGCGGCGTTGCGCGGGTCGACCCCGAGCAGTTTCGCGCCGGCCAGGAACGTGTCCGGCTCGGGCTTGCCGCGCAGCCCCTCGGCGCGGGCGACGAGCCCGTCCACCCGCGCCTCCAACAGTGGTTCCAGCCCGGCGGCGGCGACCACCTCCCGGCCGTTCGCGCTGGCCGTGACGACCGCCCGGCGCAGTCCGGCGGCACTCGCCGCCTCCAGGTACGCGACGGAGCCGGGGTAGACGTCCACGCCGTGGGTGCGCAGCCGCTCCAGCAGCAGCACGTTCTTGCTGTTGCCGACCCCGTTGACGGTGTCGGCGTCCGGCGGGTCGTCGGGCGACCCCTCGGGCAGCACGATGCCCCGGGAGGCGAGGAAGGTGCGCACCCCGTCGGCGCGCGGCCGGCCGTCGACGTAGCGGTTGTAGTCCGGCCCGGGGTCGAAGGGACGGAACTCCGCGCCGGTGGTGGCGGCGTGGCGGCGCAGGAAGGCGTCGAACGTCTCGGTCCACGCGGCGTTGTGCACCCGGGCGGTCTGCGTCAGCACACCGTCCAGATCGAAGAGACAGGCGGTCACGTGAGCAGGTAGGCCCAGCACGGTACGAATCTATCCAGACCTCCACGCCCGTAAACCGCTTTCGGTGCGCTTGCCGCGCGGCTCAGTTCGGGCGCAGCGTCCAGACCACGGTCATCCCGCCGGTCGGCTTGCCCTCCTCGGTGGCGATCTCCACCTGGACCGGGAACTCCGGCCGGCGGCCGGACTCCAGTTCCGCGACCACCTCGGCGACCGGCCGGTCGAGGCGCGCGGTGGCCAGGACGGGGCCCATGGCCAGCTTCCGGTACGCGATCTCGGCCCGCACGGCCAGCGGCGTGGCCCGGTCGAGCAGTTGCCCGAACGCGGCCAGCACGACCGCGCCGGAGGCGGTCTCGCCGAGGGTGAACATGGCCCCGGCGTGCGGGCCGCCGACGTGGTTGTGGGTGGCCGGCGAGTCGGGCAGTCGGACGGTCACCCGTACCCCGCCCTCCGCCTCGGGGGCCACTTCGACGAATTCGATGCCGAGCGTACGGGCGAACGGCACAGCCGCCAGCATGCCGGCCGCCACCTGGCGCGAGTCGATGGTCATAGCCCGACGTTACTAGCCGGTAACTTTGTCGGCAAGGACCGCCCCCGTCAGCGCCAGCCCACGTCGATCCGGTCGCCGCGCTCGTCGAAGAAGTGCAGCGCGTCCATGCGTACGGAGACGGCCAGGGGGTGCCCGGCGGCGATCCCCGGGTACGGCGCGAGCCGGACCGCGAGCTCGGCGGGGCGCCGGTGGTGCCGGCCCGGGTCGTTGAGCACGCTGGTGCGGGTGGCGGCAACCGGGGCGGGGGCCTCCTCCTCGGGGGCGCGCCCGGTCAGCCGCTGCATCACCTGCCCGAAGCGGCGCAGGCCGCGCTGGCCGGTGGGCGCCTCCTCCGTCCGGGTACCCATCTCGTCCACCACGATCGCGGTGGCCCCGATGTCGAGGAAGGCGAGCGACTCGTGCCCGTGGTGCTCCAGGTAGCGGATGCGGCCGTGCAGCACGGCGCCCTGGGTGTCCGGCGCGACCGGGGTGAGCGCCTCGGCCCGCATCCCGACCACGATCCGCTCACCGTGGTAGTGCGCGACCGCCCGGCTGCGGATGTCGTCCCACGGCAGGTGGAGCGCCTGGTCGCCGAGGGTGAGGGTGACGTAGCGGTCGAGGTGGACGTAGACCGAGGCCTCCAGCAGGTTCATCCGCGGGCTGCCGAGGAACGCGGCCACGTAGAGGGTGGCCGGGCGGCCGTAGACCTGGGTGGGGGTGCCGACGTCCTGGAGGACGCCCTTGCGCATGATGGCGACCCGGTCGGCCATGGTCAGCGCCTCGGCCTGGTCGTGCGTGACGTAGATGGTGGTGACGCCCAGCTCCCGGGTCAGGCCGGAGATCTCGGCGCGCAGTTCGGCCCGGAGCCCGCTGTCGAGGTTCGACAGCGGCTCGTCCATCAGGAAGAGGCCCGGACGGCGCACGATCGCCCGGCCCATCGCGACCCGCTGGCGTTGCCCGCCGGAGAGCTGGCTGGGCTTGCGGCCGAGTACGTCGCCGATGCCGAGCGCGCTGGCCACGTCGGTGACCCGCTCGCCGCGCGGCTCGGGCTCCAACCCGGCCAGCTTGAGCGGGAAGGCGATGTTGTCGCCGACGGTCATGTGCGGGTAGAGCGCGAAGTCCTGGAAGACCATGGCGATCTTCCGGTCGCGCGGCGGCAGGTCGTTGGCCAGCTCGCCGTCGAGCATCACCGCGCCCGACGTCGGGTCCTCCAGCCCGGCCACCATCCGCAGCACGGTGGACTTCCCGCAGCCCGACGGGCCGAGCAGCACCATGAACTCGCCGTCGTTGACGTCGAGATTGACGCTGTCGACGGCGAGGGTGCCGTCCCGGAACACCTTCGTGACATCCTTGAGTGCGACGGTTGTCACCGTGCCCTCCCCCCACCTCGTCGACCGAATCCCGAATGACTGTGACGAGGATCATGCGGTTCGCACATCGGGTAAACGTGCCATGTTCGGCTTGTGACGGCCCTGTGACGCCCACCCGGCGGGACGAGCCGGCGTCAGCGGGGTCCGCCTCCCGCCTGCGACGCCGGGGCCAGCGCGCCGACTCCGCGCGCCGGCCGGCCGGCGGTGGCCGGTTCGCCGAGGAAGACCCGGCGGACGACCCGCTCGGCGGCGTGGCCGTCGTCGAGCGCACAGAACCGGGCCCGGAACCGCTGCCGGGCCGTACGCGCCGCCGCCGAGTCGACGCCGCCGGCGCTGAACAGGTCGAGCAGGTCGGCGAAGCTGGTGGCCACCGCGCCCGGCGGCTCCGCCGTCACGTCGAAGTAGACGCCCCGGGCCAGCCGGTACGCCTCCCAGTCGGGGGCGTAGACGACGATCGGCCGGTCGAGCACGGCGTAGTCGAACATCGCCGAGGAGTAGTCCGTGATCAGCACGTCCGCGACGAGGTAGAGGTCCTCCACGCGCGGATGGCCGCTGACGTCGCGTACGCGGTCCCGGTCGGCGGGGCGCCGGGCGCGTAGGTCCCGGTCGTGGAAGTAGTGGCTGCGGATCAGCAGCCGACCGGCCGGGCCGAGCACGTCGAGCAGCCGCTCCGGGTCGAAGGGCGGCCGATAGCCGGGCAGGTGCTCCCGGTGCGTCGGGGCGTACAGGACGACCCGTTCGTCGGGCCCGAGGCCGAGTTCGGCACGCAGCCGGCGCACCTCCCCCGCGGTCGCGGTGACCAGCCGGTCGTTGCGCGGGTAGCCGACCTCCAACGTGGTGTACGCGGCCGGGTACGCGCGCTCCCACATCTGCGTGGAGAAGCTGTTCGCGCTGACGCTGTAGTCCCACCGGTCCACCCGGCGCAGCAGCCCGGCGAAGTCCATCCCGACCGCGCCGACCGGGTACCGCTGCTGGTCCAGGCCCATCACCTTCACCGGCGTGCCGTGGTGGGTCTGCACGTGCACGCTGCCCGGCCGCTTGCGGACGTGGTCCGGGAAGTTCACGTTGTTGACCAGCCACCGCGCCTGGGCCAGCGCCCGGTAGTACGCGGGCGTCCCGGCGACCACGTACGCGACGCCCTCGGGCACGGTGTGCACGCGGTCCCGCCGGACGATCCACACCCCGCGCACCTGCGGCGCCAGCCGCCGGGCCGCCTCGAAGATCGCGGCCGGGTTGTCCGAGTAGCCCCGGTACCAGTAGGCCGCGTAGACGGCCAGCGCCTCATCGACCGGGCGGCGCAGTTCGGCCCGGTAGTACTCGCGCAGCAGGGCGTCCCGGGCCAGCCGGACCGCGCGCCGGGCCGGGGGCGCGACCCGCCGCTTCGCGCTCCGCGCGGTACGCCGGGCGACGTCCCGCGCGCGGTAGGCGGTGCGCAGCGCGCTGAAGGTACGCCAGCGCCCGGCCGCCACCAGCCGGTGCTTGAGCCCCTCCGCGCCCGCCGGGGCCGGATAGCCACCGGGGGGCAGCCAGCGCGCGTGGTCGGCGGTGATCTGGGCGAAGAAGGCCGGCCGCAGCTCGGGGTCGATCCGCTCCCCGTTGCCGAGCACGCTCAGGTAGTGCCAAATCATCCGCTCGAACAGCGCGGGACGCAGGTCGTCGACCGCCGGCCCCCAGGCGTCCATCAGCCGGAACACCCGGTGCCACTGGTCGAAGACCTCGAAGTGCCGCTCGCCCCTGGTCCTGGTGATCGCCCCGGTGCGGCGCTGCCGGTAGTTGACGCAGACCCGGTCCAGCACACCGATCCGCTCGGCGGCCATCAGCACGGGATAGCTGAACGAGACGTCCTCGTACCAGCCGGGGGCGAAGCGCAGCCCCTCCTCGATCAGGAACTGCCGGCGGACCAGCCGGTTCCAGGCGGTGTGCAGCAGCCGCAGCGTCTCGGGCCGGTCCCGCAGCCGGAAGGTCTCCTCGCCGGGCGGCTCCGGGAACACCTCTTCCATCGCGCTGCGGCTGGTGGCGTCGTTCCAGTGCGTCCGGACGTGGTCGACCAGGAGCACGTCGGGGCGGGTCGCGCGGAGGCGCTCGACCACCTCGGGCAGGCACTCCGGGGCGAGCCAGTCGTCGCCGTCGACGAACCAGACGTACTCGCCGGCGGCCCGGTCCAGCCCGATGTTGCGGGCCGGACCGAGCCCCACGTTCTCCGTCAGCCGGACGGCGCGCATCCGCGGGTCGCGGGCCGCGTACTCGGTGAGGATCTCGCCGCTGTCGTCGGGCGAGCAGTCGTCGACGCCGATCACCTCGATGTCGGCGACCGGCTGGCCGAGAATCGAGTCGAGGCATTCGCGCAGGTATCCCTGCACCCGGTAGGCCGGCACGACGAAGCTGATCAGTGTCATCGGCCGGCCCCTGTCGTCAGCCCGGCGAGCGACCTCCCGCGCCGACCAGGCCCACCGACGCCCGCGCGGCGCGGGCGGGCAGGACGACCCAGGCGAGGGCGACACTCCCCACGAAAACCACGAGAAGGTACGTACCGAGTGTAGCCATCCCGATACCCGCAAAACCGACGATCGCCGCTAGGGCCAGCAGCACGGACCGGCCCTCCCAGCCCAGCGTGCCGCCATGCAGCGGCGGGGCGGACTGCCGCTTCTCCAGCCGCGCGGTCAGGTCGTAGTGGTGCAGGGTCAGCACGAAGACGTACCCGAAGATCAGCCACGGCGGCACGTCGCCGACCACCCCGACTGCGATGGCGAACAGGAACTCGCCCGCCCGCAGCGCGGCCGGCACCAGCCAGTCCAGCGGCCCGGCGTGCGTCGCGCCCGCGCCGAGGCCGGCGACCAGCAGCACCAGCAGCGCGACCGGCACCGCCCACCGCGGGACCTCCGCCCCGTCGCGGGTCAGCAGCGCCGCCACCAGCAGCGCCGCCGGGCCCAGCGCCGCGACGACCGCCAGCGCCAGCGGGCCCACCGGCCGGAGCGCCGGCAGGAGCCGGGCCAGCGGCCCGTCGTCGCGGTGCAGGGTGGCGTCGACCGTGTCCAGCACCGGCACCCGCATCCAGCGGGCCCGCAGCGTACGCAGCGCCCCGGTGTACGCGAAGGCCAGCACCCCCCAGGCCAGCACCGCGTACAGGCTGACCAGCGGGCCGAACAGCGCCACCGTGATCGCGATCAGCGCCCACCGCTCCCCGATCGGGAAGACCACCGTGCGCTTCAGCCAGTACGAGACCGAACCCGTGTCGGCCTGCACCCGGTTGGAGGCGGCGTTCAGCTTGTCGCCGATGCCACCGCCGGCGGTGCCGACCGCCTTCGGCCGGCGCGCCGCCTCGTCGTGCAGCACGCCGTACCAGGTGTCCGTCATGTGCCGGACGGTCTGGAGGGTGATCGCGGCGATCGCCAGCGCCCAGCCGTACCGGAAGCCGGCCTGGGTGGCCCCGTAGCCGAGGCCGGCGTAGACCACGTACTCCTTCGCCCGGTCGGCCATCGTGTCCAGCCAGCCGCCCCACGCGCTGAAGTGCCGGGTGTAGCGGGCGACCTGGCCGTCCACGCAGTCCAGCACGAAGCCGAGGTAGAGCAGCACCGCCCCGGCGACCAGCGCCAGCCGGCCGCCCGTACCGAAGAGCACGGCGGCGGCCACCGCGAAGGCCACCGAGATCATCGTGACGGCGGTCGGGCCGAGCCCGAGCTTCGCCGACGCCTTCGTCACGTACGGCGACCAGGTGCTGACGAAGAAGGTGGTGAAGAAGTCGTCCCGCTCCTTCACCGAGAGCTTCAGCTCGGCCCGGTCCTCGTCGACGGCGGCCACGGCCGCCTCCGCGGCGGCCAGCCCCGCCGGGTCGCCCACCCGGTGCGCCACGAGCAGGCGTACCCGCTGGGCGAAGGTCAGCACACCGAGCCCGGCGAGGCCGGCGAAGAGCCGGTCCACGGCGGGCCCGGCCGGCGGCGGCGCGGCGGCCGACGGCGCGCCGACGGGCACCACCCCGGCGGCGGCCGCGCGCGCGGCGGCGGCGAGCGACGGCAGGTCGTCGACGCCGACCCGCAGCGCGCCACCGAACACGCCGGTGGCTTCGCCGTCCAGCGCCTGCGCCGGTCCGGCCCCGACCACCTGGCCGCGCTCCTCGCGCACGGCCGTGTGGCCGTCGCCGGGCGGGTCGGTGAGCACCAGCGCGACCGTCGGCCCCACCGGGCTGGTGGCCAGGTGCCGCAGTACGGCGGTGTGCGCGACCAGGTCGGCGCCGGTGACGAGCACCGGCTGCGTGGCCGCGTCGACGAGGTCGGCCAGCTCGTCCAGGCCGGCGGCGTGGCGCACCTCGTGCGCCCCGGCGCGCCGGAGCTGGTCGGCCAGCCGGTCGGCGAGGTGCTCGCCCGAGCGGGTCGGCAGGCTCGCGGCCGGTGCGTCGGCGGCGAGCACGATCGCGAGCGTCACCGCGGAACCGCGACGTGGTACGCGTGCAGCGCCTCGGCGATCGTGCCGTCGACGCCCACCCGGCCCCCGTCGAGGTACAACCCCCGACGGCAGAACCGGGTCAGGTCCTTTTCGTTGTGTGACACCAGCACCAGAGTGCGCCCCTCCCCGAGCAGACGGTCGATCGTCGCATAACACTTCTTGCGGAACTCCTCGTCCCCGACCGCGGTCACCTCGTCCATGAGCAGGATCGGGTGCGGCAGGTGCGAGATGATGGCGAAGCCGAGCCGGACCTTCATGCCGGACGAGTAGTGCCGCACCGACGTGTCGACGGCCCGCTCCACCTGCTCGCCGGCGAACGAGACGATGTCGTCGAAGTGCCGCCGCAGGTAGCCCGACGGGAGCCCGTGCAGGCCGCCGACCAGGTAGAGGTTCTCCCGCCCGGTCAGGTCGTTGGAGAACCCGGCGGAGAGTTCCAGCAGCGGCGCGACGTCCCCGCGCACCCGGATCCGGCCCTCGTCGGGGATGAGCACGCCGGCGATCAGCCGCAGCAGGGTGCTCTTGCCCGTGCCGTTGCGGCCGACCACGCCCACGGTCTCCCCGGCCCGGACCGAGAACGACACGTCCCGCAGCGGCCAGAACCGCCCGTCGTCCGCGCCGCGCCGCCCCCGGTGGATCAACAGCTCCCGCAGCCGCAACTGCCGCCGCCGGTTGCGGACGAACCGGATGCCCAGCCCCTCCGCCTCGATGATCGGATCGGCCATCCCTACAGTTCCTTGAGCACGGCGGGTTCGAGCCGGCGGAACGACCACCAGCCGGCGGCCAGCACCAGCAGGCTGACGCCGACGGAGGTGGCGAGCAGCCGGGCGTCCGGGAACTCGTCCGGGTACCAGACCGAGTGGTGCAGCTGGAAGATGCCGACCAGCGGATTCAGCTCGAAGGCGACCTTCAGCCAGCCCGGCAGGTCGGCGTCGCGCACGAGGCTCAGCGGATAGATGATCGGGGTGGCGTAGAAGAGCACCCGGACGACCAGCCGCATGAAGCGCTCGACGTCGCGCATCAGCACGTTGACCGCCGAGAGCAGCAGCGCCAGCCCGACCAGCAGGACGGCCTGCACCGCCACCGCGAGCGGCAGGGCCAGCAGCGACCAGCCCGGCTCGACCCGGCCGGCCGCGGCGTACCCGACGGCGACGGCGAGCAGGATCGGCAGGCCGGCGGCGTACTCGGCGAAGCGGCCGGTGACCCGGCCGATCGGGAAGACCTGCCGCGGCACGTTCATCGTCGTGATCAGCCGGGCCTGGCCGGTCAGCGCGTTGGTCGCCTCGCTCAGCGCCGAACTGGTCCACATCCAGGCGAAGATCCCGGTGAGCAGGAACAGCGGGTACGAGTCGGCCGCGTCGCCGAGGTGGCGGTTGGTGTCCCGGGAGTAGAGGATCCCGAAGACGAACCAGTAGATGGCGCCCAGGCCGAGGGGCTCGATCAGCGACCAGAGATAGCCGAGCACGGACTGCTGGTACTTCACGGCGAGGTCGCGCCGGACGAGGATGCGCAGCGAGGTGCGGTGCGACCACAACGCCGCGACGCCAGAGGTCACCGCCGCCTCCCGCCTCACCGGACGGACGACAGGCTAGCAGTCGATGAACGAACGCCCCCTCAGCACTCGATCACGTTGACGGCCAGTCCGCCGCGCGCCGTCTCCTTGTACTTCACCTTCATGTCCGCGCCGGTCTCGCGCATGGTCTTGATGACCTTGTCCAGCGAGACGTGGTGCACCCCGTCGCCGCGCAGCGCCAGCCGGGCGGCCGTGATCGCCTTGATGCTAGCCACCGCGTTCCGCTCGATGCAGGGGATCTGCACCAGACCACCGACCGGGTCGCAGGTCAGACCCAGGTTGTGCTCCATGCCGATCTCGGCGGCGTTCTCCACCTGCGCGGGGGTGCCGCCCAGCGCCTCGGCCAGCCCGGCGGCGGCCATCGAGCAGGCCGAGCCCACCTCGCCCTGGCAGCCCACCTCAGCGCCGGAGATCGAGGCGTTCTCCTTGAACAGCACGCCGATCGCGCCCGCCGCCAGCAGGAACCGCACCACCCCCTCCTCGGAGGCGCCCGGCACGAACCGGGTGTAGTAGTGCAGCACCGCCGGAATGATGCCAGCCGCCCCGTTGGTCGGCGCGGTGACGACCCGGCCGCCGGCCGCGTTCTCCTCATTGACGGCGAGGGCGAAGAGGGTCACCCAGTCCATCGCCCGCAGCGGGTCGGCGGGATCGGACTCCGTCTCCAGGCTGCGGCGCAGCTCGGCCGCGCGGCGGCGGACCTTCAGCCCGCCGGGCAGCACCCCGTCGCGCGAGCAGCCCCGCTCGACGCACTCGCGCATCACCCGCCAGATCTCCAGCAGGCCGGCGCGCACCTCGCCCTCGCCGCGCCAGGAGAGCTCGTTGGCGAGCATCACCTCGCTGATCGACAGCCCCGTCGACGCGGTCACGCCGAGCAGCTGCGCGCCGGTGAGGAACGGGTGCCGTACCCGGGTGGCGTCGGGCTTGATCCGGTCCGCCCCGGCCGCCGCCTCGTCGACCACGAAACCGCCGCCGACCGAGTAGTACGTCCGTGCCCGCAGCTCCGCGCCCCGGTCGTCGTACGCGACGAAGGTCATCCCGTTGGGGTGGTACGGCAACGACCGGCGCCGGTGCAGCACCAGGTCACGGTCCGGGTCGAAGTCGATCTCGTGCGCGTCGAGCAGGCTCAGCCGGCGCTCGGCACGGATCCGGGTGATCCGCGCGTCGACGGTGTCGGTGTCGACGGTCTCCGGGGCCTCGCCGGCCAGCCCGAGCAGCACCGCCCGGTCGCTGCCGTGGCCGTGCCCGGTCGCGCCCAGCGAGCCGAAGAGCTCCGCCTGCACCCGTGCCGTGCCGGTCAGCAACCCGTCGGCCTTCAGGCCCGCGACGAAGGTACGGGCGGCCCGCATCGGCCCCACCGTGTGGGAGCTGGACGGCCCGATGCCGACACTGAAGAGGTCGAAAACGCTGATCATGGCTGCACTTCCTCGCCGTCGTACCTCGTGGGTCTCCGGCACGGTCGTGGCCGGCCCGGTCGGGGCGGCCGTCCGGCACCCGGGGGTGTGGGTGCCCGACCGGCGAGCCTACCCGCCCAGCTCAGCCCCTGCCGCCAGCCGCGACCGCTCGGCACGGCCCGGCGGGTCCCGGGGGCGTCGCGGGGCCGGTTCCCGGGTAACCACCTACGGGTACGGGCACCGTCGATCCTCCTCCGGACCGAGGGCGCGGTGGCCACCCCTTCCTACCGTTGAGGGCAGAGGCGGCGAACGCCGCAGAGTGGGAGTACGACGATGAGTCGCAAACTGGTCCGCCCCCGTCAGGGGCGCATGATCGCCGGCGTCTGTGCCGGCCTGGCCCAGCGTTTCGGCAGGTCGGCCGGCTTCATCCGGCTGCTGTTCCTGCTGTCGCTGCTGCTGCCCGGCACCCAGGTGGTCGTCTACCTGGTGCTCTGGGTCCTGATGCCGAACGAGGACCGCTACGCCGCCGCCCGCTACTGAGCCCCGCCCCCGCCCGAGGCGGGGGTGAGCACGAGGCGCCCGTCCCGTCGACCGGGGCGGGCGCCGTCGCGTCGTGGGCCCACCGTCACGGGGCGGTGTAGGTGACCGTCACCTTCTCGTAGCCGAGGGAGCGCAGCAGCCCCTCCAGCATCTTGCGGGTGTTCTCCTCGGCCCGCTGGGTCAGGCCGCTGTCGCGGGCGGCGGTGGTGATCCGCTCCTCGGCGAGCTGGTAGACCTGCTGCTGGCGGTTGGGGTCGCCCTTGACCAGCTCGCCGACCCGGTTGAGCAGCCCGCGCTCCTCGGCGAAGACGTAGCTCTTCTCCAGGTCGAGGTTGGTCTTGCCGAGCTGCGGCGCCGGCAGCCTGATCTCCACCGACTTGCCGTCGGCCGACTCGACCACCGCACCCTCGGAGATCTTGGCGAAGTCGACGTACGCCTCCACGCTGCCCGCCCCGACGAAGAGGGTGCGCTGGCTGAGCAGCCAGTCGGGCACGTTGCGCCGGTCGTTCTGGAGATCGACGACCACCTGGAAGTTGCCCTCGGCCGCGACGTAGCGGCTGAGATCCTGGATCGACTTGAGCAGCGGCGGCTGGCTGCGGTCGGTCTGTTCCTTGGCGAACGGGTTGCGGAAGTCCGGCAGCAGGCCGGTGGCCTGCACACCGAGCAGCACCACCACCGCCAGCGCCGCCGCGCCGAGCACCCAGAGCAGGCCGCGCGCGGGCCCGCCCGCCGGTGGTGGTGGCGCACCCGGATCCGGTTCGGTTGTGACAGCCGACCGCTCCTTGAGCGCCTCGCCGGTCGGATAACCGGGGAACTCCCTCGTGGGCTCGTTGATGTCACCGTCGCGGGCCATGGCCCTCACCGTCCTCGTCAGACACGTCGTCTGGAGATGACGGTACGGCTCCGGTGCGACAGCCGCTCGTCGAAGGGCGCCGGCAGACGAAACCGCCGCGTCGAATCCGCGAAATCGCAGGTCAGTACGGGTCGGACGGCCGGCGGGCCGCGCTCACTCGATCGGGCCGGAGAGGACGAGCACCCGGGCGTGGATCTGGTTGCGCTGCTGGAGCGCCGCCCGCAGGGCGCGGTGCAGCCCGTCCTCCAGGTAGAGCCCGCCGTTCCACTGCACGACGTGCGGGAAGAGGTCGCCGTAGAAGGTGGAGTCCTCGGCGAGGAGCTTGTCCAGCGCCAGCTCACGCTTGGTGGTGATCAACTGGTCCAGGCGCAGTGGCCTCGGCGGGATCTCCGCCCACTGCTTGAGCGTCAGGTTGTGCTCCGGGTAGGGACGCCCGTCCCGGACCGCTCTGAAGATCACGACGGCACGCTCCCCTCCCCCTGGCCGGGCCGACCCACGACACCGGGTCGGGTCGCGGCGCGGCACCGCGACCCGCGGCGCCGATGACCGTGCCAGCGTAGCGGGCTGCACCACACCGCGTTCTGCTCCCCGATGTCAGTTTCGCCACCCGCCATCCGGATCGCCACCGGAGGAAACACCCGACGGCCTGTCCGGCGCCGGTCAGCTCCAGCGCCCCCGCCGGACCACCTCGTCCACCGGGCGACGCCCCCGGCGCAGCGACGGTGACCGGTGGTCAGCCGCACGATAACCCACCGTGACGGCACCGACGGGCTCGTACTCCCCCGGCACCCCGAACGCCTCCCGGTAGGCGTCGAGGCGCTGCGCGGGGATGCCGAAGAAGCACGCCCCCAGCCCCTCGTCCACGGCGGTCAGCAGCATCAGCAGGGCGGCGAAGCCGGTGTCCACGTACCAGTAGGGCACCGGCCAGCGCTCGGTCGAGCGGTCCGCCCAGCCCTTGTCCGGTTCCGCGTAGCGCTCCAGGTAGGCCGACCGGTTCGCGTGCGGGACGACGATCAGCGGGGCCCGGCGCATCCCCGCCAGCCACCGCTCCCGGCCGCCGCCGCCCGGCGTGGTCGCCGCCCAGAACCGCTCCCGGTCCTCCGGCGCCTCCAGCACCAGGAAGCCCCAGCCCTGGGCGAAGCCGGCCGACGGCGCGCGGACCGCGTGGTCGAGCAGCCGCTCCACCACGTCGGGCGGGACGGGCCGGTCCGGGTCGTAGTTGCGCACCATCCGGCGTCGCCGGACCACCTCGCCGAACTCCATGCGCTCCCCGCCTCAGGCCCCGGGCCGTACGCCCCAGGCACCCCGCCAGGTCGCGCCCGGCTTCAGGGTGATCACGTCCCGGCCCGAACGGAACGCGTCCGGCGGGCAGGTCATCGGCTCCACCGCCACGGAACGGCGCCGCCGCTCGCCGGGCAGGGCGTCGCCGGTGAACACCTGCCACCAGCCGAACTCCCGGTCCGCCCAGATCCGTACGCCGGCCGTGCCGTCCGGGGCCGCCAGGCTGACCACCGAACCGCCGTCGTCGTCGCGGATCACGTCGCCGAAGCAGAGGTCGAGCCGGGCGCCGCCGATCCGGCGGGGGCTGGTCCAGTCGTACTCGGTGCCGGCGACCGGGGTGCCCCCGATCGGCAGCAGCCGCCCGTCCACCTGCAACCGCGTCCGGGCCGGCAGCCGCATCGACAGGTCGTCCACCGCCACCCCGGGCACCCGCAGGTACGGGTGCACCGCGAAGCCGAACGGCGCGGGCTCGGCACCGAGGTTCGTCGCCTCGTGCTCCGCGCGCAACCCGTCCGGGCCGACGCTCCAGCGGGTACGCAGCCGCAGCGGCCACGGGTAGCCCGGCTGCGGCGGCAGGTCGTAGCCGACGGTCACCGCGTCGGACGACTGCTCCACCAGCCGCCACGGCACCCAGTTGACCAGCCCGTGGATGGCCACGCCCCGGTCCGGCTCGCTGAGGGTGAGCTGCAACGACCGCTCACCGAAGGTGTAGCGCCCGTCGCGGATCCGGTTCGGCCAGGGGGCCAGCACCTGTCCCGCGCAGCCGGGACAGATCTCGTCGGCGGCGTACCCGTCGAGGTGGTCGGTCCCGTCGTGCCGGTATGTCCGGACCCCACCGCCCACCTCCACGATGACGGCCTCGTGGCCGGCGGCGGAAATGGTCCACTGCGCGCCCGAGGGCGGACGCTGGTCGGGGGTGTCCATGCGGGCGACCCTAACGGTTCCCGCCCCGCCGTCGCTCGCCCCGACCCGCCCCGTCACGCCTTGTCACCGCCGGAGGGGTCCGCCGCCCGGTAGCGCAGCAGCACCGGGAAAGCCACCGCGAGCAGCACCGCGAGGGCCGCCGAGAGCAGCCCGCCGCCGACCCAGGCGACGCCGCCGCCGAAACCGGCCGCCACCGCACCGGCCCGCAGGTCGCCCAGGCGCGGGCCGCCGGCGATGACCACCGTGTTGACGCCCATCAGCCGCCCGCGCATCCGGTCCGGCGCGTAGACCAGCAGCATCGACTGCCGCAGCACGGCGCTGACCAGGTCGGCCGCCCCGGCCACCGCGAGCAGCAGCACCATCAGCCAGAGCTGGCCGGCGAGGCCGGCCGCCGCGATCGCCAGCCCCCAGCCGACCACCGCCAGCACCAGCACCAGCCCCTGCCGGCGCAGCCGCCCGATCCACCCGGAGGTCAGCCCGCCGAGCATCGCGCCCGCCGCGATCGCGCTGTAGAGCCAGCCGACGGCCGCGCCGCCGCCGAACCGGGACTCGGCGATCTCGGGGAAGAGCGCCCGGGGCATGGCCAGCACCATGGCGATCAGGTCGATGACGAAGGAGAGCATCAGCACCGGGGTGGTGGCCAGGTAGCGCAGGCCGTCGACGATGCTGGCCAGCCCGGCCCGCCGTGGGGCGGCGGACGCGTCCGGGTCCGGCTCCGGCGGCATGGCCGGCAGCTTCACCGTCGCCCAGACGGCGACCGCGTAGAGCACCGCGTCGGCCGCGTAGGCGATCGGCAGGCCGAGGTCGGTGCCCCACCAGGCGAAGATCAGGCCGGCGGCCAGCGGGCCGACCACCGAGGCGGCCGTGTAGGTGGTGAAGTTCAGCGTGGTCGCCGCCGGCACCAGCTCCGCCGGCACCAGCCGGGGCAGGATCGCGTTGCGGGTGGGCGAGCTGATCGCGAAGGCGATCGACTGCACCGCCACCAGGACGAGCAGCAGCAGCGGGCTGCCGATCCCGAGCACCGCCTGCACCGCCAGGCCGAGCGTGGCGGCCCAGAGCACCGCCGCCGTCGCCAGCAGCACCTTGCGCCGGTCGTGCGCGTCGGCCACCGCGCCGCCCCAGAGCCCGAAGACCAGCAGCGGTACGAACGCCGCGATCCCGATCAGGCCGACCCAGAGCGAGCTACCGGTCAGCGCGTACATCTCCACCGGCACGGCGACGGCGGTGAGCTGGATGCCGAACATCGCGATGCCGTTGCCGAGCCACATCCGCCGGTACGCCGGCACGGCCAGCGGGCGCACGTCGATCGCGAACCGGCGCAGCCCGGTCGGCCGCGCGTCCTTGAGCTGGGTCACGGCGCCAGCCGCTCGACGGTCCACTCCCCGGGCCCGGTGAGCCGGAACCGCAGCCGGTCGTGCAGCCGGCTGACCCGGCCCTGCCAGAACTCCACCGACTCCGGCCGCACCCGCAGGCCGCCCCAGTACGGCGGGGCGGGGATCGGCTCGACCTCGGCGAACCGCTCCGCCGCCGCCCGGTACGCCTCGTCCAGCACGGTCCGCCCGGGGATCACCCGGGACTGGGTGCTGGCCCAGGCCCCGAGCTGGGAGCCGCGCGGCCGGCTGGCGAAGTACGCCTCCGTCTCCGCCCGGTCGACCCGCTCGACCCGGCCGGCCACCACCACCTGCCGGTGCAGCGGGAACCAGGGGAAGACGAGGCTCACGTGCGGGTTGACGGCCGCCTCGGCGCCCTTGCGGGACCCGTAGTTGGTGAAGAAGACGAAGCCCTCGGGGTCGTACCCCTTCAGCAGCACGGTGCGCGCGCTCGGGCGGCCCGCGGCGTCGGCGGTGCCGACCACCATCGCGTTCGGTTCGGGCAGTCCGGCGGCGACCGCGTCGGCGAACCAGCGGGCGAACTGGCCGTGCCAGTCGGCGGCCAGATCCGTCTCGGAAAGGCCCAGCTCCCGGGCGTACTCGTTACGCATACCCGCCGGCCGGACTGTGTCCCCCGTCACGTTCCCCCTCCTCGTCGTCGACCCGGCCCACCGCCTGCGGCGCTGGCCAGCCCGCACTGCACAGTGTCACCGACGCGGTCCGGGCCGCCCGGACCGGGGATGTCGTGTGCGGCACAGTCGCAGTGGGTCGCGAATCCGGTTACCCAGCAGGCAAGATGTCACGAACACATCCCTGAGGGTCGCCTAAGGCGCTCGCCCGGCTGGGCCGGGACCGGAGCCCCGGGCGGGCGCACCGAGCAGATCCAGGAGAGCGACATGGCCGATTTCAAACCCGGGCTCGAGGGCGTCGTAGCCTTCGAGACCGAGATCGCCGAACCCGACCGCGAGGGCGGCGCGCTGCGCTATCGCGGCGTCGACATCGAGGATCTGATCGGCCAGGTCTCCTTCGGCAACGTGTGGGCGCTGCTGGTCGACGGGCGGTTCGGCCCGGGGCTGCCGCCGGCGGAGCCGTTCCCGGTGCCGGTGCACTCCGGTGACATCCGGGTGGACGTGCAGTCCGCGGTCGCGATGCTGGCCCCGTACTGGGGTCTCAACCAGCTGCTCGACATCTCCGAAGAGCAGGCCCGCGAGGACCTCGCCCGGGTGTCGGTCACGGCGCTCTCCTTCGTCGCCCAGTCGGCGCGCGGCCTGGGCCTGCCGGCCGTGCCGCAGAAGGAGATCGACAAGGCGTCCACCATCGTCGAGCGCTTCATGAAGCGCTGGCGGGGCGAGCCGGACCCGCGGCACGTCAAGGCGGTCGACGCCTACTTCATCTCGGCCGCCGAGCACGGCCTGAACGCCTCCACCTTCACCGCCCGGATCGTCGCCTCCACCGGCGCGGACGCCGCGGCCTGCATCTCCTCCGGCATCGGCGCCCTCTCCGGCCCGCTGCACGGCGGCGCCCCGTCCCGCGTGCTCAGCATGCTGGAGGCGGTCGAGCGCAGCGGCGACGCCGAGGGCTACGTCAAGGGCGTCCTCGACCGGGGCGAGCGGCTGATGGGCTTCGGCCACCGCGTATACCGGGCCGAGGACCCGCGCGCCCGAGTGCTCCGCCGCACCGCCAAGGAGCTGGGCGCGCCGCGCTTCGAGATCGCCGAGGCGCTGGAGAAGGCCGCCCTGGCCGAGCTCCAGGCCCGCCGGCCGGACCGGGTGCTCGCCACCAACGTCGAGTTCTGGTCGGCCGTGGTGCTGGACTTCGCCGAGGTGCCGGCGCACATGTTCACCTCCATGTTCACCTGCGCCCGGATGGGCGGCTGGAGCGCGCACATCCTGGAGCAGAAGAAGCTCCAGCGGCTGGTCCGCCCGTCGGCCCGCTACGTCGGCCCGGGCACCCGCAAGCCGAGCGACGTCGAGGGCTGGGACGCCATCCCGCACGGCGTCTGAGATGTGAGGAAGGGCCCCCTCCCAACGCCTGGCGTACAGGAGGGGGCCCTTCCTTGCCTCCGGGTGCGGTCGGGTGCGGCGCACTGGCACGGATTGTGGTGGACGCCTCAACGTCGCTGGTGGGATCAGCGGCCGGCGGGGCCGGCGCGGGTGGGAGGATGAGGGCCGGCAGTGACGCCGGACCGGGCCCGGGTCCCGGCCACGTCGTGCGCCTGAGCGCGCGTCCGCCGTCGATCCGTGCCCGCCTGAACACCGGGCCCGCCCTCGCCCATGCGGAAGGATCTCGACAACCGTGGCTGACGCACCGACCATCCGGATTCCCGACGACCTCAAGCCCGCCGACGGGAGGTTCGGCTGCGGGCCGTCCAAGGTCCGTCCGGCGGCGGTCTCCGCCCTCGCAGAGGTGGCGACCAGCTACCTCGGCACCTCGCACCGGCAGAAGACCGTCCGCGACGAGGTGGCCCGGCTGCGCCGCGGCATCGCCGACTTCTTCTCCCTCCCCGAGGGCTACGAGGTGGTGCTGGGCAACGGCGGCACCACGGCCTTCTGGGAGGTCGCGACGTTCGGCCTGGTCCGCGACCGGGCGCAGTTCGCCAGCTTCGGCGAGTTCGGCGCCAAGTTCGCCAAGTCCGTCAAGGACGCCCCGTTCCTCGGCGAGCCCACCGTCCGCAAGTCGGAGGCCGGCACCGCGCCCACCCTGACCGCCGAGGCCGGGGTGGACGTCTACGCCACCCCGCACAACGAGACCTCGACGGGTGTCGCGGTGCCGATCAGCCGGGTGGCCGGCGCCGACCCCGGCTCGCTGCTGCTGGTCGACGCCACCTCGGGCGCCGGCGGCCTGGACGTCAACGTCGGCGAGACCGACGTCTACTACTTCGCCCCGCAGAAGTGCTTCGGCTCCGACGGCGGCCTGTGGCTGGCCCTGATGTCGCCGGCCGCGCTGGAGCGGGCCGGCGAGATCAAGGCGTCCGGCCGCTACATCCCGGCCTTCCTCGACCTGGTCACCGCGATCGACAACTCGCGGCTGGAGCAGACCTACAACACCCCGGCGCTGGCCACCATCTTCCTGGCCGCCGAGCAGACCGACTGGATGAACTCCCAGGGCGGGCTGGCCTGGGCGGCCAAGCGCACGGCCGAGAGCGCCGCGATCGTGTACGGCTGGGCGGAGCGCTCCGAGGTGGCGACGCCGTTCGTCACCGACCCGGCGCTGCGCTCCAACGTGGTCGCCACCATCGACTTCGCCGAGTCCGTCGACGCCACCGCGATCGCCAAGGCGCTGCGCGCCAACGGCATCGTGGACACGGAGCCGTACCGGAAGCTGGGCCGCAACCAGCTCCGCGTCGCGCTCTTCCCGGCCGTCGAGCCGGCCGACGTCGAGGCGCTGACCGCGTCGATCGACTACGTGGTCGAGCGACTCTGATCGCCGTCACGGTCGGTGGCCGTCGGACGCGTCGGCGGCCACCGACCGTGATCATCGTCGCAGCTCAGTCGCGACATGCGGGTGTCGCATCCCCCACCTGCGGACAGATGCGCGTACGGTGGTGCGAGGACGCCCGGGTGGCCGGCTCGTGGCGTGACGGCCAGCGAAGCGGGACGGAGGCTACGCCATGCGCCCAGTACGCTTCGTCGCCCTCTCCGAGGACGGCCAGGCCCTGGTGCTCGCCGACGAGGTCGGGCGACTGCTCGCCCTGCCCATCGACGAGCGGATCGCCGGCGCGTTGCACGCCGAGCCCGGCGCCCCGCCGCTCGCGGTGGCCCCGACGGCGACCGCCGACCCGGTGCCCTCACTCTCCCCACGGGACATCCAGGCCAAGATCCGTTCCGGCGAGTCCGCCGAGGACGTCGCCCGGATCGCCGGCGTGCCGGTCGACCGCGTGCTGCGCTACGCCGGCCCGGTGCTCCAGGAGCGGGCCATGCTCGCCCAGCACGCCCGCCGCACCCGGCTGAAGGGCGCGGAGAAGCCCACCCCGCTCGCCGAGGTGGTCAACGGCCGGCTCGCCCAGCACGGGATCGACACCGAGAAGATCTCCTGGGACGCGTGGCGCCGCGACGACGGCACCTGGCGGATCGTGGCGACCTGGCCCTCGGGCAAGGCGACCGCGCAGGCGATCTGGGATCTCGACAAGACCCGGCAGTCGGTCACCCCGCACGACGACATGGCGCAATACCTCTGCGCCGAGCGGCCCACCCCGATCCTCGGCCAGGAGCCGGCACCGGAGCGGGGCGGCCACGCGCTGCCCGGCCCGTCGCGCGGCGAGCCGAGCCGGGGCGGGCACGGTCTGCCGGCGGCGGCGGAGCACAGCCGTCCCGGCCGCGACCCGATCCGGGCCGGGCGGGACGCCCTGCTCGCCTCGCTCGACCGTCCGCTCGGCTCGACCTCGGGTCGTGGGCTCGAACCCCGCACCCCGGCCGCCCTTGCCGGGCAGGACGCGCCGCGCCAGCGGCCGGTCGGTGGCGGGGCGGCGGCACTGCTCGGCGGTGGCCAGGGTTCCGCCTTCGACGACGACTCGGACGCGCCCAAGGAGGTGCCGGCCGTGCCGTCGCTGGCGGTGCTCCGGCCCCGTCGCACGGGCGCGCCGGCGGCAGCGTCGGGCGAGTCGACCGACGCCAGCGGTAAGCCGCGCAAGCGCCTGCCGAGCTGGGACGACGTGCTCTTCGGCAGCGGCCCGGCGGCCCGCGAGTCCTCGTGACCGCCTGACTCCGGCGACCACCCGGTCGCCGGAGTCAACGCGAGGCGCTCCAACTGCCGCCGTGGCAGGGTGGCCTCATGGAGTACACGAACCTCGGCCGTACGGGCCTGTCGGTCAGCCGCCTCTGCCTCGGCACGATGAACTTCGGGCCGCAGACCACCGAGCCGGACAGCTTCGCGATCATGGACCGGGCCCTCGACCACGGCATCAACTTCTTCGACACCGCCGACGTCTACGGCTGGCAGACCGGCGAGGGGATCACCGAGCAGATCATCGGGCGCTGGTTCGCCCAGGGCGGCGGCCGGCGGGAGAAGGTCGTGCTGGCCACCAAGGTCTACGGCAAGATGGGCGAGTGGCCCAACCAGCAGGGCCTCTCCGCCCGGCACATCGTCCGGGCCTGCGAGGACTCGCTGCGCCGCCTCCAGACCGACACCATCGACCTCTACCAGATGCACCACGTCTCGCGGAGCACGCCGTGGGAGGAGATCTGGCAGGCCATGGAGACCCTGGTCGCCCAGGGCAAGGTCCTCTACGTCGGATCGTCCAACTTCGCCGGCTGGCACATCTCCGTGGCGCAGGAGGCGGCGGGTAAGCGCCACTTCCTCGGCCTGGTCTCGGAGCAGTGCATCTACAACCTCATGACCCGGTACGTCGAGCTGGAGGTGGTGCCCGCCGCGCAGCACCACGGGCTGGGCGTCATCCCGTGGTCGCCGCTGCACGGCGGGCTGCTCGCCGGAGTGCTGCGGAAGATGGCCGAGGGCGGGGCCGCGCGGGGCGCCAGCGGCCGCTCCGCCGACGCGCTCGCCGAGCACCGGCCGACCATCGAGGCGTACGAGAAACTCTGCGGCGACCTCGGTCACGACCCGGCGGACGTGGCCCTCGGCTGGCTGCTGTCCCGTCCCGGGGTGACCGCCCCGATCATCGGACCGCGCACCACCGACCAGCTCGACCGTTCCCTGGGCGCCCTGACCGTCGACCTCGACGAGGACACCCTCACCCGCCTGGACGAGCTCTTCCCGCCCGTCGGCAACGGCGGCCCCGGCCCCGAGGCCTGGGCCTGGTGACCGGGGAGCGTCAGAGGGGCCAGGCGGCCAGGCGGTCGTAGGTGGGGCGGGGGCCGGGGTGGCTGCGCACGAGGACCATCTCGCCGGCCGGCCACTCCGGGCCCTCGTAGTCGTCGAGGGTGGCGACGTCGGCGGCCACGTCGGCCGGGGGCACCCGGTCGCCGGGGCGCGCGACGGTCAGGTGCGGGCGGAACGGCTTCTCGTCGTGCGGCAGGCGGGCGTGCCGCAGCCGGGAGCGGATCAGCCGGGCCAGCACCAGCACCGGCTCCACCTCGCCCCGCAGGTCGACCCAGAGCACGGTGAACCGGCCCCGCCCGAACCGCCCGCCGCCGGCCAGCCGGAGCCGGGGCGCGGCCTGGCGGCCGTCGCGGGACCACTCGGCGGCGAGCCCGAGCGCGCTCTCCACGGCGACCAGCCGGTCCGCCTCGACGTCGCCGAGGAAGGCGAGGGTGACGTGCGCGTTGGCCGGGTCGGCGAGCCGGACGTTGGTCCCGGCGGCGGCCGCCGCGCCGATCCGCAGGCGGGCGACCTGCGCGCCGAGGTGCGCGACCGCCTCGGGCGGCGGGTAGAGCGCGACGAAGAGCCTCACGCGGGCCCCGCCCTCAGCGGTGACGCTGCCAGTGACCGGCCCGGGCGGCCGGCAGGGTCAGCCCGGCGGCGTGCAGCAGGCCCTCCACCCGGACGCGTTCCAGCTCCAGGTCGACGCCCTCCAGCTCCGTCAGGTGCTCGGCCAGCCCGAGGGCCCGGCAGGCCAGCCGGAGCCGGTCGTCGTACGCCTGGAGGACCATGGCGTGCCAGACGGGCTGGCGGCCGTCGGAACCCACCCCCTGGCTGCGCAGGCGGCGCAGGTCGGCGGCGAGTTCCTCCAGCGGGCGCCGGTCGGGCCGGTCGAAGGCGGTGAGGTCGATGTCGCGGGTCAGCGCGTCTGCCTCGACGGCCCGGTCCAGCCGGACGATGGTGCGCCGCTCCCGCCGGCGCTCACGCCACTCGGCGTACCCGCAGGCGACCCGGTCGATGATCTCGTCCGCGCAGAAGACCAGGGCGATCAGCGCCGGCAGGCTGGCCATGGCGACGATGGCCAGGATCAGCAGCAGCGCGCGTCCGAGCTCCACGTATCGACGCTAAGCCGCTTTCCCCCTTACCGCCACCGCTTTCGTGTCATCCGCGCCCTCGGTCGAGGAAGCGGTCGGCCCGCCCGGGCGACAGGCTCAGCAGTCGGCGGAGGTGACGTAGAAGCGCGGCATCGGCAGGATGCGGAAGCGCAGCCGGGCGCCGGAGCGGCGCAGCTGCCAGGTGAGCGCGACCAGGATGGTGGCCAGCGAGATCAGCCCACCGATCCAGATGCTGGCACCGGCGCCGTAGGTCTCGGCGACCCAGCCGATGAGCGGCGCACCGACCGGGTTGGTGCCGAGGAAGACCAGCACCCACAGGGCCATCACCCGGCCGCGGAAGGCGGCGTCCGTGCCGAGCTGGACCCGCTGGTTGGCCGCCTGGGCGAAGAAGACCATGAAGAACCCGGTCGGCAGCAGCAGCGTCACCACCATCCAGTACGCCGGGGCGAGCCCCACCAGCGTGCCGAAGCTGGCACAGCCGACCCCCGCGCCGAGCACCAGCCAGACCGACGGGCGGCTGCGCCGCCCGGTGCCGGCGAGCGCCCCGACCAGCGCGCCGACCGCCAGCGCGGTGCTGAACAGCCCGAACGAGGCGGCGCCGGTCTGGAACACGGTCTTGGCCAGCGCGGCGAGGGTCAGCTGGAAGTTGAACAGCGACATGCCGATCACCGACATCACCGCCATGGGCAGCAGCAGGTCGGGCCGGCGCCAGACGTAGCGCAGGCCGTCGACGACCTTGGCCGACGCCCGCTCGTCGCGCGGCGGCAGCGCTTCCCGGTGCAGCTCGGCGGGGCGCATCCGGATCACGGTGACCAGTGGGGCGATCGAGCTGAGCGCGGTGAACATGAAGACCGGCCCGACGTCGAAGGCGGCGATGGCCAGGCCGGCGACGGCCGGCCCCACGATCCGGGCGGAGTTGAACACGGCCGCGTTGAGCGAGAGCGCGTTCGGCAGCAGCGACGTACCGACCAGCTCGGAGACGAACGCCTGCCGGACGGGGGTCTCCACGGCGTTGGCGACGCCGAGCAGGGCCGCGAACGCGAAGACGTGCCAGAGCTGCACGAGGCCGGTGATCACCAGCAGGGCCATGGCGAGGGCCAGGACGGTCCAGAACGCGTTCGCGACGAAGAGCAGCATCCGCTTGTCGTAGCGGTCGGCGAGCCGCCCGGAGAGCAGGGTGAGCAGCAGCACCGGGGTGAACTGGAGCGCGGTCACCACGCCGAGCGCGGTGGCGGAGTTGTCGGAGAGCTCGAGGACCAGCCAGTCCTGGGCGATGAACATCATCCAGACGCCGATCAGCTTGATCAGTTGCCCGGATGCGAAGAGCCGGTAGTTGCGGACCTGTAGGGACTGGAACATCGTGCTCAGCTTCGCCTGCACTCTTGGTGCGCCTCCTCGCGGTCGTACGCGTCATCGACGGCGGACGGCGCGGTGGCACGACGCGCGGGTCAGGCGCGGGCGAGCTGCTGAAGGATCTCGGCGGCCTGCCGCAGGGTTTCCCGCTCGGCTTCGGTCAGGTCGGCCAGCCGGCGGGCCAGCCACTCGTCACGGACCCGCTCGAACTGGTCGAGCACCGCCCGTCCCCCCTCGGTCGCCGCCAGGATGACCTGCCGGCCGTCGGTCGGATGGGGGGTGCGCTGCACGAGGCCGCGCTCCTCCAACTTCGCGACGATCCTGGTCATCGTGGGCGGCTGCACCCGTTCCACGTCGGCCAGTTCCCGAGGCGTCAGCGCACCCGCCAGCCGGAGGCTGGTGAGCGCGGAGAGCTGGGTGACCGTGAGGTCGCCGACCGGCCGGGCCTGGCGGACCCGCCGGTTCAGCCGGGTGATCGCATCACGCAACTGAGGTGCCAGCTGCGCCGGTGGCACGCGTTTCGCCGTCACCGTCCGCTCCGTCACGATAGTTAGCCTAACTAATTAGCTTGGCGAATGACCACTGATATGACCACGCTCACGAGAAGTTTGTCCTGCTCCGGGCCGGGTACCCCGTTCGGTCACCGGCCCGGAGCAGGCCGTGTTCAGAGCACCGACTCGATCGGCCCGCGCAGGAAGTAGAGCACGAAGAGGGCGGCCACCCCGTACAGCAGCGGGTGGATCTCCCGTGCCTTGCCCCGGGCGAGCTTCACCACCACGTACGAGATCAGGCCGGCGCCGATGCCGTTGGAGATCGAGTACGTGAAGGGCATCAGCACGATCGTCAGGAACGCCGGGATCGCGATCTCGTAGTCGGACCAGTCGATCGTCCGCACCGCGGTCATCATCAGGAAGCCGACCACCACCAGCGCCGTCGACGCCGCCTCGAACGGCACCACCACGACCAGCGGCGCCAGGAACATCGCCAGCAGGAACAACCCGCCGGTGACCAGGTTGGCCACGCCCGTACGGGCGCCCTCCGCCACACCGGCGGCACTCTCGATGTACGACGTGTTGCTGGACGTGCTCGCCGCACCGCCGGCAGCCGCCGCGATCGAGTCGACCAGCAGGATCTCCTTGGCCCGCGGCGGGGTGCCCTGCTCGTCGAGCATGCTCCCCTCCTGGCCGACCGCCACCATCGTGCCCATGGTGTCGAAGAAGTCCGTGATCAGCAGGGTGAACACGAACATCAGCACGACGACCCAGCCGGCGCGGCCCCAAGAGTCGAACAGGTTGAAGTTGCCGAGCAGCGACAGGTCCGGCACGTCCACCCAGGTCTTCGGCAGCTCGGGGACGTTCAGCGCCCAGCCCTTCGGGTTGGGCTTGCCGTCGACGAAGGACGGCCCGATGTTCAACAACGCCTCGACGACGATCGCCAACGCGGTGGAGCCGAGGATGCCGATCAGGATCGCGCCCTTGACCCGCCGCACCATCAGCACGATGGTCAGCAGCAGGCCCACCACGAAGACCAGCATCGGCCAGCTGCCGAGGCTGCCGTCGATGCCCAGCCCGACGGGGACCGTGGTGTTCTCCGAGTCCGGCACCCGGCGGACGAAGCCGGCGTCGACCAGGCCGATGATGGTCAGGAAGAGGCCGATGCCGACGCCGATCGCCGTCTTCATCTGCGTCGGTACCGAGCGGAACACCGCCGTACGCAGGCCGGTCAGCACCAGCACCGCGATGATCAGGCCCTCGATCACCACGAGGCCCATCGCGTCCGCCCAGGTCATCTCCGGGGCGATCTCGTACGCGACCAGCGCGTTGACGCCGAGGCCGGCGGCGAGCGCCAGCGGGAACCGGCCGACCACGCCCATCAGGATGGTCATCAGGCCGGCGACGAGGGCGGTTGCCGCGGCGAGGGCGGCGATGGAGAGCTTCTTGCCGTCGCCGTCGACGGCACCACCAATGATGAGCGGGTTGAGCACCACGATGTACGCCATCGTGAAGAAGGTCGCCAGGCCCCCGCGTACCTCGCGGCTCATCGTCGAGCCACGGGCGGAGATCTCGAAGTACCGGTCGAAACCGTTACGGGGGTGCGCTGGGTCGGGTGGTGTGCCGTTCTCGGGCGGCGCTACTGCCATCAGGTCCTCGCAGGTGGATCTTCCGTTGTCGCGCGCATCGTCGCAGATCACCGGCCAGCAGGAAAAGTTGATCGCGTACGCTTGCCGCGTGCCGAAGGAGCAGCCCCCGCGGCCCGAGCCGCTCGACCCGCCGATGGTGCCGTTCGCCCTCGCCGGGATCGCGGCCTGGGCGCTCGCCGGGCTGGTGCTGCTGGTCTTCTTCCGCGACTGGCTGACCGCACACGATCACCAGGACTGGCTGTGGACCTGCCTGGCCGGTTTCCTGTGGGGTTTCCCCGGTCTCGCCGTGATGATGCGGCACGACGCCAACCGACGTCGCCGCCGCGCCGGCCGCTGACCTGCGACGACACCGGTCCGCCGGACCGGCGCCGTGCCAACGGCGTCAGGGGTGGCCGTACGGCTCCGCCGGCTCCGCGGCCTCGACGGAGCCCGGCGCCCGGCTGACCGCCATGGGCTCGACCGCGCTGTCGTCGTAGACCGTCGGCATCTCCTCGACCGGGGTCTCGGCGGCCTCGATCAGGGTCTCCGAGTGCGCCCCGCAGCCGTGGTCGGCGCTGACCACCCGGCCGTCGTCGGGGGCGTAGAAGTTGCCGCAGGCCCCGAAGGACTGCCGCAGGGCGCCGGCGAGCGGCAGGTAGAAGCCGCAGGTGCCGCAGCGGGCGGCGGCGGGGGCCGCGGCCGAGATCGCGGCGGACGGGCCGTGGTCGCCGTCGTACCAGCGCTGGGCGGCCTCGCTGCGCCCTTCCCGGGAGAGCACCCGGGCCCGACCGAGACCCAGCTCCCACGCGGTCTCCTCGACCGCCGGGTCGTCGGAGAGCAGGTAGCCGGGCTGGAGCCGGTCGTCGTCCGCCGGGGTGGGCAGCAGGTCGCCGGGGCCGAGGTCGCCCGGCTTGAGCCGCTCCTGCCACGGCAGCCAGCCGGGCGCGAGCATCGCGTCCGTGCCGGGGATCAGCACCGTCTCGCAGACGGTGACGTGCCGGCTGCGCGGCACGCGGGTGACGGTGACCGCCCACCGCCAGCCCCGGTAGCCGGCGAGCCGGCACTCGAAATAATGGGTGACGAGTCGATCGCCCTCCGCGACGGCCTGCAGGTGGTCGCCGATGTCCGAGGGGTCGACCTCGGTGATGGCGTCACGTGCCACCTCGACGGCGGCGGCGCAGACCTGGTCGAGACGAGCGGCACGGGCGGAGGCAGGCCTGGTCACCCAACCATTGTTCCCCATGCGTACGGCCGACCGACAGGCACCCGCCGACGACGTTCTGGGACAGTGGTGCGGCACGGACGGACCGGATGGGTGAGGATGGTGGGCATGCCGCTGTTCTCCCGCTCCGGGCGGTCCGTACTCGGGCGGACCGTCGGCACCGGCATCAAGGCCGTCCGCCTGCTGTTCCGTGGCTCGGTCAGCAGTGGTCGCTGGATGACCCGGCGGGCGGGCCGGGCCCGCACCCGGGGCGCCGGGGGCGAGGTCGGCATGGTCCGCCTCTTCGACCTGCACGCCGTCTCCTGCGCCGGGGACACGCTGATCGCCATCGGCCTCGCCGGGACGATCTTCTTCAACGTCCCGCTCGGCGAGGCGCGCAGCAAGGTCGCCCTCTACCTGCTGGTGACCATGGTGCCGTTCGCCATGCTCGCCCCGGTGGTGGGCCCGCTGCTCGACCACTTCCGCCACGGCCGCCGGTACGCGCTGGCCGCCACCATGCTCGGCCGCGCCTTCCTGGCCTGGCTGATCTCCGACTACATCCACGGTTTCGGCCTCTACCCGGCGGCCTTCGGCGTGCTGGCGCTCTCCCGCGCGTACGGGGTGGCCCGCTCGGCGGCCGTCCCACGGCTGCTGCCGGAGGGGCTGGGGCTCTCCCAGGTGGGCGCCCGGGCCAGCGTCTACGGCACGGTGGCCGGCGCCCTGGTCGCTCCGATCGGGCTGGCCGCCTTCTGGTTCGGGCCGCAGTGGCCGCTCCGGGTCGCCTCGATCATCTTCCTGGTCGGTATGGTGATCTCCCTGCGCCTGCCGCCGAAGGCCGACTCCGAGCCACCGGAGCGGGTGCCCCGGCCGCTGCGTGCGCTCTGGCGGCGCACCGGCGACCGCCCGCTGGGCCGGGGACGGCCGGCCGGCCGGCTCGTGATCGCCACCCTGATCGGTGCCGCAACGCTGCGCGGGCTGTACGGGTTCCTGCTGCTCTTCCTGGCCTTCGCGATCAAGGCCGGCGACCTGACCACCGTCGTCTTCGGCCGGGACCTGGGCGACGAGGGAGCGCTGGGCCTCGTCGGCGCCGCGCTGGCCGTGGGCACCTTCCTCGCCACCGCGATCGGCACCCGGCTGCGCATCCACCGACCCGTCGCGATCCAGTCCAGCGGCATGATCATCGTGGGTGGGGTGGCGGTCCTCGCCGCGTTGAAGTTCTCGCTGCCGATGGTCGCCCTGCTCTGCCTGGTGGCCGCGCTGATGAGCGGCATCGCCAAGCTCACCGTGGACGCCTCGATCCAGGAGCGCATCCCGGAGCGGCTGCGGGCCAGCTCCTTCGCCCACTCCGAGACCGTGCTGATGCTCGCGTTCGTCGCCGGGGGCGGGCTGGGGCTCGTACCCTTCGACGGCCGGATCGGGATCGCGGTCGCCGCCGGGGCCGGAACGCTGGCCGCCGTCCGAGGCGTGGTGGTGGCAAGCCGCCT
Organism: Micromonospora sp. NBC_01740; assembly: GCF_035920365.1. Classification (NCBI taxonomy): domain Bacteria; kingdom Bacillati; phylum Actinomycetota; class Actinomycetes; order Micromonosporales; family Micromonosporaceae; genus Micromonospora; species Micromonospora sp. NBC_01740. The sequence goes on along the minus strand of NZ_CP109150.1, from coordinate 2,021,686 downwards.
GCGCGCCGAGCGGCTGGCCGGTCGTCCACTCGCCGACGACGAACTGTCCGACGAGACCGACGAACCCGGCAGCGACACCGGCACCGGCAGAGGTAACGGGGAAGACCCGGCCGGCACGGACGCCGGCGCACGCGCCGAGGCAGGGGGCGGCCCCGACACGGGGGTGGCACCGGTCTCGCCCGCTCCGGCCCAGGGCGGCTCGCCGCTGGACGACCCGGCCCTGGCCCCGCCGGGGTACCACATCTACCGGCCGTCGTCGGCCGTCGGCGGGCCGGGCGGGGCGGACGACGAGACCCGGCGGGAGCCGCAGGGGCCCCTGCCGTGACGGGCCTGCTGGTGGTCACGGCGGTGCCCGCCGAGGCCGAGGCGGTCCGCGCGGGCCTGACGGATGCGTCGACGACGGTGCTGCCCGTGGGCGTCGGCCCCGCCGTCGCCGCCGCCACCACCGCCCGGCTGCTGGTGCTCGCCGAGGCGGCCGGGCGCCCGTACCGCGGTGTGGTCAGCGCGGGCGTGGCGGGCGGCTTCGCCGGCCGGGCGGACGTCGGCGCGACGGTGCTGGGCGCCATGTCCGTCGCCGCCGACCTGGGCGCCGAGTCGCCGGCGGGCTTCCTCCCGGTGGACGAGCTGGGCATGCCCCCGGAGTGGCTCGGTGGCGGCATCGCGCTCGCCGCCGATCCCGGCCTGCTGGCCGCCCTGCGGGCCGCGCTGCCGACGGCGACGGTGGGCGCGGTGCTCACCGTCAGCACGGTGACCGGCAGCGCCACCAGCACCGACGCCCTGCGCCGGCGTCACCCCGACGCGGTCGCCGAGGCCATGGAGGGGTACGGCGTGGCCGTCGCCGCCGCGCAGGCCGGCGTCCCCTTCGCCGAGCTGCGTACCGTCTCCAACCCGATCGGCCCCCGCGACCGCGACGCCTGGCGCATGCGCGAGGCGCTCGCCGCCCTCACCACCGCCGCCACGGCCCTGAGCTGAGCCCGCCCACCTGCCCTCGCGCTGGCCCGCCCTGCCCCTGCCCCTGCCCCTGCCCTGCCCTGCCCTGCCCTGCGATCATCCTCCGGACGTCGGTCGCCGGTCGAACCGCAGAGCCGTCGGTCGCCCCGCCTCCACCTGGTAGCCGCAGGCGATCAGGAAGCCGGCCCCACCGATGTCGGCGACGACGCGCACCGTTTGGATACCGGCCCCGTCCATTCCCTCGCCGAGGAGCTGAAGCAGCCGGCGGCCGATGCCCAGGAAGCGCAACTGGGGCACGACGAGGACTCCGTCCAGCACCATCTCCCGCCGGTCGCCCATATCCTCACCGAGCAGCAGGTCCTCGCTGCGTTCGTGTGCCCGGAGTTCGCCGACCAGTTCGCCGCCCGGCAGTTGGGCCACGAACCGCCAGCACCCGTCCGGCACCCCCTCCGTCACACGACGGAAACTGACGACGGCGCGGGCCCGTTCCCGTACCCGTCGCGCGTCGCGTCGCCCACGGTGGAGGTCGTACGTCCTCTCCGGCACCCGCGCCGGCCACTGCTCCGGCGGAACGTACCAGTGCCCCCACCACGCACCCGGCCAGTCCTTCAGCGTCCGGACCTCCCGGACGTCGAGGTGCGCGGGATAGCGGCGGCCTCCCTCGTCGCGTCGTCCGTCGTGCGGTACGAACGGCAACACGGTGACGGCCCCCAGTTCGCCGTCCCCCGGTTCGCCGTCCGTGCTCCGTTGGTCAGCGGTCCGGACGCCCACCGCCAGCTCTCCGCCAGCAGCCCGCACCAACCGCTCCACCGTCCGCAGCTTCGGATCGGCTGCCGGATCGGCCTCGATCCGCGCCAGCGTGCTCTTGGGTACGCCCGACCGACGCGCCAACTCCCGCTGGCTCAGGTCTGCCTGGCGCCGGAGAGCACGCAGCGCCGCCCCCACCTCGATCGGTCCGGTCGGCTCCGCCACATGTCGATCGTTGCGACGCCACAAGCGCCCGTCAACAAGCGCGACACACCTGTGGACAATCCTGTGGACAACTGGCTTGGCGCTTTACGGCCGAGTGTTCTTCGGCACGCTGTCGAGCTGCCCCGTTCGTGAGACCACTGGCCTACGGAGATGCCGGCACCGTTGAGCGGCCGGGTATCCAGGAATGGCCGTCTGCACTGGTCCCCGGCGTGCGATGTGCGTGCACTCGGGCATCAGCCGGGTCATCCGGCAGCAGGGATGCGACGGCGGCGACCGAGCGGTACTCGGCGCCCGCCGCACCGGACCGACCGGCCTCAGGCCGCTTCCGCGCTGGTGCGGGCGGCACTCGCCGGATCGCAACTTGCCCAGCTGCCGCATCGCGGCTTGCCCTATCTGCCGAATCGCGGCTTGCCCCATCCGTGAGGGCAGCTCGACAGGGGCCGAACAGAACACCATTGCCGCCCTGGTTGTCGCCGTCGCGTCCACTCGACCCGTGGCTCGTGGCGTCAGAGCTCCCGCTCGGCGGAAGCTAGCTGCTCGTCACTGCGCACACTTCCACCTCCCGCGCCTCCACCTCGCGGGGCAGGGCCACCTCGCGGGGCAGGGCCACCTCGCGGGGCAGGTCACAGTCGTGAGGGCCGGGCGAAGCCGGGCCCCCGGCGGCGGGGATACGGTGAGGGTGTGGCGCTCTCGCTGGCTTTCTCGCCCTGCCCCAACGACACGTTCGTCTTCCACGCCCTGGTGCACGGTCTCGTGCCCGGCGCACCGCCGGTCGATGTCACGTACGCCGACGTGGACGTCACCAACACGGCCGCCGAACGGGGTGCGTTCGACCTGGTCAAGGTGAGCTACGCGGCGCTGCCGTGGCTGCTGGACGACTACCACCTGCTGCCCTGCGGGGGCGCGCTGGGCCGCGGCTGCGGCCCGCTGGTGCTGACCCGTGGCGACCACCCCGACCGGCCTGACGGCCCCGGGCGCGCCGACCTGAGCGGTGCCACGGTGGCGGTGCCGGGCGACCGGACGACGGCGTACCTGCTCTTCCGGCTCTGGGCGGCCGACCGGCCCCCGGCGCGGATCGAGGTCGTGCCGTTCCACGAGATCATGCCGGGCGTCGCCGCCGGCCGGTACGACGCCGGGCTGGTCATCCACGAGGCCCGGTTCACCTACCCACGGCACGGCCTGACCGCCCTGGTCGACCTCGGCGAGTGGTGGGAGGCCGACACCGGCCTGCCCATCCCACTCGGGGCCATCCTGGCCCGGCGCGGCGCGGTCGACCCGGAGGCCGCAGCCGGGTGGATCCGCGAGTCGGTACGCCAGGCCTGGGCCGATCCGGCCGCCAGCCGGGAGTACGTGCTGACCCACGCCCAGGAGATGGAGCCCGACGTGGTGGACCGGCACATCGGGCTCTACGTCAACGAGTTCACCGCCGACCTGGGGGACGCGGGGTTCGCCGCCGTCGAGGCGTTGCTCGGCCGGGCCGCCGACGCCGGGCTGGTGCCTCAGACCTCCAGCTCGTTGGCGACCGCGTGGACCAGCTGAGCGATCTTCTGCGCCGTCTTGCGGTCGGGGAAGCGACCCCGGCGCAGGTCCGGCTGGACCTTCGCCTCCAGCACCTTGATCATGTCCTCGACCAGGCCGTGCAGCTCCTCGGCCGGCCGGCGACGCAACTCCGCCATCGACGGCGGGGCGTCGAGCAGCTTGACCCCCATCGCCTGCGCGCCCCGGCGGCTGTCCACCACGCTGAAGTCGATCCGCTGACCGCCCTTGAGGTCGGTGACACCCGTCGGTAGCGCGCCCTTGGGCAGGAACACGTCGCCACCCTCGTCACTGGTGACAAACCCGTATCCCTTGGCCGCGTCAAACCACTTCACTCGACCCGTCGGCACCTGAGAACCCCTGCTTCGCTTGAGCTTGAGACGTCTACCGCTCCAAGGCTAGCCGGATCATGCCGTCCAGCGCCGCCGGGAATCCGGTGAGATCATCCAGCACCACCGCCGCCCCGGCCGCGCGCAGCTCGTCGGCGGCACACGGGCCCGTGGCGACCCCGATGCCGGGTACGCCCGCCGCCCCCGCCGCCACCATGTCGGCCACGTGGTCGCCGACGTAGTGGGTCGCGCCGTGCTGCCGCAGGGCGGTCGCCTTCCCCTCCGCGAACAGGTCGCCGGCCACCTCGTCGACCACCAGGCCCAGGTGGTCGAGGTGCAGCCGGGCCAGGCGGCCGTGCTTGGCGGTGACCACCAGCACCCGCCCGCCGCGTTCGCGTACCGCGTCGATCGCGGCGACCGCCCCGGGCAGCGGGACGGTGGGTGTGATCGCGTACGCCGGATACAGCTCGCGGTACGTCCGGACGGCCTCGTCGACCTGCTCCGGCGGGAACCAGCGGGCGATCTCCGTACGCAGCGGCGGGCCGAGCCGCGCCACGGCGGCCGCCGCGTCCACGTGCACCCCCGTGCGGGCCGTCAACGCCCGGAACGTGTCGGCGATGCCGGGACGCGAGTCGACCAGGGTCATGTCGAGGTCGAAGCCGACCGTCAGCGCTGCCATGCGGGAGAACGTACCCGCCCAACCCCCGGTCAGCCGGACGTCCGAGGGGCGGGAGGACCCTCTGCCGGGCTAGCGTGGAACGACGATGACCACCTCACTCGCCGACCACCTGCGGTCACTTCCCGACGAGTCGCTCGCCGCCCTCCTCCAGTTGCGGCCGGACCTCGTCGTACCCGTGCCGGCCGACGTCTCCGCGCTCGCCACCCGGGCCCAGTCGCGGGTCTCGGTGGCCCGCGCCCTCGACGCGCTGGACCAGTTCACCCTGCTGATGCTCGACGCCGCCCGGCTGACCCGGGACGCGGCCGAGCAGACCACCTCCACCGACGCGGTGCTCGCCATGGCGACCGCCGGGTCGCAGCCGCCCGCCCCCACCACCGTCCGCGCCGCCGTGGACCGGCTGCGCGCGCTCTTCGTGCTGTACGGCCCCGAGAGTGCCCTGCGCGTGGTGGCGAGCGTCGACGAGGTCTCCCCGTACCCGGCGGGCCTGGGTCGATCGGCGGCGGAGCTCGGCCCGCGGGCGGCGGCGCTCTGCGCGGACCCGGCGAAGCTGCGGCGGACGCTGCTGGCCGCCCCGCCCTCGGCCCGGGCGATCCTGGACCGGCTGGCCGCCGGGCCGCCGGTCGGCAGCGTGCCGGCGGGCGCGTTGCAGGCGCCCCCGCTCGGTGCGGAGGCCGACCTGCCCCCGGACCCGACGAACGGCGGCGTGCCGACCGGCTCGCCGGTGCGCTGGCTCGTCGACCACCACCTGCTGGTGCCGGTCTCCGGCGGCCGGGCCGGCGCCACGGGCACCGTCGAACTGCCCCGGGAGGTGGGCCTGCTGCTGCGCCGCGACAGCGGCCCGCTCGGCCCGCTGCGCAGCAGCCCGCCGCCCGTGGCCACGGCGCCGCGCGAGCCGAAGGCCGCCGACTCCGCCGGGGCCGGGCAGACCATGGAGGTGGTACGCCACACCGAGGCGCTGCTGGAGCAGCTCGCCGCCGAACCGGCGCCGGTGCTGCGCTCGGGCGGCCTGGGCGTCCGCGACCTGCGCCGGCTCGCCAAGGCCGTCGGGGTGGACGAGTCGACGGCGGCCCTGCTGCTGGAGGCGGCGTACGCGGGCGGGCTGGCCGGCGAGGTCGACCTGCCCGGGGCCACCACCACCCGGCACGGCGCCGACCAGCAGGTCCTGCCCACCGCCGGGTACGAGGTGTGGCGGGCGGGGACGCTCGCGCAGCGCTGGGAGCAGCTCGCCCGGGCCTGGCTGACCATGACCCGGCAGGCCGGGCTGGTCGGGCAGCGCGACGACCGGGACCGGCCGATCACGGTGCTCTCCGCCGAGGCGGAACGGGCCGGCGCGCCGGCCGCCCGACGGGCCGTGCTGGAGGTCCTCGCCGACCTGGAGCCGGCCACCGGGCCCACCCCCGGGGAGGTGCTGGCCCTGCTCGACTGGCGGGCGCCGCGGCGCAGCCGGGGGCGGGAGGCCGCGCACCGGGAGGTGCTGACCGAGGCGGCCACGCTGGGCGTGACGGGGCTGGGGGCGCTCACCTCGTACGGGCGGCTGCTGCTCGCCGACGTGACCGCCGCCGACGAGCGGGGCGGCGACGACCCGCTCGGGCTGCGGGCGGACACCGAGAGCGGCGACCCGACCAGCACCGTACGCGCGCTGGACGCGCTGCTGCCCGCCCCGGTGGACCACTTCCTCGTGCAGGCGGACCTGACCGTCGTGGTTCCCGGCCCGCCCGACCCGGCGCTGGCCGCCGAGTTGGAGGTGGTGGCGGAGCACGAGTCGGCCGGCGGGGCCAGCGTGCACCGGGTCACCCCGGCCAGCGTGCGCCGGGCCCTGGACGCCGGCTACTCGGCCGACGACCTGCACGCCCTGTTCCGCCGGCGGTCCCGCACCCCCGTCCCGCAGGGGCTGACGTACCTGGTGGACGACGTGGCCCGCAAGCACGGCGGGCTGCGCGTCGGCTCCGCCGGGGCGTACGTACGGAGCGACGACGAGGCGCTGCTGACGGAGGTGCTCGCCGACCGGCGGCTGGAGCCGCTGGCGTTGCGCCGGCTGGCGCCGACGGTGCTGTCGACGCCGTACCAGGTGGGTCGGATGCTGATGGTGCTGCGCGACGCCGGGTACGCCCCGGTGCCGGAGGACGCGAGCGGGTCGGCGGTGCTCGCCCGCCCGAAGACCCGGCGGGCCCCGGCCCGGGTGCCGGTGACGACCCGGACGGTCGACCCGCTGACCACATCGAAGCTGGCCATGCCCCGCCTGCTCGGCGTGGTGGAGCAGATCCGGCGGGGCGACGCCGCCGCCCGGGCCGCGCGACGGGCGCCGGCCATGGTCCGGGGCGGGGTCGGGCGCACCGGTCCGGCGCCGGCGCCCTCCCACAGCGACGCCCTCGCGGTGCTCCAGCAGGCGATCCGGGACCGGGCGCGGGTCTGGGTCGGGTACGTCGACGCGCACGGGGCGACCGCGTCCCGGCTCGTCCGGCCGGTCTCGATGGGCGCGGGCTACCTGCGCGCCGAGGACGACCGGACGGAGATGCTGCACACGTTCGCCCTGCACCGGATCACGGCGGCGGTACTGGAGGACTGAGCGGGTCGGGTCAGCGCCGGCTGCGGCGTACGGTCCCGACGACGGAGACGATCAGCAGCAGCGTGAACCCGGCGCCGGCCGACTCGCCGACCGAGTCGACGAAGCCCTGTTCGAGCACCAGCCAGCCGAAGAGGAACCAGCCGACGAGCACCACCGCCGCCACCCCGTACGCGACCACGGTGGCGGTGGAGACCTCCTCGACGGGCGACCGGTCGGGCGCGGGACTGTGCTCCGGTATCACTTCACGGTCGACCGTCATCTCCAGCCTCCCCGTCCGGTTCGACGCCTGGCATCCAGCGTGACACCGCCGTGGCGGGAGTGACAGGGGATAAAACCCGGATCGGACGAGTTGTGCGATGCCACGGAGGCGTGTCGGGGCGGCTCAGGTGCGCCGGGCGGCTCAGGTGCCGGGGCGCCGGCCCACCAGCACCACCTTGCTGCCGACCTTGCCCAGCTTCCAGTAGCGGACGGCGTCGCCGGGCAGCAGGTTGACGCAGCCGTGCGACCCGATCGACTTCTCGTGCAGGTAGGTCGTGGTCTGGTGGAAGCCCATGCCCTGGGTGAAGTGCTGCCAGTACGGCAGCCACACCTCGTACGGGTCGGACCACTCCTTGACGTTGCGGTAGTTGATCGTGAACGTGCCGGCGGGGGTGCGGTAGCCGGGCATGCCCGTGCGGGTGACGGTCGGCTGCACGAGCACCTTGCCGTTGCGCATGACCCAGGTGGTCTGCCGGGTCAGGTCGATGCAGAAGGTGGTGCCCGAGCCGGCCCGGCAGCGCGCCGTGTCGGTGGTGGCGAGCCGCTTCGCCACGTCGTGGGTGGTCGGCCCGGCGCGACCGTGGGCGGGGCGGATGTCGTACCGCCTCTGGAACTTCCTGATGGCGTCGCAGTCGCCGGCGGACTGCCGGCCGTCGACGGTCACCCGCCCGAACCCGCCCAGCCGGGCGAGGTACGCCTCCACCTCGCGCTGGTGCTCGCCCTGCGGGCAGCCGGCGACGGACGGCGACGCGGTGGGCTTCGTCGCGGGGCGCGTCGGCTCCGCCGTGGGGCGCGTCGGTTGCGGTGTGCTCCGCGTCGGCTTGACCTTGGGCTTCGGCGGCGCCGTGGTCGGCTGCGCCCGCTGGTCCGGCCCGGGCGTACCGCTCGCCCCCGTTACCCGCTCCGCAGCCCCGGCCGCGACGGGTCCCCCGCCCCCACCGCCACCGGCCTGCGGATCGAACGTGCACGCACCGGCACCGACCAGCGTGACCACTGCCAGGGCGACCAGCCGGCTGCTGATCCGGACATGCTTCATGCTGCCTCCCTGACAGGTGTTCCCTTTGCTAGACGTTGCGAGTACCGCTCCGGTTGCTCCAGGTGACCAGATTTTTCTGCGGTCACCCGGCTGCGTGCAACACTGGTGGGTCGGCCTGGGCGGGTCAGTCGCCTCCCGGACAGCCGGCGACCCGAGGTGGAGGAGAGGCACTGGCGTGAGCGGTGGACCCCTGATCGTGCAGTCGGACAAGACCCTGCTGCTGGAGATCGACCACCCGGATGCGCAGGCGTGCCGGATGGCCATCGCGCCCTTCGCCGAGTTGGAGCGCTCCCCGGAGCACGTGCACACCTACCGGCTGACCCCGCTCGGGCTGTGGAACGCGCGCGCCGCCGGCCACGACGCCGAGGGCGTGGTGGACTCCCTGATCAAGTACTCCCGCTACCCGGTGCCGCACGGGCTGCTGGTCGACGTGGCCGAGACGATGGACCGGTACGGCCGCCTCCAGCTCGCCAACGACCCGGCGCACGGCCTCGTCCTGCGGGCGCTGGACCGGCTGGTGCTGATCGAGGTCGCGAAGAGCAAGAAGCTCGCCGGGATGCTCGGCGCGAAGCTCGACGACGACACGATCGCGGTGCACCCGTCCGAGCGGGGCCGGCTCAAGCAGGCGCTGCTCAAGCTGGGCTGGCCGGCCGAGGACCTCGCCGGCTACGTCGACGGCGAGGCGCACCCGATCGAGCTGGCCGAGGCCGGCAAGGACGGCCGCAAGCCGTGGACGCTGCGGTCGTACCAGCGGGAGGCCGTGGAGGCGTTCTGGGCCGGCGGGTCGGGCGTCGTGGTGCTGCCGTGCGGCGCCGGCAAGACGCTGGTCGGGGCGGCGGCGATGGCCGAGGCGAAGGCGACCACCCTGATCCTCGTCACGAACACGGTGGCGGGCCGGCAGTGGAAGCGCGAGCTGATCGCGCGCACGTCGCTGACCGAGGAGGAGATCGGCGAGTACTCGGGCGAGCGCAAGGAGATCCGCCCGGTCACCATCGCCACGTACCAGGTGCTCACCTCGCGTAAGAAGGGCACGTTCACCCACCTGGACCTGTTCGGGGCCCGCGACTGGGGCCTGGTCGTCTACGACGAGGTGCACCTGCTGCCCGCGCCGATCTTCCGCTTCACCGCGGACCTCCAGGCCCGCCGCCGGCTGGGCCTCACGGCGACGCTGGTACGCGAGGACGGCCGCGAGGGCGACGTGTTCAGCCTGATCGGCCCGAAGCGGTACGACGCGCCGTGGAAGGACATCGAGCAGCAGGGCTGGATCGCCCCGGCCGAGTGCACCGAGGTACGCGTGACGCTCACCGACGCGGAGCGCATGTCGTACGCGACGGCGGAGGCCGAGGAGCGCTACCGGATGGCGGCCACCGCCCGCACGAAGCTGCCCGTGGTGAAGGCGCTGGTCGACCGGCACCCGGACGACCAGGTGCTCGTCATCGGCGGCTACATCGACCAGCTCCACCAACTCGGGGAGTACCTAGACGCGCCGATCGTGCAGGGCTCCACCACCAACAAGGAACGCGAGCGGCTCTTCGACGCGTTCCGCTCCGGCGAGGTGCGGACCCTGGTCATCTCGAAGGTCGGCAACTTCTCCATCGACCTGCCAGAGGCGGCCGTGGCGATCCAGGTGTCGGGCACGTTCGGCTCCCGGCAGGAGGAGGCGCAGCGGCTCGGCCGGGTCCTACGGCCGAAGGCCGACGGACGCCAGGCGCACTTCTACACGGTCGTCTCCCGCGACACGATCGACACCGAGTACGCGGCCCACCGGCAGCGCTTCCTGGCCGAGCAGGGGTACGCGTACACGATCGTCGACGCCGACGACGTCCTCGGCCCGAAGCTCCCGACGGTCGACTGACCCATGTTTACCGAGGCCGATTGTTGGATGTAACGCGTTCGGATTAGCCCCGACGTGCCGTTCCGGAGCGGAGCCGATCACGGTGCGCCCGTGCAGGACGAGCACCTGCACTAGCTGGGCCCGCCGCTGCCCGATCAGATCTGCGCGAAAAACGGTAACGCCACCGCCACCGTCAGTCAGGTCAATCAGAAAACGACCAAAGTTAGAGCGGGCCAAGCTTCTGAAGGCCCTCAGCGGTATCGTCTATGAAACGGCGCCACGACTCCAACTGCCGAACCGGCCCGCCTGGATCTAATTCCTCTAGGAGCCTGCGTCTGTTATACGGAAAGGCTGCCTGCAGTAATTTCCTTCGCCGACCCGCCGTCTCAGATGCGTCTGCTATTAATTCCTTGAGAAGTGCCTTAGGATCCGCAATCCGTTCGGCTTCCCTGGAGGTTGGCATGTTGAGGCGAATCCGACCATTCGGATTGCCCGCGACCTCTCTAATTAGCCTTTCATCCAGCACAAGCCAGGCTTCCGTCATCCGCACTGGCACAATTGGAACGTGGACAGCGTCCGGCGCAACTTCGATTATCGCATTCTGAATTTCAGATAAGCGGGCCTCTCGGCCGGCTCCGTCAGCGTCACGATGAATGAAAATGACATGATACTCGCCCCCCAACCGCATCAGCGCGCGAAGCTTGCCGGCTATCGTCTTGTCGGCAGTTGGCAGCAGGTCTGCGTCAGGTGTGGTCAGCTGGATTTCGACACCGCACTCGGTAGCGATTCGCTCGATGTGAACGGCAATTCCCGCGTCACTTGACCCCTCCCCAAGGAACACACCTCTGTGAATCACGCGGCATCCAGTCCCAGAGTTAGCTGCGCGCCAGGAGGCGCAACAAGGTACGGAAGTATGTCTGCCTTCGTATATGTGCCGGCCTCGCGTGCGGCCCGCCACGTATCCGAAAGTGGCCTGAGAATAAGGCCTCGCGAGGCCGTTCCATCTGGAGCGGGGCGAGTGCCTACTGACGCAAAGAGCAAGTATTCAGGGCTGACCAACTGCACGACGAACGGTGAATGAGTGTTGATGATGACTTGACGGAACGGATTATCTTCTCCCGGTGCGTCCGACGTGTCTACTGCCAACTCTTGGACCAAGCGAACCATCGAAGGAAGGTTTGCGGGATGAATCCCGTTCTCGGGCTCTTCCATGCAGAAGAGCCCTTCGGCTCCGGGATCCTCTAAAAGTACGCAGAGGGCGAGGAACCGCAGAGTTCCTTCAGACAAACTGCGTGCGGGCAATCGAAGCCCCGAACGCTCCTTGAGGTAGACCGTTAACAACTCTCGCACGTCGTCCGCCACAACTTCGATACCATGAACTGAAACCCCTGTAAGTTCCGCTAGCCGGTTCGCAACACGAGAGTAGACTCGTTGAGGATCACCGCTCGGATCAGAGGTAGCAATTCTGTAGAGCGCCCCTGGCAGATGCCTGCCATCCGCTTCCATGAAGCGCGGATCAACGAAGCGGTCCGAAGTACGAAGGGCTGACGGCTCCAACGCGAGTCTCCGCCATGACTGCATTTCACGTCGGGCCGCAAGAATCGTCGGATCGTCACTTCCGGTCACAGTACTGACAACCGTTCCAGGGGCGCGGGACGCAGCAGATGGCCGAGGCTTCCCGCGACTCCCTCCATCCTGATGTATGCTAATTACCGGCTCGCCGTGCTCTTCTGAGGTAGAGATAAACGCGACGCCGCTACGGCGCCCCTGAAGTACGCGTGAGCGGAATCTAGACGCGCTATGCGGGAATCTGAGGCGAGAGGGCGCATCACCAATGTTAATGTGCCGAAGTGCCTCCTTGAGGAGGCGAAGTCGCCCGATGCGCTCCACTCCCGTTGGGGACTGATAGCCGATCTCAAGCTCGTAACGCAGGAAGGAGATAGTTGGGCTTGCCACCCGACCGAAGTCGTCTTCAACTGTGAGTGGCACGATCATTTCCGCAGCGAATCGCATGCGACGCTCTTTCGCGTCATATCCGTTCCAAAACAGGTCGCGAGGATCACCGACACGCTCGCCATGGACACCCCTAACCTGCTGCGCCGCGTCCATCATCGGCATATCAGACAGTAAGCTCAGGAACTGGATCGCATCGAACACGTTCGACTTACCGGTACCATTTGGCCCGGCGATACATGTAAAGGCTCCGAGCTCGATGTTCAAGTCAAGCAGATTCTTGAAGCCGTCAACTTCCAGCCGTGTAAGCATGATGTCTCCTATGGGGCCGTTGGCAGCGTACCCCCAAGGAGCCACCAAGGTCACCAGACACGGGTGCCTAGGTAGCGGGTTCGCTGGCCGAGAGGGCTACATGCAAGCGTAGGGCGAGCCGGGGCAAGGGGCAGTGAGATGACGAGTGGGCCGCAGTGCGCGTCGGGAAGCAAGCCACGTCCTATTCCCTGCCAGGAGAACCCCCGAGAGCGGCGACGTCTTGTCAAGTGCAAATTGCGGAGTGGATGCGGCCGTAAGTTTTGGCTGATCATGCAGGGGGGGGACTCGGCGACGAAGACGCCGCGCCCTGGGCGGCCGACCAGCACGCCCTGCTCCCGCAACCTCGCCACCGCACGGCTGATCGTGGACTGGGAGACGTCGTACTCCGCTGCCAGCGACCGCCCGGAGGGCAGCTGCGAGCCGGGCGGATACGCCCCGTCCTTGATCTTCTTCAGCAAATCGGCGAGCAACTCGTCCATCGTGGGCGGGATAGGCACGTCAGGCCCCTTGCAGTCGGTTGGCCCGCCCAGTATCGATCGACCTTCACGGCATAGGCAACACACGTAGCACTGATGACATAGGTAACTCGGTGGCAATAGCGTCGCTCTCAGTGATGCGGTGCTGCTGCGGTCGGTTGGCGCCTCTCGTACCGGTCTCGCATCGCCGCCAAGACCCCACTCCCCCGCGCTCCCCGGCGCGGCCCTATCGCCGTACCGTCGATCGAGGCTGCGGTGGCAGGGCGGGACGGTCTCCGTCGCCCGCAACCGGCGGAGGCCGCCCCTCCACCGACGCGACCCCGACGAAGGGCGATCACCTGTGCGCAATCTGATCCGTCGGCTGACGAGCCGACGCGAGCAACGTCCTCCGGCGGACGTCGTCCGTCCGCCACGCGAGCTACGGCCGTGGCAGATCCGCGACCGGTGCTTCAACGTCCGCCGGCGCGGCCTCGACCCCGTCGAGATCCGCGCCTTCCTGCACCAAGTGGCCGACGAACTCGCCGTCGCGCAGACCGCCCTGGTCGCGGTGCAGGAGGAGAACGTACGGATCAAGAACGTGCTGCGCGCCTGGCAAAGCGCCCAGTCGACAAACCATCTCTACCGATGACCGACCGCTGGGTAATCCACCTGCCAGTCACCGCGCCCGACCTGCCCCGGGCCCGGATCCTCGCCCGGACCGCCGCCCGGGTGCTGGCGCGGCTCACCGTCCGCGTCGAGCCCGGCGGGGTCACCGTGTCGGCCGAGGACCAGCAGGGCGTACGCCATTGGGTCTTCTGCGCCCGGCCACTGCCCGGCGGCGCGCGGTGTGCGCTGCCCACCGACCACCTGCCGCCCTGCGCGAGACGGGTGCGGCCGGGCATCTGATCCGTAGTTGGTGAACCAGATCGGGAGCTTTCGCCCCAGATCCACGCGTGAGAACTGCCGTGCTCACCGTGGCCCGGATGCCGACTTCCCGATGTGGCGGGCGGTTGCGGTTCGCACTGGTACAGACGTGCGTCACGTAGAGGTCGAGCCCCACGAAGACCAGACCGCCGACGAGGTTGCCGACCGCCGTCTGAGTCTCGTTCTACATCAGGTAGTCGCCGTTGGAGAAGTCACCGCCGAGCATCAGGCCGGCAGGGAACAGGAACTTCTTCACCACGGAGTGCTCGAATCCTATGTAAAGAAGACCAGGTTCGGCATCCGCATCCCGATCACCTCCCCCAACACGGACGTCGAGATCACCGCGGCGACGACGCCGGTGGAGACCATCCAGTGGCACCGGACACCCGGATGAAGAGAGTCAGCATTCCGGCGGCTCCGTGGTCGGCGTACCCGACCGTCCGTGACTCGCCGATCAGGCCTTCCACGTGCCTGCGCAACTCGGACCGGGGCCGAGCCCAGGCCGGCAGGCCGTGGAGTCGCCGCGTGCGGCTGGACCGCAAGACAGCAACCACGTTGCTGCGATCACCGTCAGAACCAGAGCTGGACCGGCGACGGCCTCTGTCACGACAGCCCACGCCGGAAACGGGCCACCGTCGTTCGGAACGCTCACGAGGAAGCCGCCATATGCCGACCGGACGAGGATCGGACCGGTCCACAGATAGAGCAAGGTCCGGCCGGGCCTGACCCGGTGACGAACCAGCAGCCCACCGGCGGCGAACAGAACGGCCGCGCCGGTCACCGAGGTAACCACCAGCATCAGCAGCAGGACGACATCCAATCCGCCGCCGTACATCGCCTCCGCGTCGACCGCGTCACGAAGGACGATGCGGGCTCCGCTTGCTGACTGCGCGAGAGCCAGCGCACCACCGGCGAACAGCAGGAGGGAAGGACGCACGGGGCACGCTACCAAGCTGACCGGGATCGGATCGCGTCCATGGTGGACGGGGAATTCCGGCTCACCGGCGCAGGACGGTCTCCCGTTCCATGTGGGACAGCTTCTCGGGATTGCGTACGGCGTAGATTCCGGTGATGAGGCCGCCGTCGATGCGCACGGCCAGGACCGTGTCCATCTCGCCCTTGAGTTGGACGATCAGCGCCGGGTGGCCGTTGACCTGTGCCGGCCGCCACGACGTGCTGCCCGCGATCTTGCCCCACCCGCCGGCCAGCAGGCGGGCCACCTTGTCGGCTCCGAGGATGGGCCGCGGGACTGCCTGCTTGATGCCGCCACCGTCGCCGAGCAGGACCACGTCCGGCGCGAGGATGTCGAGCAGGCCCTGCAGGTCGCCGGTCTCGACCGCCCGCTGGAACGCGTCGAGCGCGTACCGGGTCTCGGCCGCGGAGACGACGCGGCGGGGCCGGCGCGCCGCGACGTGTGCCCGTGCCCGGTGGGCGATCTGACGGACAGCGGCGGGGTTCTTGTCGACGGCTTCGGCGATCTCGTCGTAACCGAGGTCGAACACCTCGCGCAGCACGAACACCGCCCGTTCGGTCGGTGCCAGCGTCTCCAGCACCAGCAGCATCGCCATCGAGACGCTGTCGGCCAGCGCGACGTCCTCGGCGACGTCCGGAGCGGTGAGCAGCGGCTCAGGCAGCCAGGGGCCGACGTAGGACTCCCTGCGGCGGCTGAGCGTACGCAGTCGGACGAGTGCCTGGCGGGTGGTGATGCGGACCAGGTAGGCGCGCCGGTCCCGGACCGTGCCCAGGTCGACGCCCACCCACCGCAGCCAGGTCTCCTGGAGAACATCCTCCGCGTCGGCGGCCGAGCCGAGCATCTCGTACGCGACGGTGAAGAGCAGGTTGCGGTGGGCGAGGAACGCCTCGGTGGCCGGGTCCGGGCGATCGTCGGCGGCGGTCTGCGGCGTACCCACCATGGGTGGCTCCTGTTCCTCGCGGCTGGGTCACCCATCAGATGCCGGACCGGACCGTTCTGTGACACCTCCGGTTGTGGCAGTCGTCACCCCGGCCGCGCCGTCACACGGCGCTGCACGCCGGCATCTCGTGTTCGTCCAACCGAATTCCAGGAGTGAAGGACGGAAGCATGGACGCCCGATTCAACTTGTTCGACAACAAGGTCGCCGGGAAGTTCGCCAAGCGGTTCGCGAACGCCGGCCTGGTGATCCAGCAGTCGCCGCTGCCCAAGGCCACGCAGGAGTTGGTGTCGCTGCGGGCCAGCCAGATCAACGGCTGCGGCTGGTGCATCGACATGCACACCAAGGAGGCCGCAGCGGCCGGCGAGAGCGCGGTCCGGCTCAACCTGGTCGCCGCCTGGCGCGAGTCCACCGTCTTCACCGAGGCCGAGCAGGCCGCGCTGGCGCTCGCCGAGGAGGGCACCCGGCTCGCCGACGCCTATCAGGGCGTGTCCGACGAGACCTGGGCCGAGGTGCGCAAGCACTACGACGACGATCAGGTCGCCGCGCTGGTCGCGCTGGTCGCCCTGATCAACGCGGCCAATCGCCTCGCCGTGATCGTGCATCAGCGGGGCGGCTCCTACCAGCCGGGCATGTTCGCCGCCGCGTTCGACTGAATCGAGATCAGGCCCGGGCCCGGGATCAGCCGGTCCGGGGCCGACGGTGGCGGCCGGTCGACGACCGGCCGCCACCCGCGCACTGCGTCAGCCGGCGCCGCCGGCTCGGAAGGCGACCCAGGCGTCGCTCATCCGGTCCGCCTGACCCGGCGTGAACATGTTCATGCAGGAGTCCTGCGTGTAGTCCATGAAGTTGTGGATCGGGTCCAGCCCGGGTGCGGTGCAGGTGTCCGCGCCCACCGGGCAGTTGAACTGCGGCGCCGCCTCGCGCGGGGTGTCCGCGACGAAGTCGCCGGCGGCGGAGCAGCCGTGCGCGAAGGTGTGCTCCAGCATCAGCCAGTGCCCGACCTCGTGCGTCAGCGTGTCACCGAGGGCGTACTTGCCGGCCGTGCCGCCCGGCATCGACTCGTCGAGCATGACCACACCGTCGATGTAGTCGCGGCCGTTGTTGTAGCCCTTCGGGAAGTACGCCCAGCCGAGCAGGCCGCCGCCGATGTTGGCCGCGTATACGTTGAGGGTCTCGGAGTCGCCGGTGTACAGCGCCTTCTTCATGTCGCGCTCGTTCTTGCCCGGCACGACGGTGTACCAGTTGCTGTTCACCGTCCACGTCGTGTCGACGAGGTCGAACCGGAACGGCGTGTCGGAGGCGTTGGCGGCGGTACGGCCCGCGAACGAGTCGTTGAGCACCTTCACCTGCGCCGCGATCAGGGTGTTCCACCGGGTCGTCTCGGCCGCGCTGAGCGGGTGGTCGGAGATCATGTGGAAGACCGTCGGCACGGTGACGCTGCCGTTGGCCAGGCGCGGGGCGTCCTTGATGACGCCGTAGGCCTTCGCCTCGTTCTTGGAGTACAGCTCCGGCTCCTTGGCCGTGGCGCCCTCGGCGAGCCGGGCCGCGCCGTGCCCGTGGGCGTCCGGCTCGCACTCGGCCGCGCCCGGGGAGACGGGCAAGGGCGCCGCCGACACCGCGCCGTAGGCGCCGCCGGACGCCAGGAGCGTCGCGGCGGTGGCGGTGAGGACCGCGAGTCGGAAGATGGGTCTCCTGTGCATCGGTGCACCTTTCAGGAGGATGGAGGCGGTGCGAAGTCGACGCGGGGTTGTCATGACCAGGTCGATGACGTCGTCTCCCCGGTATGAGACCACGTCGATCGCCCATGCAACAGACCTGCGGAAAGAGCCTGTTTCCCTGTAACGCCAGGGGGCCGGGGAGCGCTGATCGAAGGCGCGCGGGGCGTTCCGCGGCCCGCGCCACGCCTGTTCGGGGCGTACCGGCGAGGCTCGTTTCGTCCTTTCGGACGGCTACTGTCGGCGGACCCGGTAGTAGAGGTGGGTGACCCGGTCGCCCTCGACGACCGTCGGGTTCGACAGCTCGACGGGGGCGTCGCGGACGTGGTCGAAGAACGGCACGCCGTCGCCGAGTAGGACCGGCACCAGGTTGACCCTGATCTCGTCGAGCAGCCCGGCCGCCAGGCACTGGCGGGCGATGTTGCCCCCGTTCACCGCCACCCAGCGGTCGCCGGCCAGCTCCCTGGCCCGCGCGACGGCGGCCTCGACGCCCTCGGTCACGAAGGTGAACGGCGCGCCCGGCCGGGGCCAGCCGTCCGGCACGTGGTGGGTGACGACCACGACGGGCTTGTCCATGGGGTGCCGGCCGTCCCAGGCGTCCACGAGGTCGAACAGCCGTCGGCCGACGACCAGGGCGCCGGTGTCGTCCAGGGTGTGCCGCAGGTGCCCGGCGCTCGCCTGCGAGGTGTGGAACGTCATCTCCGGCTTGGCGGTTGCGGTGGCGACGTCGCCGTTGCCGTACCACTGGAAGAGGTGGTCGAAGCCGCTCTCGCCCGGGCCGGCGATGTAGCCGTCCAGCGACATGCTCGCCTCGGTGTAGATCCCGGCCATCTACAGCACCCGGGTGATCTGCTCGGCGGCGATCCGGGCGTCGAGCCGGGCCGGATCCAGGTTGGCGCAGAGCACCACCGACGCGCCGACGGCCAGCGGCGCCAGCAGCCAGTAGACGGGTTGCTCGTGCTCGGCGACGTCGACCAGCAGCCGGTCGCCCGCCCGCAGGTCGAGCCGCTCCGCGACGGCCAGCGCGACGCTGCCCCACTCGCGGTAGCTCGTGCCGTCGGGGCTGGCCGCGTCCGAGCTGGTCAGCGGGGCGGACGCGGGCAGCGCGTCGGTGTGCCGGCCGACCTCGGCGAGCCAGTCCAGGTAGCCCAGGGGCCGCTCCCCGCGCGGCGCGGCGCCGAGGGAGAGCACGTAGCGGTGCCGCGCCTCGGGCACGTCCTCCAGCCAGTCGTCCAGCCGCTGCGCGCTGACGAAGAGCGCGTCGTACGGCCGGTCGGCGCCCGGTTCGAGCGACGGCAGGCCGGCGGTCGCCCGGGGGCGGAACGACACCGCCACCCCGGCCGACCAGGCGCCCAGCAGCACGGCGGCGGTCTGCCAGTGCGCCGGGAGCATCACCGCCGCCCGGTCGCCGACACCGAGCCCGCACCCGTCGCGCAGCAACCCGGCGGCCCGCGCCGCCCAGCCGCCCAGCTCCGTCGCGGTCAGGTCGACCCGCTCGCCGGTCGCGTCGTCGAGGTAGGTCAGCAGGGGCCGGTCCACCTCCGCCGTCCGGCCACCGGCCAGCGGCTCCCGAACGAGGGCATCGGTCATGTTCATCTCGCACTCCTCGGCAGGCTGCGGCCACCCTACTCAACGGGCGACGGGCCGACGGGGCACCGACGCGCCGGTCCCGGGCACCCGCGCCGACACCGCGGGGGCACCGCACAGGCACTGGCACCGCACCGTGCGTGACACTCCCGGGTGCGGTGGGTCGGGCAGGCAGCGCCGCCGCACCGGCACGGGCATTGACCGGCGTTGCCACACTCGTGACGCGGACACCTCCGCCGAGGCCCAGGGAGGCTGCGTCATGCAGACAGACGAACGTGTGCCCCGGACCCGGCGGGGCGGGACGCTACGGGGCGCCGTGGCGCTGGCGGTACTGCTCGCCGGGGCGGCGCTGGCCCGGCCGGTGCCCGCCGTGGCGGACCCGCTGCCGGACCCCAACCCCACGGTGACCGCCACGGTCTGGGCGCACGCCCCGACCACGACTGAGTACCGCATCACCGGCGGCTACAGCGCCCACTCCGGCGACGGAGACGTCGTGGTGCGGCGGACCGGCACCGGGGCGTACACGGTGATGCTGGAGGGGGCGGCGACCAGCGGCGGGGTGGCGCACGCGGTGGCGTACGGGGGCGGGCCGGTCCTCTGCACGGTGGCGAGCTGGTACCGCAGCCCGATCGGCGCTCCCGACCTGCTGATCCAGGTGCGCTGCTTCGCCGCGACCGGCAGCCCGGCGGACAGCCGCTTCGTGGCCACCTTCACCAACGTCCGGCAGGTCGGTCAGGGCCGGCTGGCGTGGTTCGTCACCGACCAGGCGCAGCCGACCGGCGTACGCACGCTGCCCGCCGCCTACCGCTACGACTCGACCGGCGGGACGGTCTCCTACGAGCGCCTCGACAAGGGCCGGTACCGCTTCCTGATGAACCCGAACCCGCCCAGCGAGGGCGGGGCGATCTTCCCGGTGGCGCACGTGACCGCGCTGGGCGGCACCGCCGTGCACTGCCAGCTCGATCCGCCGGACGGGTGGGTGGTCCACTGT
This sequence comes from Micromonospora sp. NBC_01740, assembly GCF_035920365.1. Classification (NCBI taxonomy): domain Bacteria; kingdom Bacillati; phylum Actinomycetota; class Actinomycetes; order Micromonosporales; family Micromonosporaceae; genus Micromonospora; species Micromonospora sp. NBC_01740. The sequence continues at coordinate 2,001,675 of NZ_CP109150.1, read as the reverse complement.
GCGAACGCCGCCGGAAACCCGGTGGACGCCCGCTTCGTGGTCACGTACGGCTCCCGGGTGGACCTGTTGGGCCGGGCGTTCGGGCCGCGCTTCGCCAGCGGCGTGTTCCACGGCGAGAACGTCAGCGGCACCTGGATCGGCGGCGAGAGCTACAACTCGACGATCCCGGGCTTCGGCGGCGCGACGGGCACAGTGCTCGGCACCGGCCGCTACCAGGCGCGCTTCGCCGGCACGGCCACCGGTTACGGCACCGCCTTCGTGAACTCGTTCGTGACCAGTCTCCAACGTCCGCCGCGCGGCTACTGCGTACTGGCCGGGTGGTCCCCGTCCGGGGCCGACACCGTCGTCTCGGTCAACTGCTACACCTGGCTGGGCGTGCCGGCCAACCTGAACGCGCGGATCTCGTACACCACCTGGCCGGCCGCCTGACGCCGCTGCCCGGCCGGCCCGCTCCCGCCGGCCGGGTTCTGTCAGGGGGCGGGCAGTTCGGGGCCGCCGTCGAGTAGCGGGGCCAGCAGGTCGCCCTGCTTCTCCACCCGCTTCAACACCTCCCCCGCCGTGTACGGCTTCGTCGCCGGCCGCTTCCCCGCCGCGCCCGCCTCGACCTCGTCCCAGGTCAGCGGGGTGGAGACGGACGGCACGGACTGCGCCCGCAGCGAGTACGGCGACACGGTCGTCTTGGCGGCGTTGTTCTGGCTCCAGTCGATGAAGACCTTGCCCGGCCGCAGGTTCTTGGCCATTTTCGACACGACCAGCTTCGGGTGCGCCCGCTCCAGCTCCTGCGCGATCCGCTTGGCGTAGTCGGACACGTGGTCGGAGGACTGGCTGCCGGCGATCGGGCAGCAGAGCTGCATGCCCTTCTTCCCCGACGTCTTGGGATACGAGGAGATGCCGTCGTCGGCGAGCCGGTCGCGCATCAGCAGCGCCACCTGGCAGCACTGGCGCAGCGCCGCCGGCGGCCCGGGATCGAGGTCGACGACCATCATGTCGGGGTGCTCGCCGACCTTCCACTGCGGCGTGTGCAGCTCCAGCGCGGCGAGGTTGGCCAGCCAGACGAGGGTGGGCAGGTCGTCGGCGACCACGTAGTCGATGGTGTCCCGGCCCTTGCTGGACCCGGGCGCGGGCAGCGTCTCGGTGCGTACCCAGCCGGGGGTGGCGGCGGGGGCGTTCTTCTCGAAGAAGGAGCCGCCGGTGACCCCGTTGGGGAAGCGGATCCGGGTGAGCGCCCGGTCGGCCAGGTGCGGCAGGAGCACCGGGGCGATCCGGGTGTAGTAGTCGATCACCTCGCCCTTGGTGAACCCGGCCTCGGGATAGAGCACCTTGTCCAGGTTGGACAGCTCCAGCGCGCGTCCCTCGACGTCCACCTTGAACCGCTCAGCCGGCATCGTCGACCTCCTCGGCGGGTTTGTCCGGCCGCAGCCGGAGCACCCGGGGGAACCGCAGTCGCCCGTCCGGGGTGCGCTGGCCGTACTTGACCTCCACCACGACCAGGGGTGTTACCCAGATCGCGCCCCGGGCATCCTCGCGCGGCACGTCCCCGGCGAACGGCGACGCGCCGGCGCGCAGCGGCTCCAGCTCGCGGAGCAGTTCCCGCTCGATGGCCGCGCCGATGCCGCCACCGACGCGCCCCCGGTAGGTGAGCCGCCCGTCCGGGCGCGGCACCCCGACCAGCAGGCCGCCGATCCGGCGCGCCCCGGGCCGCCAGCCGCCGACCACGAAGTCGCCGGTGACCTCCAGCTTGACCTTGACCCAGTCCGGCGAGCGCACGCCCGGCCGGTAGACCGAGTCGACCCGCTTGGCCATCACCCCCTCCAGGCCGTGCTCGCCGGCCGCCTCGTAGGTGGCCGGGCCGTCGCCGAAGAGGGGAGACACCGCCCACCGGGCACCGCCGAGCGCCAGGCCGTCCAGGGCCTCCCGCCGGCGGGCGTACGACCGGCCGGTCAGGTCCTCGCCGTCGAGCCGGAGCAGGTCGAAGATCATGTACGTCACCGGGGCGACCGCCGCCAGCCGAGCGGCCTTGTTCCGGTCGCGCACGTGCATCCGCTCCGCCAGGGCCGTGAACGAGGGCTGGCCGGTCTCGCCGAGCAGCACCACCTCGCCGTCGAGCAGCGCGTCGCCCGCCTGCTCGTGCAGGGTGGCCAGCTCGGGGTACGCGGCGGTGATCTCCACGCCGCTGCGGGCGTACAGGTGCTGCCGGCCGCCGGAGATGTCGGCGAGCGCGCGGACGCCGTCCCACTTGAACTCGTACGCCCAGCCGGCACCCGCCGGGAGCTGCCCGGTCATCGCGAGCATCGGCTTGAGCGGCGCGCCGGGCACGTCCCGACTGTACTTGCGCACCGAAGCGCTCGCGTGGCCTTCGATCATTTGCGATCCTGGGCTGTACCGGCGAGAGGAGCACGGGGATGCGGGCCATCTGGAAGGGAGCCGTCTCGTTCGGGCTCGTCTCCATCGGGGTCAAGCTCTACTCGGCCACCGAGGAGAAGGACATCCGCTTCCACCAGGTGCACCGGGAGGACGGAGGGCGCATCCGCTACAAGCGCACCTGCCAGATCTGCGGCGAGGAGGTCACCTACGACGACATCGCCAAGGGCTACGACATCGGCGGCGGCGAGATGGTGATCCTCACCGACGAGGACTTCGCCGAGCTGCCACTGTCCAGCTCGCGCGCGATCGACGTGCTGGAGTTCGTCCCCGCCGAGCAGGTCGACCCGATCCTCTACAACAAGGCGTACTTCCTGGAGCCGGAGGGCACCGCCACCAAGCCGTACGTGCTGCTGCGCGACGCGCTCGCCGACTCGGAGCGGGTGGCGATCGTCAAGGTGGCGTTGCGCCAGCGGGAGCAGCTCGCCACGCTGCGGGTCCGCGAGGGCGTGCTGCTGCTCAACACGATGCTCTGGCCGGACGAGATCCGGAAGCCCGACTTCGGCTTCCTCGACGAGGACCTGAAGGTCCGCCCGCCGGAGCTGGCGATGGCCAGCTCGCTGATCGACTCGATGGCCGGCGAGTTCGAGCCGGACGCCTTCACCGACGACTACCGGGCGGCCCTGCAGGAGGTCATCGACGCCAAGGTGGAGGGTCGCGAGGTGGTCCAGCCGGAGGAGGTCGAGGAGGCCCCGGCCGCGGCGGTGGACCTGATGGCGGCGCTGAAGGCGTCCGTCGAGCGCGCCCGGTCCGCCCGGGGCGAGGCGCCGGCCGGCGGCGGCGGGGAGCCGACCCCGATCTCGGCCGCCCGCTCCGCGCAGAAGAAGGCCGCCGAGAAGAAGGCGGCGAAGGCGCCGGCCAGGAAGACCGCCGAGAAGAAGGCCGCGCCGAAGAAGGCCGCCGCCAAGAAGGCCGCCCCGAAGAAGGCCGCCGAGGGCGAGAAGAAGCCCGCCGCCAAGAAGGCCGCCGCGAAGAAGACGGCCCGCAAGACGGCCTGACCCCTGGTCGTACGCGTACCGCCGCCCGCCCGGCCGAGGTTGCCTTGACGCCGGTGACAAGGTCTAGCGTCGGTCGGGTCGGACGAGGGAGGTCGGATGCTGATCGGTGAGCTGGCGGAGCGCGCCGGCACGAGCACCCGGGCCCTGCGTTACTACGAGACGCACGGCCTGGTCCGGGCGGCCCGCTCGGCCAACGGCTACCGGGTCTACGACGAGGCGGAGCTGCACGTCGTACGCGAGATCCGGGCGCTGCTGGCGGTGGGCTTCGGCCTGGACGACATCCGCCCGTTCGTCGCCTGCCTGCGGGCCGGAAACGCCTCCGGTCACGTCTGCCCCGACTCGGTGGCCGTGCTGCGGCGCAAGCTGGCCGAGCTCGACGCCGGCATCGACCGGCTGCACGCGGTCCGCCAGGAGCTGCGCGACCAACTCGCCCACGCCATCACCCACCGGGAGGAAACATGCTCGAGACTGCGCCGGACGGCTCGCTGACCGCTGTCACCGACGACACCTTCGCCACCGTGGTGCTCGCCGCCGACCGGCCGGTGGTGGTCGACTTCTGGGCGGACTGGTGCCCGCCGTGCCGGGCCATCTCCCGCAGCCTCGCCGAGCTCGCCGAGGAGTTCGCCGGGCGGCTGGTCGTGGCCACGATCGACACCGACGCCAACCCGACGGCCACCCGCACCTACGGCGTGATGTCCCTGCCCACCCTCCTGGTCTTCCGCCACGGGCAGGTGGTCGGCTCGATCGTCGGCTCCCGCCCGAAGCACCACCTGCGCCAGGGGTTGGCACGGCATCTCGAGGGCTGAACCGCCGGCCGGCGCGGTGCGGTCTCGCGGGTGCGGATCGCCGCGGGTACGCTCCGCCGGCCCCCGCCGCGAGAGGAACCCCATGCCGTACACCCCCGACCTGGACCGGCTGCTGACACCCGGCGCCCGCTTCGCCGACGAGCACGCCACATACGTCGTGGAGGTGCACCCGCTGGGCGACGTCGTGCTGCCGACGGGGCGGGTGGTCGGCTGCGACCCGGTGGCCTGCCCCGAGGACGAACCGTTCACGGTCGGGGTGGCCCCCGGCCGCTACCCGGCGCGGGCCTGGGTCGCGGTGGTGCGGGGCGAGGACACCGAGGCGGACCGGCGGGTGGCCGCCCTCGAACTGGTGGTCCACGACGAGCCGACGGCGCGCTGGGAGATGGCGCTGGTCGGCGACCAGGACGTCTCGGCCCTCAAGCCCGACGGTTGGTTCGGCTACGGGGTGGACACCGGCATCGGCACCCTGGCCGATCCCACCGCGCTGGCCGCCCTGGAAACGTGGGACGAGGGCGCGGTGACGGACGTCTTCGTCGCGGACGAGCCCGCGGGCGGGCCGGTGCCGGGGCACGTCGCCGCGGTGCTCGACGAGGCGACCGGGGCCAACGTGGTGACGGTCTGGTCCGGCTGGGGCGACGGCTGCTACGGCACCTGGATCGGGCGGACCGCCGACGGCCGGGTCACCTCGTTCGTGACCGACTTCATGGTGGTGCCGGGGCCGGCGTGACCCGTGCGACGGGAGCGGCCACGGTCGAGGCGGCGCGGTGGGCGGCCGGGCGGGTACCGTGTGCGTCGGCTTTCCCCCCGGCACTCCGATGCCGGCCACCACCTTCGCAGCAGGGAGTCGACGCCGTGAGCGAGCGTACGCAGAACCGGTCCCAGAAGTCGGAGCGGCGGCTGGCCGCCCAGTTGGCCGCCCAGAAGGCGGCCGAGGCGAAGCGCCGCCGGCAGGCCTGGGCCGGCGGGCTCGCCGGGGTCGCGGTCGTCGCGGTGCTGATCACCGTCTTCGTGACGATCGGGCGCAACAGCGACGGTGACAAGGACCAGACGGCCAGCGCCCCCTCGGCCGGCCCGTCCGCCAGCGCCCCCGCCGCCGACGCGCCCCCCGCCCCGCAGCTGCCGGAGGGGGCCGACCCGGCCCTGGGCACCAAGCCGAAGGTCACCGCCGGCGAGGGCGAGCTGAAGAAGCTCGTCGTGACCCCGATGATCAAGGGCACCGGCCCGGCGGTGAAGAAGGGTCAGATGATCACCACGAACTACGTCGGCGTCTTCTACAAGGACGGCAAGGAGTTCGACTCCTCGTGGAACGCCGGGCAGCCGGCCTCCTTCGCCATCGGCGTCGGCCAGGTCATCCCGGGCTGGGACCAGGGCCTGGTCGGGGTGACCGTGGGCAGCCGCGTGCAGCTCGACCTCCCGGCCGAGCTGGCGTACGGCACGAACCCGCCCGGCGGCCGTCCCGCCGGCCCGCTGCGCTTCGTGGTAGACGTGCTCGCGGCCCAGTGACCCGCCGGGCGGCCCGTGACCGGGCCGTTGCCCCGCGATAGCGGCCCGGTTCGCCCGGGATGTCGCCCGTCGTTGATGCAGTAGCCCACAGAGGGCTTCCGGCCCCTCAGCCACCGGCAGTAGGTTCAGCGTCACCCCGGGCGGTCCGACCGTCCGGGGTGATGACCGGACCGGACGCGGAGGTGCACGTGACGGCGCTGGACGACGCGGGGCGGACCGCCCGGGTGTTGTGGACCCACTACGAGCCGGTCCACGCGATCACCTACTTCCACCCCCGCGCCCGGGCCGCCTTCGAGGCGGTCGGGCTGCGGGGCTTCTGGCGCGGCTACTTCGCCGGCCGGGCCGCGCCGCTGGGGGCCGCCGAGCCCGCCCCGGTGACGGCGGCGTTCTTCAACTTCGCCCCGCACACGGTGGCGCGGGCGCTGCCGGCCGTCTGGCGGCTGGCCACCCCGGAGGAGGCGCTGCGGGCGCGGCTCACGGGCGCGGTGCAGGCGCTGGCCGAGCTGACCTACGAGCTGCCGGAGTCGCACCTCGTCGAGGCGGCCGAGCTGCTGGAGGCCGCCGCCGCCGAGGCGGAGCCCGCCGGCCGGGTGCTGGGCGCCGCCAACGCCGCCCTGCCGCGCGGCGAGTACCCGCTGGCCCGGCTCTGGCAGGCCGCCACCACCCTGCGCGAGCAGCGCGGCGACGGGCACATCGCCGCCCTGGTCGCGGCCGACCTCGACCCGGTGGAGACGCTGGCCTGGCGGGTCGCGGTCGACATCTCGCCGCTGAACCTGCTCGGGCGCGGCTGGTCCGAGGAGCAGTGGGCCGCCGCCCGCGCCCGGCTGGCCGAGCGGGGCTGGCTCACCCCGGACGGGAAGCCGACCGAGCAGGGTCTCGCCCGGTTCCAGGCGATCGAGGACGCCACCGACGCCGCCGCCGCCCGCCCGTGGCGGACCCTGGGCCCGGAGCGCGCCGAGCGGCTGCGGGAGCTGCTCGAGCCGATCGCCCGCGCCGCCCACACCGTCATCCCGGAGGGCAACCCGATCGGCCTGCCCGCGCTGCGGAGCTGACCCCCGCCCGCCGGCCCGGACGCCGCCGATGGGGCAGGATGGGTTCGTGGCGGATGCGGTGGTCTTCGACCTGGACGGCGTGATCGTGGACTCCGAGCCGGTGTGGGAGGAGGTCCGGCGGGCGTACGTCGCGGCGCACGGCGGCACCTGGCAGCCCGACACGCAGCGCCGGCTGATGGGCATGAGCACCGGCGAGTGGGCCCGCTACCTGAGCGGTGAGCTGGGCGTCGACCGCAGCCCCGAGCAGGTCGCCGCCGAGGTGATCGAGGAGATGACCCGGCGGTACGCGGAGCGCGTACCGCTGATCGACGGGGCCGACCAGGTCGTGCGCCGGCTGGCCGAACGGTGGCCGCTGGGGCTGGCCAGCTCGTCGCCTACCCGGCTGATCGCGGCGGCGCTGGCCGCGACGGACCTGACCGGGGCGTTCGGCGCCACGCTGTCGACCGAGGAGACCGAGCGGGGCAAGCCGGCGCCCGACGTCTACCTGGCGGTCGCCGAGCGGCTGGGGGTCGACCCGGCCCGCTGCGTGGCCGTGGAGGACTCGTCCAACGGCGTCCGCTCGGCCGCCGCCGCCCGGATGACTGTGGTGGCGGTGCCGCACGGGGCGTACCCGCTGGACCCGGACGCCGAGCGCCTCGCGACGCTGGTCCTGGGCACGGTCGGGGAGCTGACCCCGCAGGCCGTGGACCGCCTCGGGTAGGCACCGTGCCCGGCGCGGGCATGAGCGCGGATCCGCCGGGTACCGCAGCCACGGCGCCCCGGCCGGGGCCGCCGGGTGAGGAGACGGGGATGAAGGCGATCGTGTACGAGCGCACCGGCGACGCCTCGGTGCTGCAACTGGTCGACCGGCCGGTGCCGGAGCCCGGCCCCGGCGAGGTCCTGGTGCGGGTGGCATTCTCCGGGGTGAACCCGACGGACTGGAAGGCCCGCTCGCAGGGGCCGATGCCGGGCGACTGGCAGACGCCCGGGCAGGACGGCGCGGGGGTGATCGAGGCGGTGGGCGAGGGCGTCGACCGGGACCTGATCGGCGAGCGGGTCTGGCTGTGGGAGGCCGCGTGGCAGCGGCCCTGGGGCACCGCCGCCGAGTACACGGTGGTGCCGGTACGGCAGGCGGTGCCCCTCGGCGACGCCTCCTTCGAACTGGGGGCCAGTCTGGGCATCCCCTTCCTCACCGCGCACCGCTGCCTTACCGCCGGCGAGTACACGCCGGACCGGCTGCGCGCGGGCGCGCTCAGCGACCACACGGTGCTCGTGCAGGGCGGGGCGGGCGCGGTGGGCAACGCGGCCATCCAGCTCGCCCGCTGGGCGGACGCCTGCGTGGTCGCCACCGTCAGCAGCCCGGAGAAGGCGCAGTTGGCGGCGGCGGCCGGCGCGTCTTTCGTGGTCGACTACCGAGAGCAGGACGTGGTCGAGGAGGTCCGCAAGATCGCGCCCGACGGGGTGCACACGATCATCGAGGTCTCCGCGGCGCGCAACGCCGCCGCCGACGTCCAACTGCTCCGGCGTGGCGGGGCGGTCTGCGTCTACGCCGACGACGGCGGGGACGAGGTGACCCTGCCGATCCGGCCGTTGATGGCGCCGAACGCGCGGTTCCAGTTCGTCCTCGTCTACACCGAGCCGAAGGCGGCCAAGGCCCAGGCGGTGGTGGACGTGGCCGCCGCGGCGGCGCAGGGCGGGATCCGGGTGGGCGAGGACGCGGGCCTGCCGCTGCACCGTCACCCGCTCTCGGCGGCCGTCGCGGCCCACGAGGCGGTGGAGAACTCGGTGGTCGGGAAGGTGCTGATCACCACGAGCGGGGACGAGTGACGGCCGGAGGCCGAAAGCCCTCTGAGCTGGGCGGATTTCCCCGTAGTGGGCACAGAGGCGAACAAGTTTCGCAACAATGACGGTGCGGGTACCCCGCATGGAGCGGGCGGCCCCGGCGCGGTGCGAACGCCGGGGCCGCCCCTGGGGAGGGAATTCAGGAGTGTTCCCTACCCCAACAGGCGACGGTGCGCCTGAGAACGTTACGGGGCGGTCAGCTCCCGGACACTCAGTTCGCCCCCGGCGTACCGGGAACGGACGACCTTCTTGTCGAACTTGCCGACGCTGGTCTTCGGCACCGCGTCGATGACGGCCCAGCGTTCCGGCAGCTGCCAGCGGGCCACCGACCCGGCCAGGAACTCCCGCAGCTCCTCGACCGTCGCCGACGCGCCCTCGCGGAGCACGACGGTGGCCAGCGGCCGCTCACCCCAGCGCTCGTCGGGCACCCCCACCACGCAGGCCTCCAGCACCGCCGGGTGGGCCATCAGGGCGTTCTCCAGCTCGACCGAGGAGATCCACTCGCCGCCGGACTTGATGACGTCCTTGGCCCGGTCCGTGAGCGTGATGTAGCCGTCCGGCGAGAGGGTGCCGACGTCGCCGGTACGCAGCCAGCCGTCGCGGAACTTCTCCTCGTCCGGCACGTCGTCGCCGACGTACCGCGCGGTCACCCACGGCCCGCGGACCTCCAGCTCGCCGACCGACGCCCCGTCGGCGGGCAGCGGCTCGCCCAGCGGGCCGACGATGCGGGCCTCGACCCCGGCCGGCACCCGGCCCTGCGTGTAGCGGTAGCGCCAGGCCTCCTCGCCGGTCGCGCCGGCCGGCGGCCGGGAGACCGAGCCCAACGGGGACATCTCCGTCATCCCCCAGGCGTGGATGACGTCGATGCCGTGCCGCTCGGCGAACGCGTGCATCAGCGCCGGCGGGCAGGCCGAGCCGCCGACGATCACCTCCCGCAGCGAGGAACTGTCCACGTCGTGGGCGTCCAGGTGGGCAAGCAGGTCGGTCCAGATGGTCGGCACCGCGCCGGCCAGGGTGGGCCGCTCGGCGGCGATCATGTCGGCGATCGGCCCGGCCTGGAGGAACCTGTCCGGCATGATCAGCGACGCCCCCGAGAGGAAGGCCGCGTACGGCAGGCCCCAGGACATCGCGTGGAACATCGGCACGATGGCCAGCTCGCGGTCGGTCGGGCCAAGGCCGAAGCCCTCCGGCATGCAGACCTGGAGGGAGTGCAGGTAGATCGAGCGGTGCGAGTAGGCCACGCCCTTCGGGTTGCCGGTGGTCCCCGAGGTGTAGCAGAGGGCGGCGGCGTCGCGCTCGTCCACCTCGGGCCAGTCGAAGACGTCCGGGCGGTCGGCCAGCAGCGCGTCCCAGTGGTGCACGGCGATCCGGTCGCCGGCCGCCGCCGCGAGCGGGGCCGGGTCGCCGCCGCCGACGACCACCACGTGCCGCACGGTGCCCATCTCGCCGATCACCCGGGCCAGCAGCGGGATGAGCGTCGAGTCGACCAGCACCACCCGGTCCTCGGCGTGGTTGGCGATGTAGGCGACCTGGTCGGGGAAGAGCCGGAGGTTGAGGGTGTGCAGCACCGCGCCCATGCTGGGCACCGCGAAGTACGCCACCAGGTGCTCGGCGTTGTTCCACATGAAGGTGGCGACCCGCTCGTCGCCGGTGACACCGCACTCGTCGCGCAGCGCGTGGGCCAGCCGGGCCGCCGTGCGCCCGACCTCGGCGTACGTCATCCGGCGCGGCTCGCCGCCCGTCCAGGTGACGACCTCCGCCGTGCCGTGCACGGTGGCGCCGTGACCGAGGATCCGGGAGACCTGGAGGGGAGCGTCCATCATCGTGCTACGCATGGGTAACAAAGTAGTGTCGGCGGTCACAGGTTGGGAACCCTGGAATGCCGGTCGAGACCGTAACGGCACCGTAAATTGTCCGGGTGAGCATCTCCTGGGCCGATTCGTACGTGGGACAGCTACGCGCGCTCGCCGGTGACCGGACGCTGATGTTCGTCGGCGCCCGCGCCGTGGTCCGCGACAAGGCGGGGCGCCTCCTGCTGATCCAGCGCTCAGACAACGGGCAGTGGGCCCTGCCCGCCGGGGCGATGGAGCTGGGCGAGTCCATCGCCGACTGCGCCGTCCGGGAGGTACGCGAGGAGACCGGGCTGCGCGCGCTGCGGGTCAGCGCCTTCGCCCTCTACACGGGCCCGGACCGCACCCACACCAACATGTACGGCCACACGTACCAGATCTTCACGACCGCGTTCCGCGTCGACGAGTGGGACGGCGCGCTGACCCGGATCACCGACGAGACGACCGACGCGGGCTTCTTCCACCGGGCGCAACTGCCGGCCCCGCTCTCCGCGAGCGTCGCCGAGACCGTCGCCGACCTGGACGTCTTCGAGCAGACCAACCGGCTGATCCTCAAGTAGGCCGCCCGACCCGGCCCCGACCGGTCCCGACTCGGACCCTAGGTCGGGACCGGAGCCGAGGCCGAGGTCGGGAGCCGGAGCCGCGGTCGGGCCGGTCAGAGCATCGTCTGGCTCTTCGCCTCCATCTCGGCGGCGGCCTCCTGCTTCGACTCCCTGTCCAGCGGCTTGCCGCCGGGCGCCGGGCCCTCGCCGCCGAGGCCGTCCGTGCCGCCCGTGGCGCCGCCCGGGCCCGCACCGCGCAGCTTCTCGTTGGGCAGCGCCAGCGTGACCAGCACCGCCACGATCGCGATCAGGCCGGTGGTCAGGAAGACCAGGTGCAGCGACTCGACGAACGCCGCCTGGACGGCCGCGCGCACCGGGGCGGGGAGCGCCAGGATGGTCGCCGGATCGTTGACCGAGACGTCCGCCCCGCCGCTCGCCGCGACGGCGGCCTGCTGCTCCGGCGGCAGTACGGCGATCGCGCCCGGCAGCCGGTCCGCGAGTTCCGAGGTGAGCCGCGACGACAGCACCGCGCCGAGGATGGCGACGCCGAACGAGCCGCCCAGCGACCGGAAGAACGTCGCCGACGAGGTGCCGGCGCCCAGGTCGCGCATCGACACGGAGTTCTGCACGGCCAGGATCAGCGACTGCATGCAGAGCCCCAGCCCGACCCCGATCACGACCATGTAGCCGAAGGCCACCCAGAGCGAGGTGTCCACCTCCAGCCGGGTGAACAGCAGCATGCCGACCAGCAGCACCGCCGCGCCGGATACCGGGAACCACTTGTACCGCCCGATCCGGCTCATCGCCCGGCCCGTCAGCACCGAGGTGACGATGATGCCGGCCATCATCGGCAGCATCAGCAGTCCGCTGCGGGTGGGCGAGGCGCCCCGGACGATCTGGAGGTAGAGCGGGATGAAGATGATCGAGCCGAACATCACCAGGCCGAGCACGAAGCCGGCCGAGTTGGCCAGCGCGAACGTGGCGCTGCGGAACAGCCGCAGCGGCAGGATCGGCTCGGCCACCCGGGCCTCCTGGAGCACGAAGAGCACGCCGAGCACCGCGCCCGCGACGAAGAGGCCGATGATCACCCCGGAGCCCCAGGCGTACTCGTTGCCGCCCCAGCTCAGCGCGAGCAGCAGGCTGCTCACCCCGGCGACCAGCAGCGCCGCGCCGAGCCAGTCGATCGAGTGGTCGCGCCTGGTGAACGGGATCAGCCGCAGCACCCGGGAGCACACGATGATCGCCAGGATCCCCAGCGGCACGTTGATGTAGAAGATCCACCGCCAGTCGGTCTCGGCGAAGTAGCCGCCGACCAGCGGTCCGGCGACCGACGAGAGGCCGAAGACCGCCCCGAACAGGCCCTGGTAGCGACCGCGCTCCCGGGGCGACACCACGTCCGAGATGATGGTGAACGCCAGCGTCATCAGGCCGCCGGCGCCGAGGCCCTGGACCCCCCGGGTGACGATGAGCTGGGTCATGTCCTGCGACAGGCCGGCCAGCAGCGAGCCGAGCAGGAACGTGCCGATGGAGAAGAGGAAGACGGGGCGTCGCCCGTACAGGTCGGCCATCTTGCCGTAGAGCGGCGTCGAGGCCGTGGAGGCCAGCAGGTACGCGGTCACCACCCACGAGTAGTGGTTGATCCCGCCCAACTCGCCGACGATGGTCGGCAGCGCGGTGCCGACGATGGTCTGGTCGAGGGCGGCCAACAACATGCCGGTCATCAGGCCGAACATCAGCAGCCGGATCTGTCGCCCGCCGAGCGCCGGGGCTTCCGTGGTCATCCCGCCTCCTTTCCCCGCTCACCCGAAACATGCGTGCGGAGCGTAGGGCACCTTGTCGATCGTGGGGCCGGTGGCGCTCCGGCCACCGACCTCACGACCAACGATCGGTCAGCGGGACGAGTGCGGGCCCTCGGCGAACTCTTCGACGATCTTGGCGCAGAAGGCCGGCAGATCGTCCGGCTTGCGGCTGCTGACCAGGCCGCCGTCCGTGACGACCTGCTCGTCGACCCAGTCCGCGCCGGCGTTGGCCAGGTCGGTGCGCAGGCTGGGCCAGGAGGTGAGCCGGCGGCCCCGCACCACGTCCGCCTCGATGAGTGTCCACGGCCCGTGGCAGATCACCCCGACCGGCTTGCCGGCGTCGAAGAACGCCCTGACGAAGCGCACCGCGTCCGCGTCGGCCCGCAGGAAGTCCGGGTTCGCCACCCCGCCGGGCAGCACCAGCGCGTCGTAGCCGCCGGCGTCCGCGTCGGCCGCGGTCACGTCCACGTCGTACGTCTTCGACTGGTCCAGGTGGTTGAAGGACTGGATGGTGCCGGGCTTGAGCGAGACCAGCTCCACCGTGGCGCCGGCCTGCTCCACCGCCTCGCGGGGCTGGACGTACTCGACCTCCTCGACGCCGTCGGCGGCCAGGAACGCGATCCGCTTGCCCTGAAGTGTCGTCGCTGCCATCTCGGTCTCTCTCCTCTCCGGGGGTACCGTCCGTCCCTTCCCGGGGCCCGGTGCCCGAAACCCCTACCGGCGGCGGCAGGTTTGGCCCGGATGCCCCGGGGGACCCGGGACGGCATGGCAGGAGGAGCAGCGGAACAGCGCCGGCTCGCCGCGGTGGTGGAGGGCTGGCTGGGTCGTCCCGTCCTGGTTGTCGGAGACGCCATGCTCGACGAGTGGCGCTTCGCCGAGTCCGACCGGCTCTGCCGGGAGGCGCCAGCCCCGGTCCTCACCCTGCGCCGGCGGATCTCCGCGGCCGGCGGGGCGGCGAACACCGCCGTGAACGTCGCCGCGCTCGGGGGTCGGGCGGTGCTGGTGGCGCCGGTCGGCGCGGACGTCGCCGGCGACGAACTGCACGACTGTCTGGACCGGGCCGGCGTCTGGGACCGTACGGTCAACCAGCCCGCACGCCCGACGCCGGTGAAGCGGCGGATGCTGGCGGGCAACCAGATCCTGCTCCGGGAGGACTCCGGCGACCCCGACGACGTGCTCGACGCCGACGGGGTGGCCCGGCTGCTCACCGCGCTGGACTGCGCCACCGAGGAGCTGCGCGCCGCTGGCGGCGAGGCGCCCACCCTGGTGGTCTGCGACTACGGCCTGGGCGCGCTGCCCGCGCCCGTGCGCGCCTGGCTGGTGACCCACCGGGAGCGGTACGCGACGGTCGCGCTGGACGCCCACGACCTTGCCGACTGGCGCGGCCTGGCCCCGACGGTGGTGACCCCCAGCTTCGCCGAGGCGACCCGGCTGCTCGCCCGGGCCGCCGGCGCCCGTCCGGCACCCGGTGCCGGGCTGCACCTGGACCACCCGGACGGCGACCCGGCCGACGGCCCCTCCGAACTGACGGTGGGCGTCTCCCCCGGCGGTGTCGCGCCGCACCACGCCGTCCACCGCCCCGGCCCGACGAACCCGACCGGCGAGCCGACGGCCGGCGAGGGCCGGGTGGCGATGACCGGGAACGGGCTCACCGTGACCGGCACCGGCGTCACCGTCAACGCCACGGCCGGCGAGGGCGTCGACCGGGCCGTGCTGGCCGAGTCCCGCCTCGCCGAGCTGCGCGCGCACACCGGCGCCGACGTGGTGGCGGTGACCCTGGACACCGACGGCGCGGTGGTCGGCGGGGCGGACGGCGAGCCCCGACGCAGCCACAGCACCCCCGTGCCGGCCAGCCACGCGGTCGGGGCGGGCGACGCGTACCTGGCGGCGATGACGCTGGCGTTGGCCGCCGACGCGCCGCTGCCCACCGCCGCGCAGCTGGCCCAGCTGGCCGCGACCATCACCGTCTCGGACACCGGCACCTGCGTGTGCCGCCGGGAGGACCTGCTCGTCGCGCTGGACGCACCGGTCGACGGGGCCGGCCACCGGGCGCTGGTCGGCATCGACGAGCTGGCCGCGCTCGTCGAGGAACACCGCCGGGCGGGCCGCGCGATCGTCTTCACCAACGGCTGCTTCGACGTGCTGCACCGGGGCCACGTGCGCTACCTGGAGCAGGCCCGCGCGCTCGGCGACCTGCTGGTGGTGGCGGTCAACTCCGACGGCAGCGTACGCCGGCTGAAGGGCCCGGACCGGCCGGTCAACCCGGTGGAGGACCGCATCGCCCTGCTCGCCGCGCTGGCCTGCGTCGACCACGTGGTGGTCTTCGAGGAGGACTCCCCGGCGGAGCTGATCGAGGCGGTCCGCCCCGACGTGTACGTCAAGGGCGGCGACTACCCGCCGGAGATGGTGCCCGAGGCGCCGCTGGTACGCAGCCTCGGCGGGCAGGTCCGCACCCTCGGGTACGTCCCCGACCGGTCCACCTCGGCGATCATCGACCGGATCCGGGCGCACGGCCAGGAGCCGCAGGAGGACACCTCCCTGACGCCCGAGCCGTCGTGAACCGCCCGCTAGACCTCGGCACGGCCGGCGGGTTCCGCGCGGATCGGCTGCTCGACGTGCTGATCCCGACCCGCAACCGCCCCGCCGAACTGGCGGTCACCCTCTCCGGGCTGGCCGCCCAGGAGGGCGTACCCGGCTTCGGCGTGGTGGTCAGCGACCAGTCCGACGGCGACGCCGCGTACCGGCACCCGGCGGCGGCCACCATGGTCCGGGCGCTGCGCCACCGGGGGCACCCCGTGCTGCTGACCCGCCGGCTCCCCCGGCGCGGGCTGGCCGAGCACCGGGCGTACCTGCTGGCCGCCTCCGCCGCCCGGTACGTGCTCTGCCTCGACGACGACGTCTGGCTGGAGCCGGGCACGTTGCGCCGGCTGGTCACCGCCATCGAGGAGCTGGGCTGCGGCTTCGTCGGCAACGCGGTGCACGGGCTGTCGTACGCCGACGACGTCCGGCCGGAGACGCACCGGCACTACGAGGAGTGGACCGGCCCGCCCACGCCGGAACGGATCCGCCCCGGCACGCCGGAGTGGGAGCGGGCGTCGATCCATTCGGCGGCGAACCTGCTGCACGTCACGCGGCAACTGGACCTGCCGTCGGGTGGCTGGCGGGCGTACAGGGTGTCCTGGATCGGCGGCTGCGTGCTCTTCGACCGGGCGAAGCTGGTCGACTCCGGCGGGTTCGACTTCTGGCGGCGGGTGGACGAGAAGCACCAGGGCGAGGACGTCGCCGCCCAGCTCGCCGTGCTGGCGCGCTTCGGCGGCGCCGGCGTCCTGCCCAGCGGCGCCTACCACCTGGAGTCGCCCACCACGGTCACCGACCGGGAGGTGGAGGCGTGGGAGGTCGTGCTCGCCGAGGAGGAGACGGCGCAGCCGGCCTGAGCCGACGCGCGCCCGCCCCGGGGCCGTTCAGGAGGCGCCGGGCTCCGGGCGGAGCAGCTCGCGGGCCGCCTCCAGGACCTCGACCACCGGCACGTCGGTGACGAAGGAGTCCCGGTGCGGGCACTCGCCGTCGCCGGGGCGGTGCGGGTAGATGCCCGGGGTGCAGTCCACGCCGCAGACCGGGCAGAGCACCGTCCACGAGCTGATCGGCCGGTGCCGGCCGCGCAGCAGGTTCGCCACCGTGATCAGGTTGCCGACCCAGTAGATGCCGACGGTCGCGGTGCCCACGGCGGCGGCCAGGTGCAGTGGCCCGGTGTCGTTGGAGACCACCAGCTCGCAGCCGGCGTAGCAGCCGGCCAGGCCGCCGAGGCTGAGTGTGCCCACCTGCGGCCGGACCGGCACCCCGGCCGCCGCGACCACCCGGTCCACCACGTCCTGCTCGGCGGGCGTGCCCGTGATCAGCACCTCGTACCCGTCGCCGACCAGTTCGCGGGCCACCTCGGCGAAGCGTTCGGCGGGCCACCGGCGGCGGGTGTCGGTGGCGCCGGGGTGCAGCGCCACTCTCGGCCGCTCCGCCGGGCCGAGCACCTCGGCCGCCTCGGCCCGGTCGGCGTCGGTCACGGCCAGCGCCGGGACGATCGTGGTGGCGCCCGCGCCGACCAGGCCGGCCACCTCCAGGTAGCGGATCACCTCCTGCTGGTAGTAGACGTACCGGATCCAGCGGTCCAGCGGCGGCGCGTCCTCGGCGCGCAGCCCGGCGGTGACCCGCGCCCCGAGGGCGGCGACGAACGGGTTGGAGTTGGCCCCGCCGCCGTGCAGCTGCAACGCCAGGTCGAAGCGTTCCCCACGGGCCGCGGCCAGGAAGTCGTCAAGCGTCGACTCCGGCTCGCCCGGATCGGGACCCCGGATCCCCGGCGCGGGCGGCACCACCAGCACGCGGTCCACCGGCCCGGGCCGGTCGCGCCAGAACTTCGCGTGCCACGGCGCGCCGAGCAGCACGATCTCCGCTTCCGGGTACGCGGCCCGCAGCGCCTCCAGCGCCGGCAGGACGAAGATGAAGTCCCCGAGCGCGTTGGCGCGCAGCACGGCGATCCGCTCGACGTCGGGCACGCGGCCGCTGGCCGGGCCGAGCAGGTTCGGGGTGCCCACGCGGCTCGTTACGGCCGGTCGGTCTCGCCGACGGCGATGTCCGGGTGGTGCATCTCCCGGTCCGCGGCCGGGTCGAGGACGCTCGGCGTACCCCCGTCGGGGCCGGCGGGTCGGGGGCCGGTGCGGCCGACGGTGATGGTGCGCGGCGCGGGCCGGGCGGCCCGGGGCAGCCGCACCCGGAGCAGGCCGTGGTCCATGACCGCGTCGATGCTGTCCGGGTCCACCCGGGACGGCAGGTCGACCCGGTACTCGAAGCCCCTGGTCTCGAAGCCGCCGGGGATGCCGTGGTCGGCGTTGACCTCGGCCTCGGAGCGGGCCCGGACGCAGAGCTCGCGGTCGTCCAGTTCGACGGCCACCTCCTCCGGCGCCACCCCGGGCAGCCGCACCACGACCTCCCAGCCGTCGGCGGTCTCGGCCATCTCGACGTCCGGCGGCCCGGCCCGGCCCCCGACCAGCCGGCGCAGCTCCGAACGCAGCGACTGGAGTTCGCCCATCGGATCCCAGCCCTGCTGACGGCCGCGCCAACCCCGGCCGGTCCCGCCGCTCTGCTCGCTCATGCCGGCCCTCCGCTGACGACCCGCTCGCTGCGCTCGCTCATTGCACCTCTCCGATCCGGTGGGTGGCCGCCGGGGATCGCAGTGAGCTGGGCGCGTCCAGCCCGGCCTCCCGGTCCACGCCGACGCCGAGCCGGTCGACCAGTTCCCCGCCCAGCCAGGCGCTCACGCCGAGGATGGCCAGCGCGACCACCTCGATGGCGATCAGCGCGCCCCCGGCGGCCCGGGATTCGGCGTTGAGCCGGACCACCCAGATCGCGGCGAAGAGCAGGATCACCGCCACGTTGGCGGCGGCGTGGGTCAGCGCCACCCGCTTCGCGCGGGTGGCCGACGGGATGGCCAGCAGGTCGAACGTCCCGGCCGCCGCGGCCAGCAGGCCGCCGATCAGGCCGACGGTGATGTTCCAGTACGCGACCTCGCCGAGGAAGTCCGGCCCGCCGACGGTGTCCACCAGGTCGAACAGGACCGCGGTGACCAGCAGGCCGACCGGGAACATGACCAGCATCGGGTGGACGGGATGACCCAGCACCTTGAGCCGGCTCTCCATCGGGCCTCCACTGCTCGATATCTCCGGGCGGGTCGGGTCAGTCTCTCCGGGCGGGTCGGTCTCTCCGGGGCGGGTCGGGTGAGGCGGTACCCCCGCCCTGGAGGGACAAACCTCGCGCTGGTCGCGCTCTAGGCTGACTCGTGGCGGACACCCCGCCACCGGAGTCAACGCACGGGGGAGGATCACGTGACGGTGGACATCACCTCGCACGAGGAACTGCGCGAGCTGCTGGGGGCGCCGATGCCGCGCGCGGTGACCAAGGAGCGGCCCGTCCTGCACGCCCGGGACCGGGACTGGCTGGCCGCGTCGCCGTTCTGCCTGGTGGCGACGGCAGGCGCGGACGGCAGCTGCGACGTCTCGCCGAAGGGCGACCCGCCCGGCTTCGCGCTGGTGCTGGACGAGCGGACCATCGCCATCCCGGAACGGCCGGGCAACCGGCGCGCCGACGGCTACCGCAACATCCTGGACAACCCGCACGTCGGACTGATCTTCCTGATTCCCGGGCGTACGGACACGCTGCGGATCAACGGCCGGGCCCGGCTGGTCCGCGACGCGCCGTGGTTCGACGACATGGTGGTCAAGGGGCACCGCCCGATCCTCGCCGTGGTGGTGGAGATCGAGCAGATCTTCTACCACTGCGCCAAGGCGTTCCTGCGCTCCGAGTTGTGGCAGCCGGAGAGCTGGCAGCCGGACGCACTGCCGTCCCGGGCCCGGCTGATCAAGGAGGTCGAGAACCCGGCCGAGAGCCTGGCCGACCTGGAACGCCACTACGGCCCGAACTACGCCACCACCATCTACACCTGACACCTCGCCGCCGGTCCCTGAGCCCTCCCCTGTCCGCACTTGCCGCCTCGCCGTCAGCTTCTGAGCCCTCGCTCGTGCCCACCTGACGCTTAGCCGTCAGCTCCTGAGCCCTCCCCCGCACTGGGCCATGTCTCCCGGGCCGCGTCCCCTGGCCGCCCGCGCGGGTGAGACACCGCGCTGCCACCCGCCGCAGATGTGGCACGCCGTTGGCCCCACCGCGCCACCCGCCAGGGCACCCACCCCAGTGAGCCCCTTGGTGATCAGGACGCCATGGACGTCAAGGGGCGCTTTTGACGTCCATGGCGTCCTGATCACCTCCGGTTGATGCGGTGTTGGGCGGCCATCGGCGGGTGGGTGTTGGTCATACGTGGTGGCGGCTGGGGTGTTGCTAAAGGGTTCTTTATAAAGATAGCTTTAGGGTATGTCGTTGCCCGAGGTGAAACTCTCCGACCCCAAGGCCCTGCGCGGGTACGCACACCCGCTGCGGATGGCGCTGATCGGTCTGCTGCGCCAGCAGGGCCCGATGACCGCGACCCAGGCTGCCGAGCGGCTCGGCGAGAGCGTCCCGAACTGCTCGTTCCACCTCCGGCAGCTCGCCAAGTACGGGCTCGCCGAGCGGGCACCCGGCGCCGACGCCCGCGAGCGGCCCTGGCGGGCCACCGCCCTCAACACCTCCTGGGACGACGTCTCGGACGACCCGCAGACCCGCGCGGCCGTCGACGAACTGAGCGCCGTCCAGCTCGCCCTCTACGTCCGCAAGGCCGAGGAGTTCCTGGCCCGACGCGCCGAGGAGTCGACGGCCTGGCGGGCGGTCACCGGCTTCGCCGACCGGCCGGTCTACGTCACCGTCGACGAGATGGCCGCGCTCAGGGCACGGATCGACGCCCTGGTCACCGAGTACGACGACCGGATCGCCGACCCGGCGAAGCGTCCGGCCGGCAGCCGGAAGGTCAGCCTCATCCGCCTGGCCCTCCTCGCCGACCCGCCACCCACCGATGCCCTCGCCGACGCCACCGGCCCTACCACCACCGCTGCCACCAATGACAGCCCGACCACCGCCAACACCAACACGGCCGTCGCCGGAGCCAGCCCGACCACCGACCACGCCAACGCGGCCACCACCGGCGCCGGCGGCGGGGACGGTGACGGTGGCGGTGACGGGGAGCTTCCGGTCAGCGGACCGGTTGCCCGCGACCTCGGTGAGCAGGAGAGCGACCGATGAGCGGTCAGGCGACCGGCGTCCCGGTTGCCGCCCCACCCGACGGTCCCGCCCGGCGCGGCCCGCTGCCCCGGTTGCTGCGCGAGCGCGTGTTCCGTCGGTACTGGTCGGCGCAGACCGTCTCGTACTTCGGCGACGAGATCTCCACCCTGGCCCTGCCGCTGCTGGCCGTGCTGGTCTTCGAGGCGACCCCCGCCGAGATGGGCTACCTGACCGCCGCCGCGCTCGCCCCGAACCTGCTCTTCTCGCTGCTCGCCGGCGCCTGGGTCGACCGGTACCCGCACAAGCGCCGGCTCATGATCCTGACGGACCTCGGGCGGGCGCTGCTGCTCACCGCCGTGCCGGTGGCGTACATGCTGGACCTGCTGACGATGCCGCAGCTCTACCTGGCGGCCTTCGCGGTCGGCACGCTCGCCGTGATCTTCGAGGTCGCCCGGGGGCCGCTCTTCGTCTCCGTGGTCGGGCGCGCCGACTACGTCGAGGCGAACACCCTCATCAACGGCAGCCGGGCGATGTCCCTGGTGGCCGGGCCGAGCATCGGCGGCGTCCTGGTGCAGGTGCTCACCGCGCCGATCGCCCTGGTCGCCGACGCGCTGTCGTACCTCGTGTCCGCGTACTTCCTGGTGCGCATCCGGCCGACGGAGCCGGCGCCCGCGCGCGGCGGTGGGCTGGCCCTCGGCGCCGGGCTGCGGTTTATCGCGCGGACGCCGATGATGCGCGCGACCGTGCTCGGCACCACCACGATCAACCTGTTCAACTTCATGTTCATCGCGCTCTTCGTGCTCTACGCCACGCAGGAGCTGGGCCTCGCGCCCGGCCTGCTGGGCGCCGTGCTGGGCGCGGGGGCGGTGGGCGGCCTGATCGGGGCGGCGCTCACCGGCCGGCTGGTCCGCCGCTTCGGCGTCGGCCCGACCCTGCTGGCCGGGTTCGTCCTCTTCCCCGCCCCCCTGGTGCTCATCCCCCTCGCCGGCGGGCCGACACCGCTGATGGTCGGGATGCTCTTCGCCGCCGAGTTCCTCTCCGCTGCCGGGGTGATGCTGCTCGACATCACGGTCGGCTCGGTGCAGACCGCGCTGACCCCGGAGGCGCTGCTGGCGCGGATCGCCGGGGCCCGGCGCACCATCAACTACGGCATCCGGCCGATCGGCGCGCTGCTCGGCGGCGCGCTCGGCACCGCCCTCGGCGTACGGCCGGCGTTGTGGATCGCGACGGCGGGCGCGCTCGCCGGGGTGCTGTGGGTCGCCTTCTCCCCGGTACGCCGCCTTCACGGGCTCCCCGAGCAGGCCGACTGACCGGCCCCGACGGGCGATCGGCGGCCCTCCGATGTGGTGTGTCGGCAGGTCCGGCGGTTGAGTGCCCTCGGTCGGGGTAGGAGTTTCGTCGACGATGACGGCTCAACCTGACGAGGAGGATTGCCCATGACCACGAAGGTCGAGAAGTCCATCGAAGTACAGGTTCCGGTCAGCACCGCGTACAACCAGTGGACGCAGTTCGAGGAGTTCCCCCGCTTCATGGGGGGCGTCCGTGAGGTGCGCCAGCTCGACGACAGGCGCATGCACTGGGTCGCCGAGATCGGTGGCGTCCAGCGCGAGTGGGACGCCAGGGTGCTGGAGCAGGTGCCCGACCGGAAGGTGGCCTGGGCGGCCACCGAAGGCGTGACCAACGCCGGCGCGGTCTACTTCCAGCCCGTCGACGCCGACCGCACCATGGTCAGCCTGCACCTCGAGTACGAGCCCGAGGGCCTGCTCGAGAAGGCCGGCGACAAGCTCAACATCATCGAGCGGCAGGCGGAATCCGACCTGCGGAAGTTCAAGACGTACATCGAGGAGCGCGGCGTCGAGAGCGGCGCCTGGCGCGGCTCGGTCGACAGCGGCCTCGGTGTCGGCACCCCGGGCGTCGAGCACGCCGCCGCCACCCGCGGCGACAGCGGCAGCGCCGGCGTGTCCGGCAAGGCCGTGGCGGCGGGTGCCGCCGTGGCCGGGGCCGCCGCAGCCGCCGGAGCCGCCGCGGCGGCGAAGCGCCGCTCCGACGCCGACGACCGGCCGGCCACCACGACGACCGACACGGAGTACGTGGTGACCGAGGTCGAGGTCGTTCCGGAGCCCGGCCCCGCCGGCTACCCGCACCGCACCCTCTGATCTCCCCGCACGCCTGCCCCTGTCGGCGGACGGCCCGGTTCCCCGCGAACCGGGCCGTCCGCTCGTCTCGGTCCGGTCGGTGGCGTCAGCGCCCGTCGGCCTGCACCGTCCAGAGGTGACCGTCCGGGTCGGCGAAGGTGCCCGTGTAGCCCCACGGCTGGGCAGCCGGCTCGACGACGACCTGCGCGCCGGCGGCCCGGGCCCGCCCGACGAGTTCGTCGACCTCGGCCGGCGTCGCGGCCGGGAGGCTGACGAGGCACTCGCTCTGCCCGCGCGGGGCCACCTCGTGGTCGCCGATGACCCAGCCGAAGCCGCCGGTGGGCACCAGCATGACGCGGAGGCCGTCGTTGACGGCGTACTGCAGGGGCTCGGGGATGCCGTCCTCGGCCAACTCTCCGATGGCCTCCAGGCCGAGCCCTTCCGAGTAGAAGCGGTACGAGGTGGGGCGGTCGGCGATCGGCAGGGCGACGACGACGGGTGCGTACTGCATGAGGCTGCCTCCGGAGGGTTGACGACTGCGTACGGTCAGTGTGCGGGCCGTCGCGCGGAACTCCTGGTTGCCCCCGCCGTGGCGGGCGTGGTGTCAGGCGCTCCAGCCGGCCGGGTTGGTGCAGGACTCGCGGGAGATGCCCGAGCCGGTCTCCGGCCAGGCGCCGAAGCGCTCCCTGTGCAGCCTGGCGAAGAAGTAGCACATGGCCTCGTACGCGGTGTCGGGCAGAGCGACGGTCGGATCGGCGTGCACCGCCTCGTAGAAATCCCGCCCGAGCGCGACGATGTGGCCCCGGGAGTAGAGGAAACCGTCGTCGGAGCCGTCGGTCACCTCGTGCACGTCGGCCCGGTCGATGTCGTGCAGTTTGCGCTCGAGCACCCGGTCCAGGTCGGTCAGCTCCCGGCTGGACAGCCCCTCGGCGAGCTGGCGCAGGTTGTCGAGGAACCGGTCGAGCCACGCGTCGATGGCGTACAGGCCCTCGTCGCCGGCTGCCGGGTCCCGCGTCGGCAACGCGCGCCGGAGCGCGGCGGGCTCGTCGCCGAGCCGTTCCCAGGCGGCCTCGACGAGGGCCCAGAACCGGGCCTCCTCCTCGACGCTCGGCACCCGCACGCCATCCACCAGATCAGTCACGCCGGGAGGGTAGCGACGAGGACCGACAAAAGTCGTGGGTCGCCGACGTACGCCATGCCTCCCGGCCGTGGTCGCCGCCGGCAGGGCCGCGGCACCGCGCGGTCGGGTCGGGCCCGCCGGGGTCAGCGACCGTCGGCGCGGGCGTGCCGGCCGCCCGCGGCGGGCGCCGCCGGGACCGCGCCCTGCTCCGGGTGCCGGGCGGCCCGCTCGGAGACCAACTGGCCGAACAGCCCGCTGGGTCGGCCGCAGTCTCCGCACAGGAAGTTGTCGTCGAGTCGCCCGCCGCCGCAGTGGTCGCAGCGACCCCGGTCGCGCGGGTCGTGGTACGCCCGCAACGCCTCCACCAGGGCGCGGGCGACCGGGGCGCTCAGCGCCAGCCGCGACTCCACGCCCCGCAGGCCGACGACCAGCTCGCCCTGCGGCGCGGCGGCCGGATCGAGGGCGTCGACGCGGGCCACGAAGTCGCGGAGGGCGGCCAGGACGTCATCGGGTGCGGGCATGCGTCGACCGTACGACACGCCTCGCCACCTCGGCGGCCCGTCGTCGCCCGCGAGATCCACCGGCATCTCCCCGCACCCGTCACGCCCACCCGCCCTGCCATCCATAGGGGCATTCGACCCGCAGAGCGTCTCCAGGTGCGCGGCCGATAGGGGTCACCTCTCTGTGTGATTGCCGGCATCATCGTGCCTGCGACGACCGTCCGGTCCGCCAGCCGCCGGCGCCTGCGGGAACTCTCGCGAACATCCTGGGAAGGGACCAACTTGTCCACTCGTCGTCAACTGCTGCGCCTCGGTGCGGCGTCGGGCATCATCGGGGCGACCAGCGGCCTGGCCAGCCTCGCCGGAAGGTTGGGCGCAGCCCCCGCAGCGGCAGGGGTAGCCTCCCCGACGCCCCCGCCCGTGACCCCGTTCACCGTCCCGTTGACCGTGCCGCAGACCCTGCGCCCGGTGCTGCGGACCGCCACCACCGACTACTACTCGGTCACGATGCACCGCAGGCGCCTGGAGATCGTGCCGGGCACTCGCACCGAGGTGTACACCTACAACGGCGACCTGCCCGGCCCGACGATCCGCGCTACGTCGGGTCGGCGGGTGGTGGTACGCCAGCGCAACCGGCTGGACATGCCCACGGCGGTGCACCTGCACGGCGGCGCCACCGCCCCCGGCGACGACGGGTCGGGCGACGCCACGATTCCGCCCGGCGGCGAGCGGGTCTACAACTATCCGAACCGGCAGCCGCACGCCACGCTCTGGATGCACGACCACACCCACCACATGGAGGCCGAGCACCTCTACCGGGGCCTGTCCAGCCTCTACCTGCTCACCGACCGCACCGAGACGGCGCTCCCGTTGCCCCGCGGCCGGTTCGACGTCCCGCTGGTGCTACGCGACGCGCACCTGGACGCCAACGCTCAGCTGGTCTGGACCATGGACGACGCCGACAACCGGACCACCCTGCTGGTCAACGGGCGGCCGTGGCCGCGCTTTGAGGTACAGGCCCGCCGCTACCGTTTCCGTTTGGTCAACTCAAGCAATCTGCGGTTCTTCCTGCTGCGGCTCGCCGACGGCGGGGACATCACGGTGATCGGTTCCGACGGAGGCCTGCTGGAGGCACCGGTCACCATGCAGCACCTGCTGTTCTCGCCCGGCGAACGGCTCGACGTGGTGATCGACTTCGCCCGCTACCAGCCTGGCACCTCGGTGGTGCTGCAGAACCTGATGGGGCCGGGCCCGGCCGAGCAGGTAGGCCAGGTGATGCGCTTCGACGTCGTACGGACGAAGGGGCGGGACCGCACCTCGGTACCGCAGCGGCTGCGCACCCTGCCTCCACTGCCCACGCCGACCGTGCGCCGCAACATCGAGCTGCGGATGGACGAGCCGGGCTCCGGTGGGCACCAGGCGTACATAGACGGCAAGGTCTTCGATCCGGCGCGGATCGACACCACCATCGCCTGGGGCAGCACCGAGGAGTGGACGGTGACCAACGCCAACGCCTTCATGCCGCACAACTTCCACATGCACCTGGTGCAGTTCCGGGTGCTCGGCCGCAACGGCGCACCGGCCGATCCCACCGAGTCCGGCCTGAAGGACACTGTGATCGTCTGGCCCGGGCAGAGCGTACGGCTCCAGGCCACCTTCGACACCTGGCGCGGGGTCTACCCGTACCACTGCCACATGGTCGACCACAGCGCGATGGGCATGATGGCCAATCTCAAGATCGTCTGATCCGACCCGCTGGGAGAGTCACACGGGCCAGGACCCGGCCCCGGGCCTTCGGTGCCCGGGGCCGGGTCGTTGCGCGGGCAGCTTGGCGTGGCACGGGGGTGCGGGCCATGTGCGGACGGGATCTCGACGGGCGTGACCGACCTGGAGAAACGAAGAAGCCCAGGTCGTTGACCTGGGCTTCTTCACCGAGCCGCCTGACGGAATCGAACCGTCGACCTACGCATTACGAGTGCGTCGCTCTAGCCGACTGAGCTAAGGCGGCAACGATCAGCAAGTGTACGGCACGACCCGCCGGCGGGCCGAGCGGGTTCCCCATCCGGACATCCGACCCCGAACCGTCGTCCGCCGGACAGCGACCGCCGTCGGCCGGGACTACGCTGCGGCGGGTGAACGACGATCGCGCCCCCGACGTGGATCCGCAGGATGGCGCGGCGGAGAGTGCCCACACGAGCGAGTCGGCGGGCGGGCGGGCGGCGCGCCGGCCACGCGGCACCGATCCCCGGGAGCTGGGCTTCACCCCGCGCAAGCCCGTGCCGTGGCTCGCGCCGTTCCTGCTGATCAGCACCGGCATCCGTACGCTGCTGGCGATGCTCTTCGGGGCGTACCTGGACAAGCGCGAGCTGCAGAACTCCCTCGACGCGCGCATCGCGCGGCAGGTCGGGCCGGACGGCGGGCTCTGGCTGGACTACGTGGCCGACCTGGGCGACGGATTCAACGCCACCTACTCGGTGGCGTACCTGATCGCCCAGCCCGAACTGGAGGTGGACGGGCACCGGTTGCCCCGCGCGCAGACCCTGGTGATGGGCGGTGACCAGGTCTACCCGTCGGCGGCCTTCGAGGCGTACGAGGACCGGTGCAAGGGGCCCTACCAGGCCGCGCTGCCGGTCACCCCGCCCGAGCGGCCCACGCTCTTCGCGGTGCCCGGCAACCACGACTGGTACGACGGCCTGACCGCCTTCCTGCGGCTCTTCGTCCGGTCCCGGGACCGGCACTTCGGCGGCTGGGAGACCGGGCAGTCCCGCTCGTACTTCGCGGTGGAGCTGCCCGCCGGCTGGTGGCTGCTCGGCCTCGACGACCAGTCCGGCTCGTACCTGGACGACCCGCAGCTCACCTACTTCGACCGGGTCGCCGAGCGGCTGGGCCCGCAGAGCCGGGTGATCCTTGCCGTGCCGGCGCCGACGTGGGTCAAGGCCGCCGACCACCCCACGGCGTACGACTCGATCGACTACTTCATCCGTACGATCGTCGCGCCCACCGGGGCCCAGGCGCGGCTGCTGATCTCCGGCGACCTGCACCACTACGCCCGCTACGCCGGCCCGGACCGCCAGCTGATCACCTGCGGGGGCGGCGGCGCGTACCTCTACCCGACGCACCAGCTCCCAAAGCGCATCGAGGTGCCGCCGCGCGACACCCTCGCCCGGCGGGCCAGCGCCTCCCACCCGTACGAGCTGGCCGGCCGCTACCCGGAGCAGGCCCGCTCCCGGCGGTACGCGTGGGGGATCTTCCCCCGCCTGCCGCTGCGCAACCCGGGCTTCACCACCCTGCTGGGCACCCTGCACACGCTGCTGATGCTGGCGATGGCCGGCGTCGCGACCAACCCGAGCGGGACGGACCAGCGGCTGTTCAGCGTGCCGCTGATGGCGATGCTGATCGTCACGATGCTCGCGGCGGCGTTCTTCGCCAAGCCGCCCAGCTCCGGCGGCAAGCGGCACGCCCGGCACTGGATCCTCGGCGTGGGCCACGGCCTGGCCCAGATCGGGCTGGCCGCCGCCGGCACCTGGGCGTGGCTGGCCCTGCCCTTCTACGACTGGCCGTGGCCGCTGCCGGCCGTCGCCGCGGCGGTGCTCTACGGCCCGGTGAGCGGGCTGGTGGCGAGCCAGTTGGTGGCCGCGTACCTGCTGGTGGCGGGCGCGTTCGGGGTGAACCTCAACGAGCTCTTCGCCGGGCAGGGCATCGAGGACGCCAAGGCGTTCCTGCGGCTGCGCATCGATCCCGACGGGACCCTGACGATCTACCCGATCGCCGTCGACCGGGTGTCCCGCGACTGGCAGGTCAACCCCGACCAGTCCCCGGAGTCCTCCTGGCTGGCTCCGAAGCGGCCGCTGCGCCCCCGCCTGGCCGAACCCCCCACCACCCTCACCTGACCCTGCCCCGGGGCAGGGCAGGCGGGGGTGGAGGAAGGGTGGGCTAGGAGGTGTAGTGCTGGTCGTGGGCCTGGCGGGGGCCGCAGACCGAGGCGCGGGAGCAGGAACAGCGGGAGCCGTCAGCGTCGAGACGTACCGTGACGGAGTCCCGGGGAACGCTGTGGCCGACGACCCGGCCGTCGCCCTCCGGCGTCGACACGCGCGTGCCGATCGCCGGGGCCGACTCCTGGAACCGCTGGTAGAGCGGGTGCTCGTACTTGAGGCAGCACATGAGCCGGCCGCACGCGCCGGAGATGCGCAGCGGGTTGAGCGGCAGGTCCTGGTCCTTCGCCATCCGGATGGTGACCGGCTCGAAGTCGTTGAGGAAGGTGGCGCAGCAGAGGTCCCGGCCGCAGGAGCCGATGCCGCCCTGCACCCGCGCCGAGTCCCGGGCGGAGAGCTGCCGCAGCTCGACCCGGCAGTGCAGGGTGGCGCCGAGGTCCCGGACCAGCGCGCGGAAGTCCACCCGGTGCGGGGCCGTGAAGTAGATGGTGCTCCGCTCGCCACCGCCCTCGGCGGCGCCCAGCACGTGGTCGATCGCCACCACCTTCATCGGCAGGGCGTGCTCCCGGATCAGCCGCTTCGCCGCGACCTTGGCCTCGGCCTTGCGGCGGCGCACCGTCTCGTCGCGACGCAGGTCCTCCTCGCCGGCCAGGCCGGCCAGCCGGGGGAAGCCCTCGGTCTCCTCGGTGACCCACTGCGCCGCCCAGACGCACTCGGCCACCTCGGGCCCGTCGTCGGTGGGCACCAGCACCTTGTCGCCGACCTGGGGACGCAGCTCGCCCGGGTCCAGGTAGTAGAGGCGCCCGTACCGCTGGAAGCTGACCGCGCAGAGCATGCCCATGCCTCACACCCTACGACGCGCGGGCCGGGGCGGCCGGGCCGGCAGTCGCCATCCGGCTACCGCGCGTGCATCCGGGGTCCGTCACCAGCCGACGCGGGTGGGGGTGTCGTAGCGGGGGCGGTCGACCACGGGCGCCCGCCAGCGGGACTCGGCGAGGCTCGGCGCCCACTGGCGCAGCAGGGTCTCGGCCCCGTCGTACGCGACGCAGAGCACCGCCAGCACCCGCGCGGCGATCTCGGCGGCCTCGGTCGCGCCCGGACCCGCGGCTGCCCGGTGCCCCGGTGCGCCGCCCGGCGTCGACGTCGCGGCGACCACGGTCACCGCCTCGGCACACCGGAGGACGTCGGCGAGCGCCCGGGCCAGTGCGAGCCGGCTGCCCTCCACCCAGTCGGCGAGCGCGTCGGCGTAGCCGGCCGTCGACTCCAGCCGGCCGACCAGGCTCTCCGGCCCCTCGTCGAGGTGGCGCAGCAGGGCCGCCCGGGCCTGCCCGTAGGACGACGCGGCCGGGCCGGACCAGAGCACCGGGTCGGTCAGCGCGGCGCAGGCGTCGTCGTAGCCCCGCATCAGGCGGCGCGCGGTGTGGCCGGCGGCGGCCAGCGGTGCCGGATGCAGGTCGAGGAAGTTGCGGACGGCCTCGCCGGGGAGCACCTGCATCCGGCGCAGCAGCGGCCACACGCGATGCCCCTCGGGGGCCCCCGCAGCGAGCAGCGTGTCGACCCGGCGGAGCAGGTCGAGGCCGGGCTCGGCGAGCCGGTCCAGCGCGTCCATCACGCCTCCCCGGTCAGCCGGTGGCGAGCGGCGCGGTCGACGTCCGCGTAGTGGTCGGCGGCGGCCCGCACCGCCGCTGCGGCGGCGGCCAGCCGCTGGGCGGCGACGTGCGCCTCCCGGGCCCGGTCGCCGGTGGCGGCGGTCCACTGCCGGTGCAGGGCCCGCCCGATCTCCCCGGGCCGGCCGGGGGCGTCGACGCCGAACGCGGCCTGCGCCGGGTCGCCGGCGGTGACCGTGCGGGACACGGCGGTCATGGTCTCGCTCGCCTCGTCGAGCCGGGCGGCGAGGGCGCGCAGGCTCTCCATCTCAGGCTCCCGCCAGCGGCCGGTAGGCGGCGAAGGTCTCGTTGTGCAGCTTCTCCCGGGCCCACTGGGCGGCGTCGGCCGCCGCGGTGACCGCCGCCTGCACCGAGCCGGCGACGTCGCGGGGGTTGCGGGTGTGCAGCGGGCCCAGGAAGCGCACGTCGGTGATCCGCCCGCCGGCGGTGACCACCACCTCGACCAGCCCGTCGGGCGACCGCACGGTGACCTCGACGGTCGACACCGCCTGGTCGAACTCGGTCTGGAGGGACTCGATCCGGCGGTAGCGCCGCACCGCCTCCTCGATCCAGGCCTCGTCGATCTCCCCCCGCGGCATCGGCGGACCCCTCCCGGAACAGGAAAATCACTGTGCGTGCTGCCACCGTCACGGCGGCACACCGGACCGTACCGCACAGCAATTGCGCCTGTCGATGCCTGTGGACAACCGGTCCGGCCGCCGGGACTCCGGGGGCGGGTCGGCCGCTGAAGCCCCGGCTCGGGCGGTCCGGTCGGCGGGCTCAGCCCTTCCAGAGCGAGAGCATCATCGCCTCGACGGCGATCCGGGGCTTGACGTTCGCCTCGATCGCCGCCCGGCACTCCAGCACCGCTTCCAGGCGGCGCAGCGCCCCCTCGGCGTCCCATTTCTGCGCGCCCGCCCCGGCCAGCGCGGCGGTGTCGGTGTGCACCGGCGCGACGGGGGCGCGCAGCGCCATGGTGAGCGCGTCGCGGTAGAAGCCGGCCAGGTCGACCAGCGCCCGGTCCAGCGCGTCCCGCTGGGCCCGGGTGGCCCGGGACTTCTGCCGCTTCTCCAGGTCCTTCAGTTGCCCGGCGGCGCCCCGGATGGCGCCGGCCGCGCCCCGCCCGGTGCCACCGGCGCCGAGCGCGGTCTCCAGCGCCGCCCGCTCGGCCGCGGCGGTCTCCGCGACGGATGCCTCGGCCTCCGCCTCGGCCGCCTCGATCAGCGCCGACGCCGCGTCGAAGGCGGCACCCACGCCGGTCAGCCGGCGCGGCACCGCGAGCACCGCCTCCCGGCGCGTGCGCGCCTCCGGGTCGCGGGCCAGCCGGCGGGCCCGTCCCACGTGCCCCTGCGCCGCCGCCGCGGCCCAGCGCGCCACGTCGGGCGCGACGCCGTCCCGGCGGGCCAGCACCTCGGCCACCGCCTCCGGCGCGGGCTGCACCAGCGGTACGACCCGGCAGCGCGACCGGATGGTCACCGAGATGTCGTCCGGGTGGGTCGACGGGGCGCAGAGCAGGAAGACCGTCCGCGGCGGCGGCTCCTCGATGGCCTTGAGCAGCGCGTTGCCGGCCGCCTCGGTGAGCCGGTCCGCGTCCTCGATGACCACCACCTGCCAGCGCCCGCCGGACGGGGTGCTGGCGGCGCGCAGCACCAGCGCCCGCATCTCGTTGACGCCGATGGAGAGCCCCTCCGGCACCACCATCCGGACGTCGGCGTGGGTGCCGGTCATCGTGGTGTGGCAGCCGGGGCACCCGCCGCAGCCGGTGCCGTACGCGCACTGGAGGGCGGCGGCGAAGGCCCGCGCCGCCACCGACCGGCCCGACCCGGGCGGCCCGGTGAAGATCCAGGCGTGCGTCATCCCCGCCCCCGCGTCGACGGCGGGCGCCGGCTGGCCGCCGTCGGCCTCGTCGGCGAGCGCGTCGAACTCGTCCCCGGCGGCGTCGGTCGTGGGCGGGGCGGCGGCGCGCAGCACGGCGGACGCCGCGGCGGCGGCCCGGCGCAGCGTGTCGACCGCCTCGTCCTGCCCGACCAGGTCGGCGAAGACGTCGGGCATCAGGTCCGGCGCTCCATCGGTACCAGCTCCGATTCGGATAACTCCGGCTGCACCGAGGTGTCCGGTCCCTGCGCGGGGCGCGGGTGCACGATGCCGCCGGGGCTGCCGAACATCTCCTCGACCCGCCGGGCCACCTGCCCGGTGATCTCCTCGACCGGGCGGGACGCGTCGAGCACCAGGTAGCGCTTCGGGTCGGCGGCGGCGAGGTCGAGGAAGGCGTAGCGGACCCGCTCGTGGAAGGCGACGGACTCGGCCTCCAGGTGGTCGGCCGCCTCGGCACGCGCCGCCACCCGGGCCAGGCCGGTGTGCGGTTCGACGTCCAGCAGCACCACCAGGTCGGGCTTGAGCCCGCCGGTGGCCCACGACGAGAGCCAGGAGACCTCGTCGACGGGGAGCGTCCGCCCCGCCCCCTGGTACGCCAGGGACGAGTCGACGTACCGGTCGCTGATCACGACCGCGCCCCGGACGAGCGCCGGCCGGACGACGGTGGCCACGTGGTGCGCCCGGTCGGCGGCGTAGAGCAGCGCCTCGGCGCGCGGCGACGGCACGTCGGAGCCGGGCGCGCCGAGCAGCAGCGACCGGATCCGCTCGCCGACGGCGGTGGCCCCCGGCTCGCGGGTCACCACCACGTCGCGCCCCTGCCCACGCAGCCGCTCGGCGAGCGCGGCGAGCTGCGTGGACTTGCCGGCGCCCTCGCCGCCCTCGAAGACCACGAAGAGGCCGGCGGAGACGAACGGCTCGGCCGGCATCAGCGGGCGTCCCCGGATCGAGCCCCAGAGGTCGGCCAGGACGGGAACGCCCTTCTTGTCGTCCATCTGCCCGAACGCGCTGATCCCGGCGAAGATGCCGGCGGCGCCGGCGGCGAGCAGCAGCAGTCGGGTGGACGAGATCGACACGCCCAGGTCGGCCAGTTCCAGCCGGCGCGAGCCGCCGACGCCGGCGAGCAGGCTGCTGAGGCCGATCGCGAGGATCAGCACCAGCCGGGTGCCGATCTGCACCACCGCGAAGACCCGGCCGCGCACCTCGTCGGCGATCTCGCCGCCGAGCAGGGTGGTGCCGGAGAGGAAGGCCATGCCGGCGCCCGCGCCGACCAGGACCGCGCCGACCATCGCCATGGAGAGGTGGATGGCGAACGCCAGGGCCATCACCGATGCGCTGGCCAGCACGATGCTCATGCCGAACCAGCGCCGCCGGGACATCTCCTTGACGATCATCGGGCCGAGCCCGATGCCGAGCGCGAGGCCGACGAAGATGGCGCCGAAGAGCAGGTAGAAGGCGGCGTCACCGGCGCCGAGCGAGGTGGCGAAGAACTTGGCGGTGCCGATCACGATGCCGCCGCCGGCGAACGCGCCGAAGATGCCGAGCACCAGGCCGCGGACCAGCGGGGTCTGGCCGATGTAGCGCCAGCCCTCCTTGAACTGGCGCATCATGCTCTGCTCGGTGCGGTCCGTCTCGGCGGACTGCCCCTGGCTGATCTCCTTGATGCCGTACGCCACCACCAGCGCGGTGGCCAGCCGGGAGAACGCGTTGAACCAGAGCGCCAGGTCGGCCGGCGCGGCCCAGTCCGGCGTCGAGCCCCCGGTGGCCCCCCGCACGATGCCGTCGAGCGCGGCGAGGATCAGCGCGGCGAGGATGGGGGTGAGGCCGTACGTGGTGATCAGCGTGAGCTGGTTGGCGGCCTCCAGCCGGGCGCGCGGGATCAGGTTGGGGACCGCGGCCTCCTTGGCCGGGATCCACAGCAGCGTGATCGACTCGATCAGGAAGGTGGCGATCGCCGCCCAGCCGACCACGACCGGCCCGCTCGCCCCGAGCAACGCGACCAGCGGGATCGAGGCGAAGAGCAGGAAGCGCAGCACGTCGCAGATGACCATGGTCCAGCGCCGGTCGAACCGGTCGGCGAACACGCCGGCGACCGGGCCGAGCACCAGCGCCGGCAGCAGCCGGATGGCGATCACGCCACCGAACGCGGCGCCCTGGGCGGTGCTGCCCTCGACCTGGGAGGCGGCGAAGACGCTGGTGGCGAGCAGGCCGAACCAGTCGCCGAAGGAGGCCGCGCCGAGCACGATCCAGAGCCGGCGGAACGGGGTGATCCGCAGCACCGAGCGGATGGCGGCGTAACCGGAGTGGTCCGGGCCGGGCTTCTCGGTGGCGCCGCTGGGCTTGGACGAGGACGACGACACGCCGGGCGACTCGCCGTTGAACTGGCTTTCGATGGCCGTACCTCCACGTGCCGGCCCATCGCTGGGCAGTCCCGGTGGAACACTCTAGACCCGGCGGGGACCCACCCCGCCGCGAGATTCTCCTGTTCGTCGAGCCTAGGCCGCCGCAGCCACCGCCCGCAGCCCGGACAGACGCGAGGGTATTTCGCATTGGCTCCCAGACAGTTAGCGTGCACACGTGGCCATCGAAAGCGACAAACTTCGTGACCGCCTCGACCGGGCGACCGCGCACCTCGACCCGCCGTACGCCGTCGTGGACCTCGCGGCCTTCGACGACAACGCCGCCGCGCTGGCAGAACGGGCCGACGGCAAGCCGGTCCGGATCGCCAGCAAGTCGGTCCGCGCCCGGGACCTGATCGGCCGGGCGCTGGGGCGTCCCGGCTGGCGGGGCGTGATGGCCTTCACCCTGCCCGAGGCGCTCTGGCTGGTCCGCGCCGGCGTGACCGACGACGCGCTGGTGGCGTACCCCACGGCCGACCGGGGGGCACTCGCCGCGCTCGCCGCCGACCCGGCGCTCGCCGCGGCCGTCACGCTGATGATCGACGGCACCGACCAGCTCGACCTCGTCGACGCCGTGTGCCCGCCCGGGCACCGCCCCGAGCTGCGGGTCTGCCTCGACCTGGACGCCTCCTGGCGACCGCTGGGCGGGCGGGTGCACGTCGGGGTGCGCCGCTCGCCGGTGCACAGTGCCCGGGCCGCCGGCACGCTCGCCGCCACCGTCGCCGACCGCGCCGGCTTCCGGCTGGTCGGGCTGATGGCGTACGAGGCGCAGATCGCCGGCCTCGGCGACGCGCCGCCCGGGCGGGCGGTGCTCGGCTCCGCGATCCGGCTGGCCCAGCGCGGGTCGTACCGCGAGTTGCTGGCCCGCCGGGGCGCGGCGGTGGCCGCCGTACGCGAACACGCCGACCTGGAGTTCGTCAACGGCGGCGGCACCGGCAGCGTGGCCGCGACCAGCGCCGATCCCGCGGTCACCGAGGTCACCGCGGGATCGGGACTGTACGGACCGACGCTGTTCGACGCGTACCGCGCCTGGCGCCCCACCCCGGCGGCGGCCTTCGCCTGCGCGGTGGTCCGCCGCCCGGGGCCCGGCCTGGCCACCGTGCTCGGCGGCGGCTGGATCGCCTCCGGCCCGGCCGAGGACAGCCGGCTGCCCCGGCCGTGGCTGCCGG
The DNA here is from genome assembly GCF_035920365.1 of Micromonospora sp. NBC_01740. Taxonomy (NCBI): domain Bacteria; kingdom Bacillati; phylum Actinomycetota; class Actinomycetes; order Micromonosporales; family Micromonosporaceae; genus Micromonospora; species Micromonospora sp. NBC_01740. Next base: position 1,966,421 of record NZ_CP109150.1, on the reverse strand, counting down.
AGAGCCTCAAGCTGATCGGCACCGAGGGGGCCGGCGAGGTGCAGACCCCGCTGGCCGGCACGGCGGCCGGCGCGCTGCGGGTCGGCGACCGGGTCTGGTTCCGGCACGCCAAGGCCGGCGAGCTGTGCGAGCGCGTCAACGAGCTGCACCTGATCGAGGGGGACGCGGTCGTGGCCACCGTGCCCACCTACCGGGGCGAGGGCCACGCCTTCCTCTGATCCGGCCGACCAGCGCGGCACCGCCAGCTTGCGCCCGCGTCGGCGAGACCCTCCGTCGGGCTGGTCAGCCGTCGGCCGGGTTGATCGCCGTCGCCCGCCGGGGCTGGTCGACCGCGGCCCGGCTGGTCGGCCGTCGGCCGGGTCAGCCGGACTGGTTGGCGTCGGCCGGGGCGTCGACCTGGCGGTGCAGGTACTCCCGGATCAGCGCCTTCGCCTCGGCCAGGACCCGGTCGTCGCCCTCGGGCAGCCGGCGGAACGCCAACTTGATCAGCGCGTCGGCCGCCTCCACGGCGATCTCCAGGTGGAACCGGAGGTCGGGGACGTCGAGCCCGAAGCGCTCGGCCAGTACGCGGGCCAACTGGTCCGCGATCACGCCGTTGTTGTCCCGCTGCTCGTCGAGCAGGTGCAGGTCGACCACGTCGCCGAAGTGCAGGGTACGGAATCCCGGAACGGTGCGGTGCATCGTGATGTACTCGTCGATGCCCGCGTCGACCCCGTCCCACCAGTGGGTCAGGTCGTCGGAGGCGAACCGCTCGTCGAGCCGCTGGAGGTAGGACTCCATCGTGCGCAGGGTCAGCGCCTGCACGATCGCCCGCTTGTCCGGGAAGAACTGGTAGACCGACCCGATCGCCACCTCGGCACGCTCGGCGAGCAGGGTCGTGGTCAGACCCTCGTACCCCACCTCGTCGACGAGTTCTGCACAGGCGTCCAGCATCCGCTGGACCCGTGCGACACTTCGACCCTGCACCGGTACGCGGCGCAGCGGCCCGGCTGTGGCGGCTGGTGTGGACACTCGCCACCCCCCTTCGACGGATGAACATATCTGCACGTCACGGGTTCGTGACTACCGGTACAACGAGCAAACCTCGATTGCGGTATTTACCTGCGACAACGTTGCTGATATGAAGTCAGTTCACATTCATGTGGAGGAGTGCGCATGGCCGGTACCACACCGCCCACCCTGGCAGCCTGGTCCAACTGGGCCGGCAACCAACGCGCCACCGCCACCACCATCCTGCGCCCCGCCTCCCTCGCCGACGTCACCGAGGCTGTCCGCGCCGCCGCGACGGCCGGGGACCGGATCCGGGCGGTGGGCAGCGGCCACTCCTTCACCGGCGTCGCGATCACCGACGGACGACGCATGGAACTGACCCACCTGGACACCGGGGTACGCGTCGACACCGACCGCCGACTGGTCACCGTACCGGCCGGGATCACCCTGCGCGCACTCAACGAACTGCTCGCCGCACACGGCCTGGCCCTACCCAACCTGGGCGACATCGACGCACAGACGATCGCCGGCGCGATCTCCACCGGCACCCACGGCACCGGCGCCGCCTACGGCTGCCTGTCGACGTTCGTCGAGGCGCTCACCCTCGTCACCGGCACCGGCGAGGTGCTGCGCTGCTCCGCCGACGAGCACCCCGACGTCTTCGCCGCCGCCCGGGTGTCGCTGGGCGCGCTCGGGGTCCTCGTCGAGGTGACCCTGCGCTGTGTGGACGCCTTCGTGCTGCGCGCCCACGAGCGGCCGGCGCCGCTGGCGGCCGTGCTCGACGAGCTGCCCGCGCTGATCGACAGGCACGACCACGTCGAGTTCTACTGGTTCCCGTACACCGCCCGAGTACAGGTCAAGGCCAACGACCGGGTCGCCGACGACGACCGGCCACTGCCCCGGTGGCGCAACTGGCTGGACGACGAGTTCCTGTCCAACACCGTCTTCGCCGGGGCCTGCCGGCTCGGCCGCGCCGTGCCGGCGCTCGCCCCCGGCATCAGCGCCGTCTCCGCCCGCGCGCTCACCGAACGCCGCTACACCGGCCGCTCCGACCAGGTCTTCTGCACCCCGCGCCGGGTCCGCTTCATGGAGATGGAGTACGCCCTGCCGCGCGACGCCCTGCCCGAGGCGCTCGACGCGCTGCGGCGCATCGTCGACGGGCTGCCGTTCAAGGTGCTCTTCCCGGTCGAGGTGCGGTTCACCGCCGCCGACGACATCTGGCTCTCCCACGGCTACGGGCGCGAGTCGGCGTACGTGGCCGTCCACCAGTACGTCGGCATGCCGTACGAGCCGTACTTCCGGGCCTTCGAGCAGGTCGCCGCGAGCCTCGGCGGCCGGCCCCACTGGGGCAAGCTGCACTGGCGCGACGCGGAGTCGCTCGCGACGGCCTACCCCCGCTGGGCGGACTTCCAGGCGCTACGCGCCCGCCTGGACCCACACCACCTCTTCACCAACCCCCACCTGACCCGAACCCTCGGCTGACAAACCCGCCCCCGCCCTGGCGCGCGGCGGCGCCGCTCGCCGAGCGATCTTGGCAAGGAGCGGCCCTCGGAGGGGCCGGGAGCTGCCAAGATCTCGTGGCGGGCGTCAGCCCGGCCAGCCCGCCCTGCGCAGTGCCGTACGGAGTTGGGCGATGACCTCGGCCGGGTGGGCGCGGAGGGCCCAGGACGGGAATCGAAGGACGCGATCCCCTTCGACCCACAGGTCGTTCTGACGGCGCATGTCGGCCCAGGCCGCACGCGGGTCGAGATGCTGGCCGCCGTCGATCTCGACGTGCACTCTCCACTCCTCGAAGTACGCGTCGAGGTAGCGGCGCCGTCCCGTGGTGTCGTACCTGATCTTCTGTCGAGTGGGTTCGGGCAGCCCGGCGCGGCGCGTCAGAGCCAGGAAGTCCAACTCGGCCAGGGAGTGCGCCCCGCCGCCCGCGTCCGTGGCGACGCTCAGGATCAGTTTCCGGCGACGCAGCCGTGGCATCCGGTCGAGGACCTCGCGCAGCTCCTCCTCGCACACGATCCGTTGCTGGAAGCCTGCCGCGACGATCGCCCGGGCCTCCGCGTCGGTACGCGCCCACTGTGCCGCGTCCACGACCGACCGGGCGGGCATCGTCCGACGTGGCTGCCCGACCGCGAGCACGTCCCGCTCCGGCAGATGGGTCGTCCGGTGCGCCACCACACGTTGCGGCAGCTCTCGCCGCCGGCCAGCCGGCAGCAGGAGGTGGATCGCCAGGTCGGAAAAGCCGCGCAGCCCTCCCGCCTGGGCGGCGGTGAGCCCACCGAGCATCGCGCCCGGCCCGGCGGCCAGCACCGCGATCCATCGAAGCTGGGCGGGACCGATCGGCCCGCTGTGGGCCACGAAGACGGCACGGTGGACGTGTCGCCACCGTCTGCTGGTCACCCGGTGCCGGATCGCCTTGTGGGACAGGTGTCGCAGCGCCTGGTCGAGGCTGATCACCTCGTCCTGCCGGAAAAGCAGCCAGGTCAACTCGTCGGCGTCGTCGCCGGGCACCGCACGGCCCAGGGCCGCCGGGGGTTGCGTGAAGCGCAATCTCACGCCCTCCACCCTGCCCACGAGGCACCGCCGCGCGCTGCCCCTGTGGACAAACGCAAGAGATCTTGGCAGGCGGTGGCCCTTCGAGGGGCCTGGACCTGCCAAGATCTCTTGCGACGCCAGCTTGCGAGGCGGCCAGGATCAGTCGGGGCTGGGGGTGGTGGCCTTTCTCGGGGCCGCCTTCTTCGCCGGGGTCTTCCTGGCGGTGGTGGCCTTGGCCGTCGTGGTCTTCTTCGCCGCCGTCGACTTGGTCGCCGCAGCCGTCTTCTTCGCCGCCGTGGCCTTCTTCGCGGGCGCCTTCTTCGCGGCGGCCTTCTTCTTCGGCGCCGGCCCCTTCGCCCGCTTCTCGGCGAGCATCTCGGAGGCTTCCTCGATGCTCAGCGCCTCCGGGGTCTGGCCGCGCCGCAGCGACGCGTTCGTCTCGCCGTCGGTGACGTACGGGCCGAACCGGCCGTCCTTGATGACCAGCGGCTTTTCCGTCAGCGGGTCGACGCCCATCTCCCGCAGCGGCGGCGCGGCGGCGCGGCGCTGGCGGGCCTTCGGGGCGGACAGCAGGGCCAGCGCCTCGTCCAGCGTGACGGTGAACATCTTCTCTTCGGAGTCCAGCGAGCGGAACTCGTCGCCCTGCTTGACGTACGGGCCGTAGCGGCCGTTGTTCGCCAGGACCTCAGCGCCGTCCGGGGCCACCCCGATCAGCCGGGGCAGGCTCAGCAGCTTCAGCGCCTCGTCGAAGGTCAGCGAGTCCGGCGACTGCGAGCGCAGCAGCGACGACTTGCGCTCGCCACTGGCCACGTACGGGCCGAAGCGGCCCGACTTGAGCAGGATCGGCTCACCGGTGGCCGGGTCGTCGCCGAGCTTGCGCTCGCCCCCGCCGCCGAGGAACAGCTCGTGCACCTTCTCCGGGGTCAGCTCGTCCGGCGCCAGCCCCTCGGGGATCGGGGCCCGGTCGCCCTGGCCACCGCCCTCCTCACCCTCGGCGGCCGGCGCCTGCTGCTCGCCCGGCACCGCCCGCTGGAGGTACGGCCCGTAGCGGCCCACCCGCACGACGACCTCGCGGCCCTCGTCGTCGGTGAACAGCGGGATGGAGTTGACGCTGCGCGCGTCGATCTCGTTGATGTTCTCGGTGACCAGCTTCTTCAGCCCGCCCGAGCGGGCGATGTCCCGGTCGCCGGCGCCGTTGGCGCCGCCGAAGTAGAACGCGGTGAGGAAGTCGACGGCGGCGTGGTCGCCGCCGGCGATCTCGTCCAGCTCGTTCTCCATGCTGGCGGTGAAGTCGTAGTCGATCAGGCGCGGGTAGTGCCGCTCCAGCAGGCCGATCACGGCGAAGGCCAGGAAGGTCGGGATCATCGCCTGGCCGCGCTTGGTCACGTAGCCGCGGTCCTGGATCGTCTGCATGATCGACGCGTACGTCGACGGGCGGCCGATGCCCAGCTCCTCGAGGGCCTTCACCAGCGACGCCTCGGTGTAGCGCGACGGCGGCTGGGTGTGGTGGCCCTGCGCGGCCAGTTCGTCGGCGGTGAGCGGCTGGCCCTTGACCAGGTTGGGCAGGCGACGCTCGGCGTCCTCGGCCTCGGCGTTCTCGTCGTCGCTGGACTCGACGTACGCCCGCAGGAAGCCCGGGTCGGTGATGGTCTTGCCGGTGGCACCGAAGTCGGCCTCCTCCTGGGCGGAGGAGACGGCGCGGATGCGCACCGAGACGCTCGAGCCGACGGCGTCGGTCATCTGCGAGGCGATGGTGCGCCGCCAGATCAGCTCGTAGAGCTTGAACTCCTCGGCGGAGAGCTCCTTGGCCACGTCACCCGGGGTGCGGAAGTTGTCCCCCGCCGGGCGGATCGCCTCGTGCGCCTCCTGCGCGTTCTTCACCTTGCCGGTGTAGCGGCGCGGCTCCGGCGGCACGCTGCGCTCGCCGTACAGCTCGACGATCTGCCGGCGGGCCGCCGTGATGGCGGTTTCCGACAGGTTCACCGAGTCGGTACGCATGTAGGTGATGTAGCCGTTCTCGTAGAGGCGCTGCGCGGTGCGCATCGTCTGCTGCGACGAGAACCGCAGCTTGCGGGCCGCCTCCTGCTGGAGGGTGGAGGTGATGAACGGCGCGTACGGGCGGCGGCGGTAGGGCTTCTCCTCGACCCGGGTGACGGTGAACGGCCGGCCCTCCAGGCGGGCCGCGAGGCCCCGGGCGCCCCCGGCGTCGAGGTGGACCACGCCCGCGCCGGCCTTCACCCGGCCGGTGGTCGGCTCGAAGTCCTTGCCGGTGGCGATCCGGTCGCCGTTCAGCGCGACCAGGGTGGCGTTGAAGTTGCGGGGCCCCTCGCTGGCGTCCGTCACGGCCAGGGTGGCCAGGATGTCCCAGTACTCCGCCGTGCGGAAGGCCATCCGCTGCCGCTCGCGCTCCACCACGATCCGCGTCGCCACGGACTGCACCCGGCCCGCCGAGAGCTTCGGCATGACCTTCTTCCACAGCACGGGCGAGACCTCGTAGCCGTAGAGGCGGTCGAGGATGCGCCGGGCCTCCTGGGCGTCGACCAGGTCCCGGTCGATCTCGCGGGGGTTGGCCACCGCGGCCTGGATGGCCGGCTTGGTGATCTCGTGGAAGACCATCCGCTTGACCGGCACCTTGGGCTTGAGCGTCTCCACCAGGTGCCAGGCGATCGCCTCGCCCTCGCGGTCCTCATCCGTCGCCAGGAAGATCTCGTCGACCTCCTTGGCCAGCTTCACCAGCTTGCTGATCTGCTGCTTGCGGTCGGCGGAGACCACGTAGAGGGCGTGGAAGCCGTTGTCGACGTCCACCCCGAGCCGGGCCCACGACTCGCCCTTGTACTTGGCCGGCACGTCGGCGGCGTTGCGCGGGAGGTCCCGGACGTGGCCGAAGCTGGCCTCCACGACGTACCCCGGGCCGAGATAGCCCGAGATCGTCTTGGCCTTCGCCGGTGACTCGACGATGACCAGACGGGTGGTTCCAGCGTTGCTCGGCACGTCTCTCCCCGACCTCACTCCTGCTCGCAGCCACCGGCGCCCGGTTCGGGCCACTCTCGGCCCGCCGACCCCCGGCGGCCCGGATGTCCAACGTAACGCGCCGTCCGCGTTTCGGGTTTCGCGGGCGGCAAACCGTCCCGGCGGGGCGGCCTCTTTCTCCGCCGGCGGCGGGGCGTGCCGGACGGCGCCACCGTACACCGTGCGTGTGCCGCTGGGCGGGACACTGTGACGATGGCGGACCCTCGGTCGAGGCGCCACCCGGCTGTTTTCCGCGAAATTGCGCACTTGTTGTCCCTCATCGGACAGGCCCGACCGGCGCGACGAGGCGGGCGCCGACGGGCGGTCAGGAGCGGGCCGGCCAGTCGGTCGCGGGGGCGGCGGGCGGCGGGTCGCCCACCAGCTCGGCCAGGCGGGCGAGCCGCCGCCGGCCGGTGATCCGGTACGCCGGCCCGCCCTCGCCGGGCCCGAGCAGCGCCCCGGACAGGCCGACCGCGTCGAGGGCCCCGGCGACCGGCCCCCAGCACTCCTCGTCGGCGGCGCCGAGCCGGAGCAGGAAGCCGGACGGCTCGGCGGCTCCCGCCGCGGCGAGCCAGAGCCGCAGCCGCCGCCCGTTGAGGTGGAAGCCGGCGGGCGGTCGCTTGCCCGTACCGCGCAGCCAGGCCGCCGCGAGCGGCTTCAGCGTGCGGGCGTACGAGGTGCGCACCGCGTGCCGCCCGTCGGTGGTCGCCTCCCAGGTGGCCGCCACCCCGCGCAGCGCCAGCTCGGCGACGAGGACGTGCACCCGCCAGGCCGCGTCGACCACGATCGAGAGCCGGGCCGTGCCGCCCATCCGGACCGCCTCGCCCGGGCCGGCCAGCAGCCCGGCGAGATCGGCGATGGACGGGTCCGCCGCCTCCGCGCCGAAGAAGGTCAGCTGCCGGGCGGACTCGTCGGCGTCGGCCGGCGGGGGCGGTACGGGTCGGCGGGCGACCGGCGCGACCCGGTCCGTGGGGGCCGGGAAGAGCACCGGCAGCGCTTCGCCGCCCGACGGGTCACCGGTCCCGCTCAGCGACACTCCGGCACCTCGTCGAAGGCGCGTTTCAACTCCTCGGAGTTGAGCTGGCTGGTGTCGAGCGCGCTGGCGTCGTACTCCTTGTTCAGGGTCTCCACGGCGGCCCGGACGCCGTCGTAGAAGACGGTGGGCTGGCCGGTGCCCAGCCCGTCGATGGTGTCGCGGGCCCTGCCGTACGCGTCGCGCACCTTCGCCAGCGAGGCCTGGAAGCCCGCCGAGACCTCCTCGCCGCGCTCGGCGTCCGGTACGCCGGCCTCCTCGACCTTGCGTCGGGCGGTCTCGCTGGCCTGCTCCGCGCCGCCGAAGAGCCGCACCAGGTTCTCCTTCGCCTGCGCCGGGGTGGTCTGGGCGGTCATCTGCTGGTCGGTGCTGCTGGTCAGCTTGCTGATCTCGGCCCGCCACGGGGTGAGCGCGGTGCAGACCGACGCCGCCCACGCCCGGGAGTTGGTGCCGCCGCCGCATCCGGCCAGCACGAGAACGAGCGTGGCCAGGACCACCGTGAGCTTTCCGGCGGCTGCCGCCCGGCACGTGCGCATGCGTTGCAGCGTACGGCCTCTGTCGAGTCCGGGCACCGGACAGGTTTGCCGGGTGGCACGGGCGGTCCCCAGCCGGCCGCGCGGGCCGACCGGGGACCTCCGATGTCGGACGGATCAGGCGTTGACCGTCTCCGGCCGCTGGTCCGGACTGCCCGCACCCGTGCCGGAGTCGGCGTCGGACATGGCCACGCCCTTGCGCTTGCTGAACACCACCGCCGCGGCGATGATCAGCGTCGCCACCACGGCGATCCCCACCCGCAGGGCGGTGTTCCGCTCGTCGCCCACGCTCCAGGCCACCACGGCCGGCGCGATCAGCAGTGAGACCAGGTTCATCACCTTGATCAGCGGGTTGATCGCCGGGCCGGCGGTGTCCTTGAACGGGTCGCCGACGGTGTCGCCGATGACCGTGGCGGCGTGCGACTCGGAGCCCTTGCCGCCGTACGCGCCGTCCTCGACGAGCTTCTTGGCGTTGTCCCAGGCGCCACCGGAGTTGGACAGGAAGACCGCCATCAGCGTGCCGGCGCCGATCGCACCGGCCAGGTACGCCGCCAGCGCGCCGGGCCCGAGGCCGAAGCCCACCGCGATCGGCGCGAGGATGGCGAGCAGACCGGGGGTCATCAGCTCGCGCTGCGCGTCCCGGGTGCAGATGTCGACGACCTTGCCGTACTCGGGGCGCTGGGTGCCGTCCATGATGCCGGGCAGCTCACGGAACTGCCGGCGTACCTCCATCACGACCGCGCCCGCCGAGCGGGAGACCGCGTTGATGGCCAGGCCGGAGAAGAGGAACACCACCGCGGCGCCGATGATCAGGCCGACCAGGTTGCGCGGGTTCGCCACGTTCAGCGAGTTGAGGATCTCGGTGCCGACGTCGCCCACTCCGGCGTCCGAGTACGCGGTGCGCAGCGTGTCGGTGTACGAGCCGAACAGCGCCGTCGCGGCGAGCACCGCCGTGGCGATCGCGATGCCCTTGGTGATCGCCTTGGTGGTGTTGCCGACCGCGTCCAGCTCGGTGAGCGTCCGGGCGCCGTGCTCGTCGATGTCGCCGGACATCTCCGCCACGCCCTGGGCGTTGTCGGAGATCGGGCCGAAGGTGTCCATCGCGACGATCACGCCGACCGTGGTGAGCAGGCCGGTGCCGGCCATCGCCACGGCGAACAGCGAGAGCGTGATGGAGCTGCCGCCGAGCAGGAACGCGCCGAACACGCCGGCGCCGATCAGCAGCGCCGAGTAGACCGCCGACTCCAGGCCGATGCTGATGCCGGCGAGGATGACGGTGGCGGCGCCCGTCTGCGAGCTCTTGCCGATGTCCTGCACCGGGCGCCGGTTGGTCTCGGTGAAGTAGCCGGTCAGCGCCTGGATCGCCGCCGCCAGCACGATGCCGATGACGACCGCGCCGATGGCGACCGTCCGCGGGTTCTCGCTGACGTCGGTCAGCCCGCCCTCCAGCTCGGCGAAGGTGGCCGGCAGGTACGCGTACGTGGCGATCGCCACCAGCACCGCGGAGAGCACCGCCGAGATGTAGAAGGCCCGGTTGATCGCGGTCAGGCCGTTGCGGTCCGAGGCGCGCAGCCGGGTGATGAAGACGCCGACGATCGCGACGAGCACACCGATGGTGGAGACGATCAGCGGGAAGACCAGGCCCTCCTCGCCGAAGGCGGCGCGGCCGAGGATCAGCGCGGCGACCAGGGTGACCGCGTACGACTCGAAGAGGTCGGCGGCCATGCCGGCGCAGTCACCCACGTTGTCGCCCACGTTGTCGGCGATGGTGGCGGCGTTGCGCGGGTCGTCCTCGGGGATGCCCTGCTCGACCTTGCCGACCAGGTCGGCGCCGACGTCGGCGGCCTTGGTGAAGATGCCGCCGCCGACCCGCATGAACATGGCGAGCAGCGCGGCGCCGAAGCCGAAGCCCTCCAGCACGGTCGGCGCGTCGCTGCGGTAGAACAGCACGACCAGCGCGGCGCCGAAGAGGCCGAGACCGACGGTGAGGAAGCCGACCACGCCACCGGTGCGGAAGGCGATCTTCATCGCGGCCTCCCGGCCGCCTTCGCGCTCCCGGGCGGCGGCGGCGACCCGCAGGTTGGCCCGGGTGGCCAGCCACATGCCGGCGCCGCCGATGAACGCGCTGAACAGCGCGCCCACGACGAAGAAGACGGATCGGCCGATCTTCACCGCCACTTCGCTGCCGTCGGTGCCGTGCACCGGCAGCAGGAAGAGCAGCACCACGGCGATGACCACGAAGATCGCCAGGGTCCGGAACTGCCGGAGCAGGTAGGCCGAGGCGCCCTCCTGGACCGCGCCGGAGATCTCCTGCATTTTGTTGGTGCCCTTGCCGGCGGCCAGTACGGCCTTCGTCAGCGCGCCGGCGAAGGCGAGCGCCACCAGCGCGATGACCGCGGCGATGACGACGTACGTGACGTTGTTTCCGGTGAGGGAGATCCCGCCGCCATCGGCGGCCAAGGTGTCGGACATCTGTGTCCTCCTGTACCGAACGCTCGCGCCGGCCGGTGGAGACGCACCGACCCGGCGCCTGGATGCGGAGTCGCAAGCGCGCGCCACTCCACCCCGGTCGGACCAGCGATGAACAACCGTTCCCGCTGGCCGCGGGATGGATCACTTGCTGACAACTCGCGTACTCTAGCCCTCCACAGTGTTGGAGGTCACACCGAGGGGGCACCGCGCCGCGATGATCTTCGTCGCTGTGTTATGAGGAAAAATCTGATATAGGAGCCCATCCATGCCAAAGAGGCCGCGCCCCGGCGGGACACGGCCTCTCACGGCGTACGACGCCCTCGGCGAGGGCGGTGGAAGATCAGCTCACCGGCCGACGGGCCAGACCATCCGCACCTCGGTGCCGACGCCCTCGTCGACCGGGCGCACCTGGAGGTCCTCGACGAAACCGGCAAGCAGCGCGAAGCCCACGCCGGTGGTGAGGTCGTCCTCGTCGAGCGACTCGTTGGCGAGCTGGTCGGCGTTGAGCGCCGCCAGGCCGAGACCGGCCTCGATCGGCGCGCGGTCGACGACGCGCACCGCGTACGCGCCCGTGTCGGACATCTCGACGAGCACGGGCTCGGACACGCCGTACTGGCGGTGCAGGGCGACCGCGCGGGTGCACGCCTCGCCGATGGCCAGCCGCACCTCGTCCAGCAGCTCCTCGCGGACCCCGGCCCGCCGGGCGACCGCCACGCCGACCAGGCGCGCGGTGCGCACGTGCACCGGGGCCGGCGAGAAGGAGAGCTTGACCGTGGCCATCAGACGCCGGTGCCGGCCGGGTCGGTGCCGACCGCCGCGTCGACCGTGGGATGCAGCGGGAAGACCTGGTCGAGCGCGGTGATCCGGAAGATCTTGAGCAGCGGCTCCTTGTCGCAGACCAGGGCGAACGAGCCGCCGGCCGCGCGCAGCCGCTTGAGCGCGCCGACCAGCACGCCCAGCCCGGTGGAGTCGAGGAAGTCCACCCGACCCAGGTCGACCACGACGTGACGGGCCCCACCGTCGATCAGCTCGAGGAGCCGCTCCCGTAGCCGGGGCGCGGTGTAGACGTCCACCTCACCGCCGACTTCGAGCACCGTGTGCTCGCCCACGGTGCGGGTCGCCAGCGACAGCTCCATCGGTCCTCCCTCGCAAGAGCCGTAAACTCTCCTGGGCATCTAACCATCCCCGCCGGAGACCGGCTCTGCTCACCGGCGGAGCCTCCCCTTACCCCGGCCCCCCGCTTTCCATCTCCGAACACCAGTGCGAGAGTGCAGGACGTGACCACCGACGGCTCCAGCTCGGCGCAGCCAGCGCCGCGCCACGACCTGAAGCCGTCGTCCGACCGCTCCGGCCCGACGCACCCGGCGCCGGCCGACCTGCTGGGTCGGCTGCGCGCCCGCGCCGGCGCCGACCCGGTCACCCACGTCGAGCGGGTGCCGGCACGGGCCGGCGAGCCCGCCCCGTGGCCGGACTGGGCACCGGAGGAACTGCGCGCGGCGTTCGCCCGACGCGGCGTGGTCGCGCCCTGGCGGCATCAGGCGGAGGCGGCCACCCTGGCGTACGACGGCCGGCACGTCGTGGTGGCCACGGGCACCGCGTCCGGCAAGTCCCTGGCCTACCAGCTTCCCGCCCTGGCCACCCTGCTCGCCGACCCCCGGGCCACCGTGCTCTACCTGGCGCCGACGAAGGCGCTCGCCGCCGACCAGTTGCGCGCCGTCGCCGCGCTCGAACTGGAGGGGGTACGCCCCGCCTGCTACGACGGCGACACCCCGCGCGCCGAACGGGAGTGGATCCGCAAGCACTCCCGGTTCGTGCTGACCAACCCCGACATGCTGCACCACGGCATCCTGCCCGGGCACGCCCAGTGGTCCGGTTTCCTGCGCCGGCTCACGTACGTGGTGATCGACGAGTGCCACACCTACCGGGGGGTCTTCGGCTCGCACGTCGCGCACGTGCTGCGCCGGCTGCGGCGGCAGTGCGCCCGGTTCCGCAGCACGCCCGTCTTCGTACTGGCCTCGGCCACGTCCGGCGACCCGGCGACGGCGGCGGGGCGGCTCACCGGGGTGCCCGTGACCGCCGTCACCGAGGACACCTCGCCCCGCGGCGGGGTGACGTTCGCGCTCTGGGAGCCGCCGCTGCTGCCGCGGGACTCCGCCGCCGACCAGCAGGCGGACCTCACCCAGGTCCGCCGGTCGGCGCTGCGGGAGACGGCCGACCTGCTCGCCGACACGGTCGCCGAGGGGGTACGCACGCTGGCCTTCGTACGCTCCCGGCGCGGCGCCGAGGTGGTGGCGGCGAACGCCCGCCGGTCCCTCGACGAGGCGGTGCCCGGGCTCGGCGACCGGGTGGCCGCCTACCGGGCCGGCTACCTGCGCGAGGAGCGACGCGAACTGGAGCGGGCGCTGCTGCACGGCGACCTGCTCGGGCTGGCCTCGACCAACGCGCTGGAGCTGGGCGTCGACCTGGTCGGCCTCGACGCGGTGCTGATCTGCGGCTACCCGGGCACCCGCGCCTCCCTGTGGCAGCAGGCCGGCCGGGCGGGGCGCTCCGGGCAGGAGGCGCTCGCCGTGCTGGTCGCCCGGGACGACCCGCTCGACACCTATCTCGTGCACCATCCCGAGGCGGTGTTCGGGCGGCCGGTGGAGGCGACCGTGCTCGACCCGGCCAACCCGTACGTGCTGGCACCGCAGCTCGCCTGCGCCGCGGCCGAGGCGCCACTGACCCCCGACGACCTGGCACTCTTCGGCGACGGGGCGAAGGAGGCGGTGGACCAACTGGTGGCGGCGGGGGCGCTGCGGCAGCGGCCGACCGGCTGGTACTGGCGGCACCGGGAGCGGCCGGAGGTGGACCTGCGCGGCGAGGGCGGCGCACCGGTCTGCGTGGTGGAGGCGGCGACCGGGCGACTGCTCGGCACCGTCGACGGCGGCTCGTCGCACTTCCTGCTCCACCCCGGCGCGGTCTACCTGCACCAGGGCGTCTCGTACGTGGTCGACTCGCTCGACCTGGCCGACGGGTGCGCGCTGGTGCACCCCGAGGAGCCGGACTGGTCCACCCACGCCCGCGACGTCACCTCGCTGTCGGTGGTGTCGGTCCGCTCGTACGTGGACGCCGGCCCCGTCGGGCTCTTCCTCGGCGAGGTCGACGTGACCAGCCAGGTGGTGTCGTACCAGCGGCGACGGATCGCCACCGGCGAGGTCATCGACACCCGCCCGCTGGACCTGCCGGCCCGGGAACTGCGTACCGTCGCGGTCTGGTTCACCCTGTCGCCGCAGTCCCTGACGGCCGCCGGCGTGGAGCCCGCCGACGTGCCGGGCGCGCTGCACGCCGCCGAGCACGCCGCGATCGGCCTGCTGCCGCTCACCGCGACCTGCGACCGCTGGGACATCGGCGGACTGTCGACGGCGGCGCACCCGGACACCGAGGCCCCGACGGTCTTCGTCTACGACGGGCACCCGGGTGGAGCGGGCTTCGCCGAGCGCGCGTACGGGACGGCGGCAGCCTGGCTGCGGGCCACCCGCGACGCGATCGCGGAGTGCGGCTGCGAGGCGGGCTGCCCGTCCTGCGTGCAGTCCCCGAAGTGCGGCAACGGCAACAACCCGCTCTCCAAGCCGGACGCCGTCAAGGTGCTGGACGTGGTGCTCACCAACCTGCCCGACGCCGTGCCGGCACCCCGCCAGTCCGACGGCCCCTCCCACTTTCCCATTCCGGGGGAACGCGCCGCTGCGGACGATGCCGCCACCGGCGGCCCCGAGGGCTCGGGCGGCTTCCGCTCCCCGGTGGTGGCGGAACCGCCTGCCGGGGACGCCCCCGTCCCGGGTCGCGGGAAGCAGGCATAGAACCTCTTCCCCCCGGGCATCAAGGGTGTGGGAGCGCTTCCATGCAAGCTCGCGGATCCCCAGCTGCCCTTCCCGCCCGAAGGAGGAGTCGTGGCCGACACCATCGCCGAGACCGTCGACCTGCTCTACACGATCGACCAGGAGAAACTCACCCTCGACCAGCAGATCGCCCTGGGCTCCGCGCTCGCCGGGCTGGCGCAGGCCGAGCGCCTGGAGCAGATCAACGAGCGGCTGCGCAGCATCCACCAGGTCCTCAACGCGTGGGCGCTGAAGGCGACCGTCGACGGCGGGCGCTGAGACCGGTGCACGCGGGCCGACCGTTGCGGCTGCCGGTGCGTGGCTGGCCGGGTTGCGGTGCCGGTGCGTGACTGACCGGGTGCCGGTGCCGGTGCCTGACTGACCGGGTTGCGGTGCCGGTGCGTGACTGACCGGGTTGCGAGTGGCGGAGCCGGGCGGGCTGCGGGTGGGGCCGCGTGACCTGTGGGCGGCAGCGCGGTTGAAGCTGTGCGACACTCCGGCGACCCCTCGAAGGAGAACCCATGCAGCCCGACAACTTGCAGGCCCAGCAGCAGTTCCACATCCGGCAGCGAATCCGGATGATGGTCAACCAGTACGAGGTGCACTCCGTCGCACCGGACGGCTCGGAAGGTGGGCTGCTGGCGTTCGCCCAGCAGAAGCGGCTCGCCTTCAAGGAGCAGGTGACGATCTACACCGACGACTCGAAGCAGCAGCCCCTGCTCGGCTTCAAGGCCCGCCAGCGTCTCGACCTCGGCGCCACGTACGACGTGACCGACCACGCCGGCAGCCCGATCGGCCTGTTCCGCAAGGACTTCGCCCAGTCCCTGCTGCGGTCCACCTGGCACGTCGAGCAGCCCGGCCTGCCGCAGGTCACCGGCCAGGAACGCAGCATGCCGGTGGCCCTGCTCCGCCGGTTCGTCGACTCGCTGTCCTGGCTGCCCTACCACTTCGACTTCGTCGCTGGCGGTCAGCCGGTCTTCTCCGTCATCAAGAAGTGGGGCCTGCGCGACCGGTACATCGTCCAGATCCACCAGCCGCAGGTCGACCGCCGCCTCGTGATCGCGATGGCCATCGCCCTCGACGCACTCCAGGGACGCTGATCCGTCCGGGCCGAGGTGTCGACTTCCGGCACCCGGCCCGGGCACGGCCCGAGCCCGGCATAGCGAGAGGTTATTAGGCTTGCTCGCATGTCAGATCCGATGCCCGACACTCGTTCGGCTCGTCAGTTGGTGCGAGCCTCCGACGACGTGATCGACGGCATCACGCAACAGGTGCAGTCACCGCCAGGCCTGCCGAACCCGAACCGGAACCCGATCACGACAGCGGTATGGGCCTTCCTTTTCACCTGGCCGCCGACCCTCGTCGTGCTTGTGGCCGCGACAGTCGCCGTGCCTTCGCAGACCAACGACGCTGGCGTCGGTACGGCAGCGATCTGGGCGCTGGACATCGCCCTGCTGATCGCGATCGCGGCGTCGGTCAGCACGATCTGGCAGCGCGACCCCAAGCCCGGCCCGGACGGCACGGCACAGCCAATTCAGCGGGTTCTGCTGCGCGTGGCGGCCCAGGCGCTGCTCACCGGCGCCTGCGCCTGGCTGGTGCTGGCGCTGCACGGGCTCGCCACCGGCCAGATCGTCTCGTTGGTGGTCGCGCTCATTGTCGTGCTGAACCTGCTGCCCGTGATCGCCGCCCGGCTGCTGCGCCGGGGTCGCGGGCGCAGCGGGACGCCGCCCACCCGGGCCTGAAACACTCGCCGCCGCGCTACCCGCCCTCGCCGCCGCGCTACCCGCCCTCGCCGCCGCGCTACCCGCCCTCGCCGCCGCGCTACCCGCCCTCGGCGCCAGCGATCCGGGCCGCCTCTTCGCGCGCCCGGTTGACGATCGTCTCCGCCTCCCGCCGCGCGGTGTCGACGAGTTCCTCGGACTCACGCCGCGCCGCGTTGCGGTGGTCTTCCCCCTGTTTCTCTGCGAGCCTGAGGATCTGTTCCACCCGGTTGCCGAGACCACTGAGCGTGGGCCGCGTCTGATCCTGCCACCGTTGCTCCGCGGCAGCCGCTCTCTCCGCGGCCGTCATGGAAGTGGTCAACCAGGCGTCCCCGTCAGGGTCGACCATGTTGTCCCCCGTTGGAGCGGATCCCGCTGTGCCGACCAGGGACAGGCCGACACCGAGCACGGCGACCGCGACGCCGGGCCAGGCGGCGTCCGCGCCGAGGGACGAGCCGACGGCGACGCCGACACCCAGCCCGAAAAGGATCCCAGCAGTCCTGACCGGCTTTCTCATGGAGCCTCCTCCAGCGGTGCGGTCGGAGCTGAGCTTCCTGTTCCCAGCATGGCGAGCGACGTCCACCCCGAACGACACCCCTCCGCACGAGCCAGCGAGTGAGGTAGGGGCCATCCCGAGGCAGGTGAGAGCCAATTTCCGTGCCGTCTGTGCGACCGTCCCTCCCGTTGGCGGATTGATCACCAACCCCGCTGGTCGTACGAAGATCGCCCGTCGTGCCGTTGCCGCCCCCTTGGCATCCACGATCAACGAAGCTCGGCTGCTGGGACGGTAAGCCTCCGCTCTGCCCAGCCCGGCGGCCTGGGCCTGATACGCAGCAGGGGTTCAGCCGCGCACCGGGCCGGCACGGGCACTGGCCGTCGCCACCCGCGCCACCCTCGACAGTGGTTTGACGGCAACCTCCACGGTCACCAGGACATCGAGACCGTCGAGCCGACAGGCGAGCAGCCGGCCACCGTTGGCGGCGGCGATGTCGGCCGCCCGCCCGCAGGCGCCCGCCTCGCCCCACAGCCCGCGGCCCGCACCGGCCAGCGCGGCGAAATCCGCCGCCACCCGGGCCTGTTGCCGGGCGACCCGGGCCGCGCCGACGGCGGCACCGAGCGACCCGACCAGGACGAACACCAGCCCCACCGCGAGCAGACAGACGGTCGCCCCACCACGCTCCCCCGCGCTGCCGCCTGAGCCTCGGGCCGACCGGTCTCCGAAGCACCGGCGCCCGCTCACCGTCCACCCGCCGGGGCACCCGGGGCAGGTATGGCAGCTCCCGCGACCCCGGGTTCGAGGGCCGCGACCGCCGTGGCGGTCACGGCGATCCGGGGCAGTCGGGAGCCGAGCGCGCGTACGGGCGCCCGGACGGTGGCGACGACCCGCTGTCCGTCGACGGTGACGGTCACCTCCGCTCCCGGCGGCGCCGCCCCGCTGGCAGCGGCCGCCCCGTCGGCGCCCCGGGAGGCAGCCAGTGCCGCCTCCCGGGCCGCGTGCAGGCAACCCGCCCTCGTGCCGACGGCGTTGACCGCCGACAGGCCGGCGAGCAGGAGCAGCAGGAGCGCCGGCAGGCCGGCCGCCAGTTCGGCGGTGAAGGAACCCCGGTCACGGCCGGCCGGCCGGCGCCCGGTCACTTGAGCGCCCGGTCGATGACGGCGGTCAACGCGGACTGCACGTTGCCGGAGGTCAGCACCTTCAGCAGGATCCCGGCGAAGGCGACCGCGGCGAGGGTGCCGACGGCGTACTCGGCGGTGTTCATTCCGGCGTCCCCGCGTAGACGGGCGAGAAGTTTGCGCACGTTCCTGTCCTTTCTCGACGATGGTCAGAGCACGTCACCGAGGACGGCGACGATCACCGGCACCAGGCCGGCGAGAATGAAGGCCGGCAGGAAGCAGAGCCCCAGCGGCAGGACGATGAGCACGCCGGCGCGGCGGGCGGCCGCCTCCGCGGCCGTGGAGCGGTCGGCGCGGAGGTCGTCGGCGAGCCGGGTCAGCGCGCCGGCCAGCGCGGCTCCGCTGTTCGCGCTACGAAGCACGGCGGCGGTCAGCCGCTCGGCCCCCGGCACCGCCGCGAGCGGAGCCCATGCCTCCTCGGGGCCACCGCCGAGCCGCAGCAATCGGCCGACCCGGGCGAGCCGGTCGGCGAGCGGACCGTCGAGCGCCCCGGCCACGGCCAGGATCGACCTGTCCACGGACGCTCCCGCCCGCATGGCCGCCGCCAGCAGGTCGGCGGCGAGCGGAAGATCGGCCGCCTCGCGCAGCCGCCGGTTCCGCACGGCCGGGGGCTCGATCCGACGAAGCAGCCGGTCGAGCAGCAGCGTCGTCGGCAGGGCCGCCACCACCCCGGGCCAGCCGCCGACGATGACGGCCACGGCCACGCCGGCCAGACCGGCGGCGACGCGGATGGCGTCCGGCCGCCGCCGAGGCGGGACGTCACCGGTCGGGTCGTCGTCGGGACCGACCGGTCGGCGCAGCGAGGCGGCCGGGTGCACGCCGACCGGCGCCCGGCGCAGCGCGCGCAGCCGGCGCAGGGGCCGCCGGCCCGCCGCGAGCATCGCGGCGAGCAGGACCGCTGCCGCCACGAAGCCCGCTGCCAGCGCCATCCGGGGCATCAGCTCAACCGTCCCGGCGACGCGCCGAGCCGCTCGGCCCAGAACAGTCCCGCGACCTGGAGCGCGATGGCGACGACCGCGCACGCACCACCGACGGGGGTGTGCAGCAGCACCGCCACCGGATCGACGCCGATGCCGTAGCCGAGCCCGATACCGCCGAGCGGCAGGGCGGCGAGCAGCAGAGCGGTGGCCCGCGCCCCGGCCGCCTGGGCCTCCGCCGCAGCCAGTCCACGGTCGGTCGAGCGGGCGTCCGCCTCGATCCGCTCCAGCAACTCCGCCAGCGGCGCGCCCGTCTGGTCGGCGAGGCGTACGGCTGCGCGGGCCAGTCGATCCAGGCGTCGTGCCCCGCCCCGCTCGTCGCGGGCCGCCGCGTCGCCGCCCGGGGATCCGCGATCGGTTCCCACCGGGCCAGGGGTGAGCCGCTCGGCGGCGACCGGTACCGGCAGGCCGGCCCGGAGGTCCGCGGCCAGCCCGCAGAGCTGATCCAGCCGGCGCCGCCGGGCCCGGACGGCGTTCCGGCCGTCCTTGCGTCGGAGCAGCGCGCGAGCGGCCAGCGTGCCGTAGGCGCCGACGGCCACCGCCGCGACCGGACCGGCCAGCAGCAGCCCGGCTCCGGTACCGGCCGACGCGGCGAGCAGCAGGGTGCGCCTGGGGGACGCCGCCAGCGCGTCCGGCCGGAGCCACCCCGGTCGCCGGCCCTCGCCGGGCGGATCGGTCACCGCACCGGGCCCGCGCGGCGGGGTGGCCGCCGGGGCGGGCGTTCCGCCGGGTCGCCGGGCGTCCCGCCGACCGGGTGGCCGGAGCCGTCCGGGGTCTCCGCCACCGCGCGGCGTGTCCCGGTGGTCGAGGTGGCGCACGGGTCGGGTCGGGCCCGCGGGTCGCGTCAGCCGAGGACCGCCATCCCCTCCTCGCCCCGGGCCACGGTCGTCACCGGCCGGCCAGGGCCAGGGCGACCGGTCGGCCACGTCCCGCAACGCCCACCGATTCCCGCCGAACGCGTCGGCGCTCGGGTGGTCGTCAAGGCGAAGGTCAAGGTCGGTGGCCGAGGCCTCCGGCTCGCGCCCACTTCCGGGAGCGCCGCTGGCCGGGACGTCCGGGCCTGCCGGCGACTGCCGGAGGCGAACCCGGGACTCGTCGCACGGGTCGCGGCGACCGACGGCCGGCGGGCGAGGAACACCCTCGCCGGTGCGCGCCGCCGTACCGTCCACCTCCCGACCGGGTGTCTGGCGCAGCTCGGTGACCCAGGCGACGAGCGGGTCCTCCCCGCCGGCACGCGCGCTCCCGCCGACGCCGGCGGCCAGCACGCCCCGCCGCATCCGGCCACCACGCACCGCCCCCGCCACCAGCACCGCCGTCACCAGGACCGAGAGCAGCGCCACCAGCGCGTACGGGGCGGTCACCTCGGGCCCGCCGATCCGGGCCACGGCTCGGTCAGGACCGGCGGAACCGGTACGGCCCGCTCCCGCAGCAGGTCGGCGAGCGCCCGGGCGGCGCGGTCCGGCCCTCGCCCGCGTACCCAGGCGGGAACTGCCGTGACCAGCCGGTCCGGGCCCTCCGGCAGGAGCAGGCAGACCGATTCCAGTACGCGCCCCTCGGTGTTCCGGCGCACCTGGAGCAGTACCTGGAGTGCGGCGGCCACCTGGGCGTGGAGCGCGGGACGGGGCAGCCCGCCGAGCATCCCGAGGGCCTCCAGCCGCGCCGGCACGTCCGACGGGGCGTTGGCGTGCAGGGTGCCGGCTCCGCCGTCGTGGCCGGTGTTCAGGGCGGCGAGCAGGTCGACCACCTCCCCGCCCCGGCACTCGCCGACCACCAGTCGGTCGGGCCGCATCCGCAGGGCCTGCCGCACGAGGTCGGTCAGCCCGACCGCGCCGGAGCCCTCCACGTTGGCCGTCCTCGCCTGCAACCCGACGACGTGCGGGTGCCGGGGATGCAGCTCGGCCGCGTCCTCCACCAACACGATCCGTTCGGTGGCGGGAACCAGTCCGAGCAGCGTGTTGAGCAGCGTCGTCTTGCCGGAGCCGGTGCCACCGGTCACCAGGTACGCCAGCCGGGCCGCCACCACGGCGGAGAGCACCGGCGCCACCGGTCGGGGAACCGTCCCCCGGCTCACCAGCTCGTCGAGGGTGAAGGGCCGCTGCCGGAAGGTCCGCAGGGACAGGTAGGGCCCGTCAGTCGCCACCGGCGGCAGCACGGCGTGCAACCGGGTGCCGTCGGGAAGCCGGGCGTCCGCGTACGGGGAACCGTCGTCGAGCCGCCGACCGGCGCTGGCGGCGAGCCGCTGCGCGAGCCGGCGTACGTCGTCCACCGTGCCGATCGGCACCGCGACCTGATGCAGGCCCCGCCCCCGGTCGACCCAGACCCGGACGCCGTTGACCAGTACGTCGGTGACCTCCGGATCGGCCAGCAGCGGGGCGAGCGGACCGGCTCCCACCAGATCGTCGTGCACCTGGTCGGCCATCCGCAGCACGGCGGTGTCGCCGAGGACTGCGGCGGTGGGCTCCGCCCGTACGGCAGACACGATCGCGGCGGCGGTGACCGGCGTCGCCGCGGCGGCCATGCGCTGTCGCACCCGCGCGGCGAGGGTGTCGCCCTCGGACGGCCCGGTCATGCCGCACCCGCCGCCGGCGCGCCGGTCAGTTCGGCGACGATCCGCTGGCAGAGCGCCGCCAGCGGGCCTCGGCCGTGCGCGGCCGGCGCCTCGCCCCGCTCCAACCCGCGAGCCAGCGCCGGTTCCGGGCGCAGCGTGCCGGCCAGCGGCAGCCCGAGCGCCCGGGCCACCTCCGCCGCTCCCAGGCGGCCCGGTGCCGGGCCGCGCACGATCACCGACATCGCGGCGCAGTGCGGGGCGGCGGCGGCCACCACCCGGGCCGCCGCGGCGGTGGCCCGCAGCTCGGCCGGGACCACCACGTAGACCTGGTCCGCCGCCTGCAGCGCCGTCACGGCCGCGTCGTCCAGTTGCCGGGGCAGATCGACCACCACGAGGTCCCGGCCCCGCCGGGCGGCGTCGACGGTCGCCGCCATCGCCTGGGCGGGGAGGGCGAGCAGGTCGCCGCGGTCCCAGGAGAGCACCACCAGGTCGCCCCGGCTCGGCAGGGCCCGTACCAGCGCCGGCGCGTCCACCCGGCCGTCGGCGCCGGTCAGCGCCGGCCAGCGCAGCCCTTCCAACTGCTCCCAGCCGAGCACCAGATCGAGCCCGCCGCCGAGCGGGTCGGCGTCGACGAGCAGGGTGCGCAGCCGGGCCCGGGCGCCGGTGACAGCGAGCCCGCCCGCCAGGATGCTCGCCCCGGCGCCGCCCCGCCCGCCCAGGACCGCGACGATCCGGGCGCCGCGACGCTCGGCGCCCTCCGGCCCGCACTCGGCGAACCGGTCGACCAGCCAGGGCTCGGCGGCGGGCAGCGTCGCCACGTGCTCCGCGCCGATCAGTTCGGCGACCTGCCAGCCGGGATCGAGCTCCCCGGACCGCCCGACCAGCACCATCCGTGGCCGCTGCGGCAGCCGCGCCCGCAGGCAGGGCTGGGCCTGGTCGGCGCCGACCAGCACGAGCGGGGCCGGCAGCCAGCGGGTGCGGGCCGCGGCGGGGTCGGCGGCGAGTTCCACCTCGACTCCGCCCGCCGCGGCGAGCCGCAGCAGGTCGTCGAGCAGGTCGCCGTCCGAGGTGACGAGCAGCGGCCGGGGCCGGTGCGGCGGGACGGAGGTACGGGGTGGCATCGCGGCCTCCAGCGGTCGGGCTCGGGGTTGCTGACCCGAGACCCTGCTCCGACGCCACCCCGAACGCCGCCCCGTCCCCACAGCCTGTGGACAACCGCACGCCCTGTGGACAACGCCCGCCGGGCGAGTCGATCTGCTATGGCCCGGGTGGACCACCTTCCGCTTCGGCCATGCGGGTACGGGCAACCCGGATCGCCTGGTCGAGACCGTCACCGCCGGGGCGCTTCGTCTGTCCCGGGGACGAGTTGGCCAGCCTCGAATAGCGCCACACCGGACAGGCGAGGGTCTCGTTTCTGTTCGGTATACGGCGGCCGAGCCAGGTCAACGGAGGCTGCTGGTCTTCACTCGGGCCGCTACGGGTGCTGCCGCGCATCGAGCGCCTGGGGCGGCACTCACACGCCCTCTTGCCGACGCCAATAAACCTAGCACGCGCTGATAGTCCTCGGAATCGGGTGAAAAAGCGATAACGAGTTCCGGGGCATTCCCGCTAGGTTGACCGAGCCAACAAAAGGGAAGGATCCCAATTCCGTGCATGTTCTGCAGAATCAGCGGACCAGTAAACTTTCCAAGCGCCACGCGGTCGACGATGACGGGCGAGAACGGTCGAGGCTGTTCCGACGCGGGCTGATTCCTGAAACGCGTCCTCAGCAGATTCTCGCGTTGGCGACGTTCGTCAACATGCTTGGCAGCGGCGTCTTCATGGTCAGCGCCGCGCTCTACTTCACTCGGGTCGTCGGGCTCCCATTGACCCAGGTCGGCCTGGGAATGGGCGTCGCGGCTGGCATTGGCCTTTTCGCTGGCGTGCCAGTGGGGCATCTGGCTGACCGGCGAGGTCCGCGAGGGGTCTACCTGTCGATGCTCGTCGTTCAGGGTGTGGCGATGGCGGCGCTGGTACTGGTTCAGTCGTTCTGGCTGGTCCTGGTGGCGCTGTGCATCGGGGAACTCGCCCGTTCAGCGGGCGGAGCGGCGCGCGGTCCGTTGGTTCGCGGGATCGGCGGTGCGCACCTCACCAGCTACCGCGCATACCTACGCTCGGTCGCCAATCTCGCGGGGAGCTGTGCCGCCGTGGCTGCCGGCTTCGCCGTGCAACTTGACACGCGTCCGGCCTACCTGACCCTGGTGCTGGCCAATGCGCTCAGCTTCGTGGCCAGTGCCGCCATCATCGCCACGCTGCCGCCGCTACCGCCCGTGCCCGCGCTGCCGACGGCCAACCGCTGGGAGGTGTTGAAGGACCGAGGGTACGTCGCCATAACCGTGCTCGACGGCATCCTGTCGATTCACCACCAGGTCCTGCTCTTCGCCCTGCCACTCTGGATCATCGGGCACACCAGCGCACCTCGGTGGCTGGTTGGCGCAGCAGCGCTGACAAATACCGCCCTGGTGGTACTGCTCCAGGTCAAGGCCAGTCGAGGGGTCGATGACAGCGTCGCCGCCGGGAAAGCCATACGCCGATCCGGAGTGGCGTTCTTCATCGGCATGGCCCTGACCGCCGCAGCGGCAGGACTTCCCTCGTGGCTTGCGCTCACCGGCATCGTCGCTGGCATCTTCGTCCACACGATCGGTGAACTCTGGCACACGGCGGGCTCGCTGGAACTGCGATTCAACCTCGCTCCCGCCCATGCCCAGGGGCAGTACATGGGGCTGTTCGGGTTCGGAGCCGGCCTGGCGAACATGGTGGCTCCCACCGTACTGGCGCTGTTCTGCATCACCTGGG
The DNA here is from genome assembly GCF_035920365.1 of Micromonospora sp. NBC_01740. NCBI lineage: Bacteria > Bacillati > Actinomycetota > Actinomycetes > Micromonosporales > Micromonosporaceae > Micromonospora > Micromonospora sp. NBC_01740. Next base: position 1,942,207 of record NZ_CP109150.1, on the reverse strand, counting down.
GAGTGCCTGGTTGGCTTGTGCTCGGCGGGGTGTTCATCGTGGCGGGCCTCGTGATGCCGTACGTGGTGCGGTGGGCGGAGCGGACCCGCCCCAACGTTGAACAACCCGCCTAGCGGACCTGTCCATCCGTGACGGACGGAAGCGACCTGCGACCCGTGGGGAAGCGCTCCCGCCGGAAAGGGACGTCGGCTTGGCCGTACGAATGCCGTACAGCTATCAGCCTCGATCGGTCCCGGCGTGCCTGCTTCGCTCCTGGAGGCGCCGCAGCCTGCGGAGGTACTGCCCGGCGTGGGAGCGCTGCGCATCGTCCAGCGCCTGCGCGTCCGGGTCGGCAAACTCTTCGTAGTAGGAGATCTCGGCCGGGTCGTGGTCGTGCTCAATCAGTTCGCCGAGCGCCTGGGCGTCATGCGCCAGCGGCGACCTCCTCGCCGCCTCATCCCGCCAGATGTGCCCACTGATGTCGTCCTCCTGCACGCGGGCGATGGTAGAGCCAACGAGGCTCGGCACCCGCGGCGTACGGCCTCGGGACCTTCGGGACAGATCGGCATCAGGACGGGCGTTGCACTCCGCCTGTTCGTGTAATGCGAAGGACGACCGTGGGAAGGCCTGGCAGTGTGAGCTGGTGCCGGATATCGACCCCAGTGAGGCGGAGTACCTCCACGAGATAGAGCTCCTTGCCAACGACGTCGTCAATCGGGCACTGGACGAGGGCTGGCTCAGCTTTGATCCCGATCCTGACGATGCGACGCCCTTGCAGCGCGCCGTCAACGCGCTGGGACGCCAACTCCAGGACCACCACTTCGAGCATGACGGCTGCGTCGATCCGGACGCCCCGCTCGTCGGCCTGGCCGGGGCCCTCCTGGTCCGTCCCACGACCATCATGAGCGAGCAGGAGTACATCGACGTCTGCGAACGGCTGGGCGTTGAGGCCCGGCCGCAGGGGTGGGCGTTGTGGCACACCTGGGATCAGAAGGGCCGACGAATCACCATGGTCACCACCAGGATCAGCACCACTGAAGGAATGCTGCTGGTCTGGTCGAAGGGCCGCCACCTGGTCCCGGTCAAACCGCCACGGGCCGCGGTGGCCGCCACCGTCAGGGGCTGGATCGGACCAGCGGTCCGATCTCCCGGATACGTTGCCGAGACGGGAGTAAAGGAAGCGGCCGGCGCTGCCACGCGGTACGGCGTTCGCTGACGATCCGCTGACTCTCGGATGACGCGCTGCCTGCGTAGGTCAACCAACCGGTCCTGCCACTATGAGCTGGTGGACCCTGCAAGCCTCGGCCCGTACACACACCTCTGGGATGGCAGCGACCCGAACTGGGTCGTCCTGTCAATCTCCGACACCGACGACGATGCCGGCTCGCCTTACAACCGCCGGGCCGGAATGGTCGAACTCATCTGCGACGACCTCCTGGCCGCCGCCGTGTTGCGGACCATGCGGAGCCACGGCGTTCCCACAGTGCAAATTGACGCACTTGGTGATCAGGCCGCAGGGAACCAGTTCCTGTAAGCCGTTGGCGGCAGCGATTGCCCGAACCACGACGGCGGCGGAGTGCCCTCGCAATCGATACGGCCCGGACTCCGTCGTATGGCTCTGTCACGCTCTCGTCATGCCTGAGCGACCGACAGCCCGGTGGCTGCGCTATGTCGAGGAGCAGACCGCCCAACTCCAAGCGGGAACTTTGCAGGAGCCAGAGGAGGCCTGGGCCTTGTCCGACTTCCCAAGGCCGCTTATCACGGCGACAGATGCAGCGTTGTCCGACTTCGAGCGGCGACTGGTGCAGATCGACCCGGAGTCTGATGCCGTCGTCCTCGCTGTGGTGCAGCAAGTCGTCCTCGCTCTCAACGCGGTCAACGAGGATCCGGCGAGCCCCACCTATGACACCGATGGGCGTGAGGATCTCTGCGGGTACATCGACGAGGCACTCACGAGCGCTGGCGTCGACGTACCAGCACTGGCCGCCAGACACGGCCTACAGCCATGGGGGATTACTGATCGGTGGCGTGACTGGTAGCCAACGCGCTGCGGCGGCGGCACTCGTACATCACGTGGCTGGTGACCGACGGGGTGCCGGTCAACGTGGTGCGGCGGGTCGTGGGGCACGAGAAGGCGTCAACGACGCTCAATCGTTATACGCACACCCCCGACGACTACGTCGACCGGGTCCGGCTGACGTTCGCTGACTTTCCGCCCGGCGCCCCGGCCGACCGACCTCGGAGAAGTGCTTCCACCTGGTCGGGAGCGCTTCCGGGAAAGGGACGACCCCCGTCGGGGGGAGACGGGGGTCGTCGAAGGTTCGGCTCCGGGGGGGTCGAGCCGAACCCACTCAGCGGTCACGGGGGGTGCAACCGCCGAGGGTCTGCCTGTCGTACGAGATGTGAACACTCGTCGCATCAGCAAGTCTGCCTGAGCGAACCTGTATACGTCGAGTGGCGTCTCCTCCACTCCGCGCGAAATAATGTTCGCAGAGTGTGACCATCATCACGATGAGCGAGGGTGGCGGAGGGTCGGCCCGCAGGTCCGAGGGGTCGCCGGGCCCCGGGCACCCGCCGACCATAGACCATCCGGCTAGACTTTCGCGCCGTGGGCCGAAGTGCCGCTTTCTTCGATCTGGACAAGACCGTCATCGCCAAGTCGAGCGCCCTGGCGTTCGGTCGGCCGTTCTACCGGGACGGCCTGATCACCCGGCGTGACGTGGTCAAGTCGGCGTACGCCCAGCTGATGTTCCGGCTGGGCGGCACCGACGCGCAGACCATGGCCAGGACCAGGGACTACCTCGCCGCGCTCTGCAAGGGCTGGCAGGTGGAACAGGTCCGCCAGATCGTCGCGGAGACGCTGCACGAGCTGATCAACCCTTACGTGTACGCCGAGGCCGCCGCCCTGATCGAGCAGCACCAGGCCGCCGGCCGGGACGTCGTCCTGGTCTCCGCCTCCGGCGAGGAGATGGTCCGCCCGATCGGCGTGCTGCTCGGGATCACCGACGTGATCGCCACCCGGATGGGCGTGGTCGACGGCCGCTACAGCGGCGAGGTCGAGTTCTACGCGGCCGGCTCAAGCAAGGTCGACGCGGTCGGCGAGCTGGCCGCCGAGCGCGGCTACGACCTGGCCGACTCGTACGCCTACTCCGACTCGTACAGCGATCGGCCGCTGCTGGAGTGCGTCGGCCATCCCTCGGTGGTCAACCCGGACCGGCAGCTGCGCCGGCTCGCGGTCGAGAACTCCTGGCCGGTGCTGGAGTTCCGGCACCCGATCCCGCTGGGGCGGCGGCTGCGCGAGCGCCCGGCCGTCCCGGTCGCTGCCGCGGCGCTGGGCGTGGGTGTGGGCGTGGCCATCGGCATCGCCTGGTACGGCCGGCACCGCCGCACCCGCACCGCCCCCGCACCCGCCTGAGCCCGCCCGGCCCGGCGACCGAGCACGACCACCTGAGCCCGTCCGCCGAGCCATGAGTCCGACACCCGCCCCGACCCGACGACCGCGCGCAACCCGCAAGGCATGGACGGGCCAGCTCAGGCCGCCGCGAGGACCTCGTCGCCGATGGTGGTGAGCTGGTCGGCGCCGACCTCCACCGCCGCCATGTAGTGGCGCAGCCAGGAGCGCAGTCCGTCCGGGGTGCCGGTGGCGAAGGCGCCGGCCGAGCCGACGTACTCCGGTTCGCGCTCGTGGTGACCGACGTCCACGGCGAGCAGGCCGCGTGGGTCCAGCCCGCTGGACAGCAGCACCAGGCGGGCGGCGCCCCGGGCCACCACGCCGGACGGCCCGGCGAAGGGGCGCAGGTTCAGCAGCTCGCCGTGCACGACGGCGGCCAGCACCAGCGGCGAGACCTTCGTGCCGCCAGCGACGAGCCCCGCCAGCCCGTCCAGCCGGGCGGCGACGACCGGGTCGGCCACCGGACGGCCCAGCTCGGCCTCGTCGACGACGTCGCGGGCGGCGAGCACGTGCAGCCTGGCCAGCGCCTGCCGGGGCGCCTTCGGCCAGAGCTCGGACAGCCCGGGCAGCGCCCCGGCGACCCGCAGCGCGCCCTGCACCACCGGCTCGGTCACCGTCCCGGCGCGGACCGCCTCGCGCTCGCGGGCGTACCCCTCCAGGGCGGCGCTGGCCACCGCGGACCGGAGGCTGACCTCGGCCGCGACCTGGCCGCCGTGCCGGCGCAGCGCGCGGTGCCCCAGTGCCTGGTCGAACCGCTCGCGGGCCCGCTCCACGGCGGGGGCGACGTCGGCGAGCGCGAGCAGCGGGGCGAGCGGGTCAGCGGTCACCCCGTCACGCTATCGACTGCCCGGCGCGACCCGCCGACGAGCCGCCCGGAAGCGACCGGTGCCACCCCGCGAGCGTCCGGCCGGCGAGCCTGCCCGCACAAATGGCGCCGAGGCGGCGGCCCGCGTCGCCGTCCGGCGCGCGGTGGGGGCCGCTCGGCGCGTGTCGGCCGGACCGGCGGTCGCCCGTGCCGGCGGCCCCGACTAACCTCGTGCCCTAGAGAGACGCAGGTCACCCGAGCGACGAGGGAGTACGGCATGAGCGAGGCATTGGCCAATCTGCTGAACGAGACGCGCCAGTTCCCCCCGCCAGCCGAACTCGCCGCGAACGCCAACGTCACCGCCGACGCGTACGCGGACGCGGACGCCGACCGGTTGGCGTTCTGGGAGCGGCAGGCCGGGCGGCTGACCTGGGCGAAGCAGTGGGACCAGGTGCTCGACTGGTCGAAGCCGCCGTTCGCGAGGTGGTTCGTCGGCGGGCAGCTCAACGTGGCGTACAACTGCCTGGACCGGCACGTCGAGGCCGGGCTGGGCGACAAGGTCGCGATCCACTGGGAGGGCGAGCCGGGCGACACCCGGACCATCACGTACGCCGACCTGCACCGGCTGACCTGTCAGGCGGCGAACGCGCTCACCGAGCTGGGCGTCACCGCCGGCGACCGGGTGGCGATCTACCTGCCGATGGTGCCGGAGGCGGCGGTCGCGATGCTGGCCTGCGCGCGGATCGGCGCCACGCACAGCGTGGTCTTCGGCGGCTTCTCGGCCGACGCCCTGACCAACCGGATCCAGGACGCCAGCGCGAAGGTGGTGATCACCGCCGACGGCGGCTACCGCCGGGGCAAGCCGTCGGCGCTGAAGCCGACCGTGGACGAGGCGGTGGCGAACTGCCCGTCGGTCGAGCACGTGCTGGTGGTGCGCCGCACCGGCGAGGAGGTGGCCTGGTCGGGCAGGGACCGCTGGTGGCACGAGACGGTCGAGACCGCCCCGGCCGAGCACGCCGCGCAGCCGTTCGACGCCGAGCACCCGCTGTTCATCCTCTACACCAGCGGCACCACGGCCCGCCCGAAGGGCATCCTGCACACCACCGGCGGCTACCTGACCCAGACGTCGTACACGCAGCACGCGGTCTTCGACCTGAAGCCGGAGACCGACGTCTACTGGTGCACCGCCGACATCGGCTGGGTGACGGGGCACTCCTACATCGTCTACGGCCCGCTCTCCAACGGCGCCACCCAGGTCATGTACGAGGGCACCCCGGACACCCCGCACAAGGGCCGGTTCTGGGAGATCGTCGACAAGTACAAGGTCAGCATCCTCTACACCGCCCCGACGCTCATCCGCACGATGATGAAGTGGGGCGAGGACATCCCGGCCGGTTACGACCTGTCCTCGCTGCGGCTGCTGGGCAGCGTGGGTGAGCCGATCAACCCCGAGGCGTGGATGTGGTACCGGCAGCACGTCGGCGGGGGTGAGCTGCCCATCGTGGACACCTGGTGGCAGACCGAGACCGGGGCGATCATGATCTCGCCGCTGCCGGGCGTGACGGCGACCAAGCCCGGCTCCGCGATGACGCCGCTGCCCGGGATCGTCGCCGACGTGGTCGACGACCAGGGCCAGTCGGTGCCGAACGGCGGCGGTGGCTACCTGGTGCTGCGCGAGCCGTGGCCGTCGATGCTGCGCACCATCTGGGGCGACGACGACCGGTTCATCGAGACGTACTGGTCGCGGTTCGAGGGCATGTACTTCGCCGGGGACGGGGCGAAGAAGGACGACGACGGGCACATCTGGCTGCTGGGCCGCGTCGACGACGTGATGCTGGTGTCCGGGCACAACATCTCCACCACCGAGGTGGAGTCGGCGCTGGTCTCCCACCCGTCGGTGGCCGAGGCGGCGGTGGTCGGCGCGACCGACCCGACCACCGGGCAGGCCATCGTCGCGTTCGCCATCCCGCGCGGCACCACGGACATCGCTGGCGACGCTGGCGAGAAGCTGATCGCCGAGCTGCGCAACCACGTGGCGAAGACGCTCGGCCCGATCGCCAAGCCCCGGCAGATCATGCTGGTGCCGGAGCTGCCGAAGACCCGCTCGGGCAAGATCATGCGCCGGCTGCTGCGCGACGTGGCGGAGAACCGCTCGCTCGGCGACGTCACCACGCTCCAGGATTCGTCCGTGATGGACCTGATCTCGTCCGGCATGGGCGGCGGCAAGTCCGACGAGGACTGACGCAGGCGTACGCCCCGATGGGTGACGGTCCCACGCGGACCGTCACCCATCGTCGTTTCTTACGGGTGTGCGACCGACCGGATGCGTGCTGTCACATCGGTCGGTCGGGTGAGCCGGGTGAAGCTGAACGGCCACAGGGAGACGTCGACCCCTGTCGTTCCCCTGTTTTCTGTTCTAGGTTCACGCTCGTCGGGTCGGTTCGATGGACGTCGCATCGATGAAGGCCGACCGGCTCCCTCCTCCCCATGCCCGAGAAACGGAGCGGCATGAACAGAAATCCGCAATCCGGGTCGCGTCGACGCCTGCTCGTCGCGCTGCCCGCCATCGCCCTCGCCGCCTCGTCACTGACCGTGACCGGCGGCGCGGCGGCGGCGGAACCCGGCCCCGCCCGAGCCACGATCGGGGCGGACGAGCACTACATCAACTACGCCGAGCCCGCCGTCCAACCGGACAGCAGCGGCCGCGAGGTCAAGGGCAAGGGCGGCGTCTACGCCCCGGCGGTCGAGGACGCGCGCGCCTTCGACCGCAAGTACGCCCGCGGCAATCCGGTCGCCGCCGGGCAGCTCGCGAAGCACGAGGCCAAGTCGATCATGACGGGCAAGAGCCCGCGGCAGATCAAGAAGGCCCCGAGCACCCAGACCGCCAAGCTGCTGACCCTGCTGGTGGAGTTCAACGACCAGGCCAACGACGACTTCACCGGCGTCATGGTTCCCAGGACGGTCTTCGAGGACCGGACCTGCGTCCCCGGCACCGTGCAGAACGGGCCGAAGCACAACAAGATCCCGAACCCGGCGAACCTGCCGCACGAGGACAACAACTCGATGTGGGTGCCGGACTTCTCGCCCACCCACTACGACAAGATGCTCTATTCGAAGAAGGGCATCACCGAGCGGGTCCGCAAGGACCTGAAGGGCCCCGACGGCAAGCGGGGCGTCGACCTGACCGGCCGCACGATGCACAACATGTACCTGGAGATGTCCAAGGGCGCGTACACGGTCGACGGGCAGGCCAGCCCGTGGGTCACCGTGCCGCACTCCGAGGGCTGGTACGCGGCCTCGCGCTGCTTCCAGGACGAGAACGGCAACTGGGTCCCCGGCCGCCAGCAGTCGATGAACGGCCACCCGGACAACCCGCAGGGCGCGGGCCGGCTCGCCACCGACGCGATCGGCGCCCTCGCGCAGGCGGACCCGAACTTCCCGTGGGCCGACTACGACATCGAGGACCAGGGCGACCGCGACGGCGACGGCAACCTCTTCGAGCCGGACGGCGTGATCGACCACCTGGTGCTGGTGCACGCCGGGCAGGGCAAGTCCCGCGGCGGCGGCGCCGAGGGCACGTACGCCGTCTGGGCGCACTCGTCGACGGTCACCGGCGGCTACACCATCCCCGGTACCAACCTCCAGGTCTCGAACTACATCGTGCAGCCGGAGGACGCCGGCGTCGGCGTCTTCGCCCACGAGTTCGGCCACGACCTGGGCCTGCCGGACCTCTACGACACCTCCGGCAACGCCGACTCCGACGTCGACTTCTGGGACCTGATGGCCTCGGGCTCACACTCGGGTGAGATCTTCCAGGCGCTGCCGACGCACATGGGCCTGTGGGACAAGTGGGTGCTCGGCTGGGCCGACCCGCTGACCTTCGCGCCCGGCTCGAAGCCGCGTGCCGTCCAGCTCGGCCAGACCTCGCGGACCCCGCGCGGCACCGAGGACGGCATCAAGGTCGACCTGCCGGACAAGGTGATCACGCTGGCGACGCCGCACAGCGGCGCGAACATGTGGTACTCGGGCGCCGACCAGGACTGGGCGGACGTCAAGATCACCCGTCAGGTGGCCGTGCCGGCGGCGGCCGACTCGAAGTTCTGGATGTGGAACAACTACGTCATCGAGGCCGACTGGGACTTCGGCTTCGTCGAGCTCTCCACCGACGGCGGCGCCACCTGGACCGAGCAGAAGGTCTACGACGCGGCCGGCAACCTCGTCACCACCAACGACGGCTACGCCGACCCGAACGGCCGGATGGTGGACTTCGGCAACAAGAAGTACGGCCTCACCGGTGACACGCACGGCTGGCGGCACGACTACGTCGACCTGTCGGCGTACGCCGGGCAGACCGTGCAGGTCCGGCTCCGCTACGCCACGGACGAGGCGTTCGCGGAGCGCGGCTGGTTCGCCGACGACTTCTCGGTGACCGGCGGCGGCGCCACCACGTGGAGCGACGACGTCGAGGGCGGGGCGAACGGCTGGACGGCGACCGGCGGCAGCTTCGTCGACACCACCGGCCAGGGCTGGCACATCGACACCGGCACCTCGACCCAGGCGCACTACTACCTGGCCGAGTGGCGCAACTTCGACGGCTTCGACAAGGGCCTCAAGTACACCTACGACACGATCTACTCGCGCGACGCGTGGAAGGTCGACCGGGTCTCCTACAACGCCCCGGGCATGCTGGTCTGGTACCGGGACACGGAGCGGGGCGACGTCAACCACACCACGGCGCAGATGACCGCGCTGCCCAGCTACGGCGCCAAGGGCGGTCTGCTGATCGTCGACTCGCACTTCGACCCGTACCGCCGCAAGGGCGAGGCGGCCGTGAAGGACCCGTCGGTGCTGGACAACCTGCCCAGCCGCCCGCAGTCCGCGAACGCGGCCTTCTCGCTGAAGCCCACGTACCCCTTCAAGGAGTGCCTGGAGGCGGCGGACGAGCCGTACAGCGAGTACTGCACCAGCTTCGGTCCGCAGGCGCCCGTGAAGGGCTTCACCGACGCGAAGACCTGGTACCCGGGCATCGAGATGCGTGACGGCTCGCCGTACGCGCGGGACAACGACGCCTCCGTGGTCATCCCGTCGAAGGGCAACGCGCCGTACACGACCCGGGTCACCAACCCGGACGGTACGCCGGCGACGTCCTACTACGGGGTCAGCCTGGGCAGCGGCATCGTGCTGGGCACCGGGAACCCCGGCGACCAGGGTGTGTCCTACGGCGTCACCATCACCATCAAGCGCGCCGCCCGGGACAACTCGTACGCCACGGTGTACGTCACCCCCGCGAGGAACTGACCCCAGGGTCGGCCGAACGGAAAACGGGCGGGGCCCGTCCGGAGAGCATCCGTGCTCGCCGGGCGGGCCCCGCCGCGTGTACACGTCGCCGACGGTCGTAAAGGCCCACCGGACCACCCGTGGGACGGCCGACGGGCACGTCGCCGCCCACTTTTCCGTTACGCGATCACGCTTATCGAAAACCGTCTCTTTGTCCCCAGGTGGGGCCGTTCGCGCTGCTCACCGTGTTGGTGAACGGCCGGGATGTGACGGTGAAAAGCATTCCCAACAAAACTTTGCAACAAATCGACGCACGCATCTTCCCACCGGTCACACGAGTGTCTATGTTCACCATTGGTCCCACTAGTGGGATCGGTAGCACCGGCCCGTACCCCCGTTGGGCCGGTTCCCTCAAACCGGAGGTACCACGTGCGCAAAGTCGCAGTGGGTCTGCTCGGGCTTTCGCTGACGGCGACGGGACTGGCGTTCGGTTCGTCCGCCACCGCCGCGCCGCAGCCGAAGTTGCCGACGGCCGCTCCGTCGGTCGCCGAGCCAGCCCATGTCGACCACGACCTGCCGAACCCGCTGGAGGACAAGCGTCGCGCCCTGCGCCAGGAGGGCCTGAGCGACGTCCTCTCCGGCCGGGCCAAGCCGCAGAAGGTCAACGGCAGCACGGTCGTCAAGGTCGGCAAGACCCAGGCCGAGGGGGCTGCCGCCCGCTCGACCCGGGCCAACGCCGCCACCCAGACCGAGGACCAGTACGTCGAGCTCTCCCGGGAGAAGACGGACCGGATCTTCGTCATCCTCGCCGAGTTCGGCAACGAGCGGCACCCGAGCTACCCGGACCAGGACACCGACCCGGACACCGCGGGTCCGACCCGGTTCGACGGGCCGCTGCACAACGAGATCCCCCAGCCCAACCGGGCGGTGGACAACTCCACGGTGTGGCAGGCGGACTACAACGCCGACTACTACCGCAAGCTCTACTTCGGCACCAACCCCGGTGACGAGTCGGTGAAGCAGTACTACGAGGCCCAGTCCTCGGGTCGCTACAGCGTCGACGGCACCGTCACCGACTGGGTGAAGGTGAAGTACAACGAGGCCCGCTACGGTCGCTCCGGCGGCTACCCGTGCGCCTCGAACGTCTGCACCAACACCTGGGCGCTGGTCCGCGACGCCGCCAACCAGTGGGTCGCCGACCAGAAGGCCGCCGGCCGCACCGACGCCCAGATCACCGCCGACCTCAAGGCGATGGACCAGTGGGACCGGTACGACCACGACGGCGACGCCAACTTCAACGAGCCGGACGGCTACATCGACCACTTCCAGATCGTCCACTCCGGTGGCGACGAGGCCGACGGTGACCCGCACCAGGGCGAGGACGCCATCTGGAGCCACCGCTGGTACGCCTTCGCGTCCGACCAGAACTCGACCGGCCCGGTCGGCAACCTGGCCGGCGGCACCCAGATCGGCAACACCGGCATCTGGATCGGCGACTACACCATCCAGCCGGAGAACGGCGGCCGGAGCGTCTTCTACCACGAGTACGCGCACGACCTCGGTCTGCCGGACGACTACAACGTCACCAGTGGTGGGGACAACAACAACGAGCACTGGACCCTGATGGCCCAGAGCCGGCTCGGTGCCAAGACCGACGCCGGCATCGGTGACCGTGGCGGCGACCTCGGCGCGTGGAACAAGCTCCAGCTCGGCTGGCTCGACTACGAGGTGGTCGTCGCGGGGCAGAAGCGGACCATGACCCTCGGCCCGCAGGAGTACAACAGCGACGAGGCGCAGGCCGTCGTCGTGGTGCTCCCGAAGCGTGACTACACGTTCGAGCACGGCGCGCCCTTCGAGGGCAGCAAGCAGTTCTTCTCCGGCAACGCGGACGACCTCAACAGCACGATGACCCGGACCCTGGACTTCACCGGGAAGTCGTCGGCGGCCCTGTCGATGAAGGGCCGCTACAACATCGAGGCCGACTACGACTACCTGTTCTTCGAGGCGTCGCTGGACGGCGGCCAGTCCTGGGTGACCCTGCCCGGCACGGCCAACGGCCAGCCGCTCAAGGAGATCTCCGCCGGTCGCTACGCGCTGGACGGCAGCAGCGGCGGCGAGTGGGTCGACGTCAACATCCCCATGGACGTGGCGGCGGGCAAGGTCGCGCAGTTCCGGCTGCGCTACCAGACCGACGGCGGCGTCTCCGAGGGTGGCTTCTACGGTGACGCGATCACCGTGACCGCCGACGGCCAGACCGTCCTCTCCGACGGCGCCGAGACCGGTGCCGCGGGCTGGACGCTCGCCGGTGGCTTCGAGACCGCCGAGAAGAGCTACACCAAGGCGTACGACAACTACTACATCGCGGGCACCCGGCAGTACATCTCGTACGACAAGTACCTGAAGACCGGCCCGTACTTCTTCGGCTACTCGAACACCCGCCCGGACTACGTGGACCACTACGCGTACCAGGAGGGTCTGCTGATCTCCTACTGGAACACCCGCTGGGCGGACAACGACACGTTCGCGCACCCGGGTGAGGGTCGCAACCTGATCATCGACGCGCACCCGCGGCCGATCTACAACCTGACCGGCCAGCCCTGGCGGTCCCGCGTCCAGGTCTACGACGCGCCGTTCAGCCTGAAGAAGGCCGACTCGTTCACGCTGCACCTCAACAGCCAGCCGCAGTACATCCGTGGCCAGGCGGCGCAGCCGCTGTTCGACGACACCCAGCAGTACTGGTTCCCGGAGCTGCCGAACCACGGCGTCAAGCTCCCGGCCACCGGCACCAAGATCAAGGTCCTGGAGAAGGACGGCAACAACACCAAGATCCGCATCTCCTGATCGCTGATCCCGCACCACCAGCACCACGCGATGCCCGGGCAGGTCACCTGCCCGGGCATCGCCCTTTCCGCCACCCACCGACCCGACGGCCAGGCGGCACGGTGGCCCCAGCGCCGCCAGCCGGGGCGGGGAGTCCCGCGAGCGATCCCGACCACGACGTGGGTCGGCGTCGGGGGTGACCGGCACCGGGGTCCTAGGCTGTCTGCCATGACCGAGCAGCGCGGCGGGCCCGTCGACGAGTCCTGCGTCCTCACCGAGGGGCCGTGGACGCACCGGTTCGTCGGCGCCAACGGCAGTCGCTTCCACGTCGTGGAGGCCGGCACCGGCCCGATGGTGCTCTTCCTGCACGGCTTCCCCGAGCACTGGTGGGCCTGGCACGAGATGCTGCCGGCGATCGCCGACGCCGGCTTCCGGGCCGTCGCGGTCGACCTGCGCGGCTACGGCGCCAGCGACAAGCCGCCCCGGGGGTACGACGGCTACACCCTCGCGGCCGACGTCGCCGGCCTGATCCGGGCCCTCGGCGAACGCTCCGCCACCGTGGTGGGCACCGGCGTCGGCGGCATGATCGCGTGGACGGTGGCCTCGTTCCACCCGTCGTTGGTCCGCCGGCTGGTGGTGCTCGGCGCCCCCCACCCGCTGCGGCTGCGGGCCGCGATCTTCGCCGACCCGCGCGGGCAGTTCGCCGCCGCCACGCCCACCCTGAAGTTCCAGCTGCCCCGCTACGAGCACGTGCTGACCCGCGACGACGCGGCGGCCGTCGAGGAGATGCTGCGCCGCTGGGGCGGGCCGCGCTGGGTCGACGGGCCGGGCTTCGAGGCGTACGCCCAGCGGTGCCGGGAGGCCATGCGCATCCCGCAGGCCGCGTTCTGCGCCCTGGAGGGCTACCGCTGGGCGTTCCGCTCGGTGCTCCGCCTGCACGGCTACCGCTTCGTCCGGCTGATGCAGAAGCCGCTGATCACGCCGACCCTCCAGCTGCACGGCGCGCTCGACGAGGCTTCCCTGCCGCGTACCGCCCAGGGCTCCGGCCGGTACGTGGTCGCGCCCTACGAGTGGCGGCTCCTGGACGACATCGGGCACTTCCCGCACATGGAGGCCGGCGACCTGGTGCTGGGCGAGGTCCTGCGCTGGGCGAAGTCCTGAGTCAGACCCGCTGCTCGCGCAGGTCGGCGACCTCGGCGGCGGGCGCCCAGCCCTGGTAGACGCCGAAGTCGAAGACCTCCAGCCCCATCGCCCGGGCCACCGGCCAGCGTCCGCCCGTGTACTCCACCCGCAGCCAGCCGTCGTGCTCGCCGAGGACGATGAACGGCTGCCCCTGCCAGGTGCAGGTGGTCCGCACGTACGCCAGGTCGTCGAGCTCGGTGGCCGGCAGCACCCGGACGTAGCGGCCGGGGCGGATCTCCTCGAAGCCCTCGCCCGGCTCCGGCTGGTAGAGCCGGACGTCGTCGCCGTCCGGGCTCGCCTGGTACTCCCGGCCCTTCCAGCGGGCCACGTAGCCGTCGCGCGTCACTGCTCACCGACCTGTCGCCACCGCAGCGCGTCCGTGTCGAGGATGGCGACCACCCGTTCGGTGCCGTCCGCGCCGATCCGCCACAGCTGCGCGCCGTGCGGCAGCCGGGCGCTGTCCACCTTGAACTCGGCCACCACGTCGCTGCTCTCGCCCGGCGCGAACCCGTTGCCCCGGAACGGCGGGCGCTCGATGACCCAGCCCTCCATAGCCCGCATGGCGGCCTCGTTCTGCCCGCCGTACGGGATGCGGTAGAGGCTCGGCCGGTGCGCGGGCCAGCGCAGCACGTAGATCTCGCCGGCGTCGCGGGCGAAGGGGGAATCCGGGTAGCCCAGGCCGAGCGCGTCGTGCAACTGGGCCGGGGTGTTGAGGTGGGCCAGCTCGCCGGCCCGGTGCACGAAGCCGGAGACCCGGTCGTAGCCCCGCTCCAGGTAGTACGCGAGCTGGCTGGGCGCGACCGCCTTCTGCATCACGATCGGCCGCGCCGGGTCGGGCGCGGGCGGGGCGTAGCGGGGGCGGCTCACCGGTTCCTCGGCGGCGGGCGGCTCGGTCTCGATGTCGTCGCCGAGTCCCACCTCCGCCGCCCAGTTGGCCAGCCCGACGATCTGCTCACCGGGCAGCTTCGCCCCGACCGGGGTGCCCGGGTTGACCGCGAACGACCAGGACTCGTCCGGCCAGCGACGGATCAACTGGACGAACTTCACCTCGATGGTCTCGACGGTCGCGTCGGTGTGGTCGGCGAGCCGCTCCGGCGAGGTGTGCACCACCACGAACTTCTCGCCGTCCAGTTCCTCCGTACGCCAGACGAAGCCGGGCTCGCCGGGCCGGCTGCCCGGCGCGGAGTCTGCCGCCACCGGCAGCAGCACGCGGGCCAGCAGCAGGGTGGACAGGAAGGTGTCGGTGCTGCCGGCGCCGGCGGCGTCGAGCAGGTTCTCCTCGACCTCGTTGGCCGGCTCGAAGGCGACCGGCACGGGACCGGCACCCGACGACACGTCCGCGCTTCCGGTCAGGGGAGCGGTGACCGGCTCCTCGGCGACCGGCGGACCGGGGTCCTCCGCCGGCCCGGCGTCGGGAACGCCCTCGTCGGTCGCGTCCCCCTGTCGGGCGGCGCCGTCCGTCGCCGGTGCGGGCGCGGCGACGCTGGTCGGCACCGTCGGATCCCCGGACCACGCGTCGGCGGGCGGCCCGGATCCGAGGGAAACGGTCGGGTCTCCGGGCCACGCCGCGTCGGCAGGCGGCCCCGGATCGAGGGACACGGTCGGGTCCAGAGACACGGTCGCGTCGCCCGACGACACGACCGGCTGCGTCCGGTCCAGGGACACCGTCGGGTCCAGAGACACCGTGGCATCGCCCGACGACACGACCGGCTGCGTCCGATCGAGAGACACCGTCGGATCCAGGGACACGGTCGCGTCACCCGACGACACAACTGGCTGCGTCCGGTCCAGGGACACCGTCGGATCCAGGGGAACCGTCGCATCGCCCGACGACACGACCGGCTGCGTCCGGTCCAGGGACACCGTCGGATCCAGGGAAACCGTCGCGTCGCCCGACGACACGACCGGCTGCGTCCGATCGAGGGACACGGTCGGATCCAGGGAAGCGGTGGCGTCGCCGGACCACGACGGGGCGGCGGACCGCACGGTGTCGGCGGGCGACGACGGGTGGGCGGGCGCGGGCGGTGCGGGTTCGGCGGTGGCGGCGGTCACCGGTTCCCGGCGGCGCCGGACCGGCTCGAACAGCGAGACGGTCTCCTCGGCGGGTGGGGCCGACTCGGGGGCAGGCGGTCCGGTGAGGTCCCGCGACTCGATGACGGTGCCCTCTATGACGATGGGCGTGAACCCGCGACGGGGGGCGGGTGGCCCGGAGACCGGTTCCGCGTCCGCCACCGGCTCCGGCCCGACCGGCTCGGGGGTGGTCTGCCGGCGCGGCAGCGCCTGGGTGAGGTCCTCGGCCGGCTGCGGTCGGTCTGCGCCGTACGCCGGTGATGGCGGGCCGGGATCCGAGGCGGGGGCCCGGAGGTCCCGGGTGGCGTCCTCGCCGGGCCCGCGCGGCGGCAGCACCTGCGTGGCCTCGCCTCCGGGCATCGCGAAGGCCCGGGTGGGCTCCCCGCCGGGCGCCGCGAAGGCATGGGTCGGTTCCGCGGTCGGCGACGTGAAGGCGTGGGTCGGCTCACCGGCGGGCACCGTGAACGCGTGGGTCGGTTCCGCGGTCGGCACCGCGAAGGCGCGGGTCTCTTCCGCGGTCGGCGACGTGAAGGGGTGGGTCGGCTCGCCGGCAGGCGCCGTGAAGGCGTGGGTCGGTTCCGCAGTCGGCGACGTGAAGGCGTGCGTCGGTTCCGCTCCGGCCGGGGCGCTCGGGATCGGGTGGGTCGCCTCCCCCGGTACCGGCTCCCCGAGCGGCCGGCGGCGGGGGAACGGCTGGCTGCCGGGTGCGAGGCGGGACGGCGGAACCGCCCGCTCGCCCGAGCGCAGCGCCTCCTGCCGGTGGGCGGCCGCGCGACCGGAGGCCGGCTCGAAGAACGACCGGTTCGGCCGCTCCGGGGCCTCCCCGGCCGGGCGACCGTTTGTCGACGGCGAGGGGTGGGCGTCGGGCGTCGGCAGGCCCCTCGGGCGCTCGGTGAGCGGCGCGGGGCGCGGCGGCGGGAGCCGGTCGGGGGCCGCCACGGCGTCGAACCGGGCGGGTCCGCCGGCCGTCGGGTCGCCGCGCCGCGCATCCAGGTGGTCCGCCGGGGGCGTGGGCGGGACGAGCGGGTGGGCCGGGCCGGGTCGGGCGGGTGCGGGGATCCGGCCGGTGGCCGACGCGGCCGTGGGCTCGGGCCGGAGCGTGCCGTCGGGCCGGGCCACACCGGTGGTCGGCCCGGTCGCCGGCCCGCCCGACGTGTCCTGACCGGTGGCCTGGGCCCGCGCCCGGGCGGCCGTCTCCACGCGTTCCAGCCGGGCCCGCGCACCCATGGTGCGGCCGGGCAGCCGGACGTCGCCCCGGGAGAGTTGGGCGACGAACCAGGCCGGCAGGTAACCCTCGATGGGCAGCCCGGGATTGACCGCCAGCCACCACTCGTGGTCGGGCCAGCTGTCGGACAGATCGGCGTACGAGATGCGCCGGACGGCACCGCCGTGCTCGCCGAGGCAGGCGCGCACCGCCGCACCGGAGGTGAACGCCAGCACGTGGGTACGGCCACCTGTGCTCCAGGTGCCCCAGCCCACAGGTGCCGTCCCCGCGAGCGCCTCGGCGGAGACCGGCAACAGCAGTTCGGTCCGGGCCAGGACGCGGAAGTAGAGCTGTTGGTCGTTGGCGCGTAGCGCGTCCCGCATCGCCGCTTCGGCGTCGGTGGCCGGCTCCCACTCGGTCACGGCCACCCCTCCTCCCGCGCACAGGCCATAGGTATCGCGTACAACCTACAAGGTAGAAGCAAGATCACAATCGCTGGCCGGCAGCGGTGCGCCCGGGGCCGCCACAAGCGCTAACATCCCGTTCCGGAGTCGACACGATACGGAGGCGGTCGATGTCCCGGTCCCCCTCACGCCCGCTCCTCGCCGCCCTCACGACGGCGTTGCTGACGGCCGTCCCGGCCGCCCCCACGATCGCCGGCCGCCCGGCCGGGCCCGCCCCCGGCCCGGTGCCGGCCGGCTGGTCCGCATCCGCGCCGACCGCCGCGCGTGCGGCCCCCGGCTGCGCCTCGCCCCTCGCCCCGGTTCGGCCGGTGTCCGCGCGCCCCTGGCCCCAGCAGCGGTACGCCCCGGAGCGGCTGGCACCGCTCGCCACCGGCACCGGGGTGACGGTGGCGGTGATCGACTCGGGGGTGGACCGGCGGCACCCGCAGCTGACCGGCCGGGTGCTCGACGGCACCGACCTGCTCGACCCGGGTAGCGACGGCAGCCGGGACTGCGCCGGCCACGGCACCGGCGTGGCGAGCATCATCGCCGCCGCTCCCCGCGACGGGACGGCGTTCCGGGGGCTGGCCCCGGGCGCCCGGATCCTGCCGGTACGGGTCAGCGAGCAGCAGGTGGTCGAGGGGCGGGAGTCGGGGCGCACGGTCAGCGCCGGGGACTTCGCCCGTGCCGTCCGCTGGGCGGTCGACCACGACGCCGACGTGCTCAATCTCTCCGTCGTCCTGTACGCGGACGACCCGGCGGTGCGGGCCGCGATCGGCTACGCGGTCGACCGGGACGTGGTCGTGGTGGCCGCCGCCGGGAACCTGCACGACGCCGGTGACCCCCGGCCCTACCCGGCCGCGTACGAGGGGGTGCTCGGGGTGGGCGCGATCGGGGCGGACGGGACACGGGCACCGTTCTCCCAGACCGGCTCGTACGTCGACCTGGTCGCCCCGGGCAGCGACGTGCTGATGGCCGCCCCCGGCGAGGGCCACCACCGGGCCGAGGGCACCAGCTATGCGGCGCCCTTCGTGGCGGCCACCGCCGCGCTGCTGCGCCAGTACCGGCCGGAGCTGACCGCGGCGCAGGTGGCGCAGCGGATCGTGGCGACCGCCGATCCTGCCCCGGGCGACGGTCGGGGCGGCGGGTACGGCGCGGGGGTGCTGAACCCGTACCGGGCGGTCACCGAGACCGGGGGCACGTCGGAGCTGACGCGCCAGGTCAGCGCGCTCGCGGACGACCGGGCCGAACCGGCGGTGCTGGCGCAGCGGGCCCGCCGGGCGGCGGCCCGGGACCGGGCGCTGCTGGTGGCGGGGGCCAGCGGGGCGGTGGTGGCACTGGCGGCACTGCTGGCGCTCGTCGTGCCGCGCGGGACCCGCCGCCGCTGGCGGCCGGCCGACCCCGCCTGACCCGGCCGGCGGCCTACGGCCGTCGCCCCGCCTGACCCGGCCTGCGGTCTACGGCCGTCGCGTCCGGGGTCGTCCACCGTCGGCGGTCGCCCGGAACGGCCGATGGTGGCGTCGACCGGCTCACGATCGACGCCACCACCGGGCGGGGCCTACTGGAACAGGCCGACGTTCTTCTTCTCCGTGTCGAGGTAGTCGGCGGCGGAGTCGTCCACCGCGAGCTTGATGTCGCGCAGCATGACCTGGAGGTCCTGCGAGGCCGACCGCCAGCGGCGCTGCCGCTGCTCGTAGGCCTGGAGGGCCTCGCCGGACCAGCTCGCCACGAGCGGGGCGGCGTCCCGTTCGAGCTGCCCGAGCTGCGAGTCGAGCGCGTTCAGCGCCTTCTGGATGTCCGCGCTCGCCTGTTGCAGGGCGGCGAAGTTGACGACCAGTACACCGTCCATCGGATGTCTCCTCCCCCGGGACCGGGTCAGAGCGGCAGCTGGATGCCGCCGCGGTTGGTGGTGGACACCCGGCTGGCGGCCTCGGCGTCCGAGACGTCGTAGTGCCGGCCGGCCGTGCGGACGGCGCCGGCGGTCTCCCGCAGCGCCCGCTGAAGCGCCGCCTGGTCCTGTGCCCACTGCTGCTTGACCTGCTCGAACGAGCGCCCGCCGGCACCCCGCCAGGCCTGCTGCAACACCTCCAACTCGGCCATCAGGCTGCTCAGCATGGACTGCAGGGACTGGTCGACCTGCTCGAACTTCGCGGCGGTCTGCTGCATCACCGCTGCTTCTGCCTGGGTCTGGGACACCCGGGACGTCACCTCGTCTCCTCGGTCGTGGCTGGCCGTGAGCGCACCCGCCCACCGGGCGCGCCGCTCGCGCCGCCCGGACATCGAGCGTGGCGGGCGCGGGGTCAGCGAAACTCGTCGCTGACGGTAGCGGTACCGTCGCGGTTCTGCTACCCCGTGGCCATCCCCTGTGGACGACTGCGGCCCCCATCCCGCCGGACGCTCCCCTTACGATGGGCGGCGTCGATGTCGCGGCGAGTGACCGGTCGAGGAGGCACGGTGACGGTGACCACCGGCCCGGGCCCGCACCGGCCGGCCCCGGGCCACGATCCCGCCCCGACCGCCGCGCCGCTCGTGCCGGCACCGCCCGGGTCGGCCGGTCTGTCCGGCCTGGCTGGCCCGATCGGCTCGCCTGGCCCGTCCGGCACCGTGGCCGGCGCGCCGGCACCGCCGGCCGCCCTGCCGCCGTCGCGGAAGCCGGCCGGCCGGCGGAGGGGCGCCGGTGTCCGGGCCGGTCAGGTCGTCGCCACGCAGGTGGCGGTGGCCGCCGTGGTCGCGGCCGCCGGCCGGGGCGTGCTGGTGACGTTGGCCGCCGTGGGGGTGGCCGCGCTGCTGCTGCCCCTGGCCTGGGTGCGGCTGCGGGGGCGGTGGCTCTTCGAGTGGCTGGCCACGGGCCTGGGCTACGCCATCCGCCGCCGCGCCCTGCCTCCGGCCGCCGGCCCGGCGGCCCTGCTGGACCTCGTCGACCCCGGCGCGGTCGTGCGTCCCGCCGAGCTGGCCGGCACGCCGGCCGCCGTGCTGGACGACGCCGCCGGGATGGTGGCCGTGCTGGAGGTCGGCGATCCGGCCGACCTGCTCGGCGACGCTCCCCGCGCGCTGCCCGTCCCGGCGTCCCTGCTGCCGGCAGCCGCGCCGGACGGCCCCCCGGTGCGGCTCCAGCTCCTGCTGACGGGCTCTCCGGCGCCGACCGTCGGCGCGGGTGGCGGTGCCGTCGCCACCTCGTACCGGCAGCTCACCGACGGGCGGCTCGCCGGCCGGGAACGGGCCGTGCTCGCCGTGCGGGTGCTGCGTGCCGAGGGCTGGACGGCAGAGGAGCTGCGGCGGGCGCTCGCCGGAACGGTGCGCCGCATCGCACGCCGGGTCGGGCCCGTCACCGCCCGCCCGCTGGGCGAGCACGCGACGCTGCGGGTGCTGGCGGAGCTGGCCCACCACGACGACCGTCCCGCGCAGGAGTCCTGGCAGGCGGTCCGGGCGGGCGACCTGCTCCAGACCACGTTCCGGCTGCGCCGCTGGCCCGACCCGCGTACCGACGCCGGCAGGCGGCTGGTGACCCGGCTGCTCGCGCTGCCCGCGACGGCGACCACCGTCTCGCTCGGCGTCGGGCCGTGGGCCGGCACCGATCCCGCGTCGGCGCCGACCGAGCTGGCCGTACGGCTGGCTGCCGCCACCCCGGCGGAGCTCTCGATCGCGGCGCAGGCGCTGCGCCGGCTGGTGGCCGAGGTGGGCGGCGAGGTGCACCGGCTCGACGGCGCGCAGCTCGCCGGGTTGGCCGGCACGCTGCCGCTCGCGGCGGCGGGCGCGGCGGGTCCGGGTCCGGCGCCCGACGGTTTGGAGCTGACCCTCGGCGAGGCGGGGCTGATGGTCGGCACGAACCGGCACGGCGGCGCGGTGACCGTCCGGCTGTTCCGGCCGGAGAGCACCCGGGTGATGCTGGTCGGCGGGATACGCGCGGCGCAGCTGGTGGCGGTGCGGGCCATGGCGCTCGGGGCCCGGGTGGTGGTGCAGACCGCCCGCCCGCGCGGGTGGGAGCCGTTCGTCCGGGGCGTCGGCACCCCCGGCGCAATGATCCCGGTGGTGCCGCCGGGCCGTCCGGTGGGCGAGCCGGGGTCGCCGCTGTGCCCGCTGCTGGTGGTGGTGGACGCCGGTCCCACGCCCGCCGAGCCGGAGCAGGGGTCCCCGTGGCGGACCACGCTGCTGGTGCGCGACGAGTTGACCCCCGCCGACGCCGACGCGTTGGGCCGCGCCGACCTGGCCGTGCTGCAACCGCTCGACCCGGCCGAGGCCGCCGTGGCGGGCGCCGCGCTGGGCCTCGGCGGGTCGGCGGAGTGGCTGACCCGGATCCGGGACGACATGGTCGCGGTGGTCAACCGGCGGGCGCTGCGCTGGGCGCTGCTCTCCCCCACCCCGATCGAGTCGCAGCTGATCGGCCGCCCGTCCCGCCGCTGAGCGGGACGACGGTCGCGGCTTCCGCAGCTTGTCCGTCCGTGGCACGATCCGGCCATGGGTTTCCTCAAAGGGCTGCTGATCCGGCTGGGCAGCACGGCGCTCGCCTTCTGGCTGGCCACGCTGCTCATCCCGGGCATCACGCTGGAGTCGGCGTCCGCCGGCGAGACGGTCGTCACGCTGGTCCTCGTCGCGGTGATCTTCGGCGTGGTCAACGCGGTGCTCCAGCCGATCATCAAGACCGTCGGCTGCGGCTTCTACCTGCTGACCCTCGGGTTGATCGCGCTGGTGGTCAACGGGCTGCTGTTCCTGCTCACGAGCTGGATCGCCGACCAGGCCGGGCTGCCCTTCCACGTCGACGGCTTCTGGCCGGAGGCGGTGCTCGGCGCGCTCTTCGTCGGCATCGTCACGTGGATCCTCGGGGCCGTCCTGGACCGGGACTGACCCGCCTCGACCAGAGGGCGGGAATTGGCCGCTGATCGGGCCGGGTGGCCGGGTTAGCGTCGCGGGCATGTTCACCCTGACGCGCGACGACGGCTACCTGCTCAGCACCGACCCGGCCCGGATCGACCTGGGCCTGGTGCACCACTGGCTCTGCACCGACGCCTATTGGGCGCTCGGGCGGGACCGGGAGACGGTGGCGCGGGCGTTCGCCGGGTCGGTGCCGTTCGGCGTCTACCGCCCGGGTGACGGCCGCCAGGTCGCGGTCGCCCGGGTGGTCACCGACCACACCACCTTCGCCTGGCTCTGCGACGTCTACGTCGACCCCGGCGAGCGCGGCCGGGGACTGGGCACCTGGCTGGCCGGGGCGATCCGCGACCACCTCGCCGAGTTGGGCGTACGCCGGATCCTGCTGGCCACCGCCGACGCCCACGCGGTGTACGCCAAGGTCGGGTTCGCCCCGATGACCGATCCGCACCGCTGGATGCAGCTCGACCAGCGGAACCAGCCGGTGAGTCCGGTCACCGGAAAGGAACCGGGCGACCTCCCGGCCCTTACGGTGGAGACGTGACGCCACTCCGCCTCGGCTACCTCTACGGCTTCGTCGCGTACCTGCTCTGGGGGTTCTTCCCGCTCTACCTGCGGCTGATGCGCCCGGCGGGGCCACTGGAGATCCTGGCCCACCGCATCGTCTGGTCGGTGGTGTTCGTCGCCCTGCTGCTGGCGGCGATGCGCAACGTCGGTTTCCTGCGGGCACTGCTGCGCCGGCCCCGGGCACTGGCCGGCATCGGCGTCGCCGCCGCGCTGATCGCGGTGAACTGGGGCACGTACATCTACGGCGTGACCTCCGAGCGGGTGGTGGAGACCGCCCTCGGCTACTTCATCAACCCGCTGGTGGTGGTGCTGCTGGGCGTCACCGTGCTGCGCGAGCGGATGCGGCCCACGCAGTGGGTGGCGCTCGGCATCGGCGGGCTGGCCGTGGCCGTGCTGACCGTCGACTACGGCCGGCTGCCGTACCTGGCGCTGGTGCTGGCGTTCAGCTTCGCCGGATACGGCCTGGCCAAGAAGCAGCTCGGGCTGCCCGCCGCCGAGGGGCTCTTCGTCGAGTCGGCGGTGCTGGCGCTGCCCGCGCTGGGGTACGTGGGTTGGCTCGCCGCCCGCGGCGAGGGCACCTTCGGGGAGGTGTCGGTCGGGCACACCCTGCTGCTGGTGTCGGCGGGGGCGGCGACCGCGATCCCGCTGCTGCTCTTCGCCGGGGCGGCGAACCGGCTGCCGCTGACCGGTCTCGGCATGATCCAGTACCTCGCCCCGATCCTCCAGCTCGGCTGCGGGGTGCTGATCTTCCACGAGCCGATGCCGCCGGCCCGGATCGCCGGCTTCGCCCTGGTCTGGGCCGCGCTGATCGTCTTCACCGTCGACGCCGTCCGCAACTCCCGCCGTACCCGCGCCGCCACCCTCGCCGCCCGCCGGGCCGAGGCCGTCGCCGCGCCCCACTGACCGGCGCGGGTCAGCGGACGTCGTAGACGAGGACGGGGGTGCCGTCGGCGCGCAGCAGCTCCAGCCGGACCAGCTCCGCGTCGGTGAACCGGGTCGCGCCGGTGATCCGCAGGTCGTCGCCGGGAGCGGCGAGCCAGGAACCGATCTGCTCCGTCGCGCCGTCCGGGCCGTGCGCCACCAGCCGGAAGGTGTACGCCTTGGCGTAGCCGGCCTTCGCGTCGTACCCGCAGCGCATCCGCACCTCGGTGCCCCAGTCGGTGCCGTTGAGGGCGATCTCGGCGTGCACCGGCACCGCGCCGGCGACCGGCTGCATGGCGACCATCCGCACCTCGACCGGCGTTGGGCCGACCGCCTCCCGGGGCAGCAGGGCGGCGGTGCCGACGCCGACGACCAGGGCCGCCACGGCGGCCGCGAGCGTGGTGAGGGCGTACCGGCGGCGGGTGGCCGACCGATCGCGGCGGCGGCGCTCCCGCGCGGCGGCGAGCAGTTCGGGCACCCGGGGGTTCTCCGGTGGCGGCAGGAACTGTTCCAGCCCGGCCGGGTCGAGCCGGCCGAGCAGCCCGGGCAGGACGGCGATCTCGGCGACCGCCTCCCGGCAGGCGGCGCAGCCGGCGAGGTGCCGCTCGTAGGCCACCCGGTCGGCGGGAGCCAGCGCACCCAGCACGTACGCGCCGTCGTCGTGCGCGAACTCGCACCGGGTCATTCCGTCACCCCCATCTCGGCCAGGACCAACCGTAGTGAGCGCAGGGCGTAGTGGGTCCGGGACTTGACCGTGCCGGGCGGCACGCCCAGCCGGGAGGCCGCCTCCGCCACCGACCGCCCCTGGTAGAAGCACTCGACCAGCACCTCCCGGTGGGTGGGGCTGAGCCGGTTCAGCGCCTCGGCGACGGTCCACGCCTCCACCGCGCGTTCCGCCTCGTCCACGGCCTCGGGAGGCTCGGGCAGCTCGTCGGTGTAGACCTCGCCGACCCGGGCGGAGCGGCGCCGCCAGGCGTCGATGGCCAGGTTGCGGGCGGTGGTGAAGAGCCAGGAACGGATCGAGCCGCGCGTCGGGTCGAGCGCCTCCGGGTGCCGCCAGGCCCGCAGCAGCGTCTCCTGCACCAGGTCCTCGGCCCGCTGCCGGTCGCCGTTGACCAGCCGCAGGGCGTGCGCGTACAGCGCCTCCGCGTGCTCGTCGTGCAGCGCGCGGAGCAGTTGGGCGTCGTGGTCGCTGATGGCGGTCTCCTCGCTGTCGGCGCGAGTCCGGCGGTGGCGTTCGCACGGGAATACGTGCCGCCGCCCCGAACGGTTCAGCCGCAGGTCACCGTGGCACCCCCGGCCGAGGTGTTCACGCCCGGTTCATGCCGCCGCCGACGGTCGCTCACCGCGCCCTCCTAGCGTCCGGCGGGTACGCACGCCAGCGGCTGGTCCGGCGTGCACCGACCCCCATCAGGAGGCTCCTTCCATGAGCGACCGTCCCCGGCTGCTCCCGTTGCTGGGCGCCACCCGCCACGGCAGCCGCGACGCCATGACCTGTCTCTACCGGTGCGGCAACGCGTGCGACCACCCGGTGCCCAACACGTCCGACAACGCGTACTTCGGGGACGTGGTGAACGCGGAGGTGTCCCGGCGCGGCGTGGTCCGGGCCGGCGCGGTCGGCGCGCTGGTCCTGGGCTTCGGCGGCGCGGTGGCCGGCGCCGCCCCCGCCGCGGCGGCCCCCGCCACCCCCGTGGTCCCCGGTGCCGCCGGCTTCGACCGCCCCGCCGGCGGCGTCGGCAGCGGCGCGCTGACCTTCAAGCCCGTCCCGCCGAACACCCTCGACAGCCTCGTCGTGCCGAACGGGTACGACCACGCGGTCGTCCTGCGCTGGGGCGACCCGGTGGTGCCGGGCGCCCCCGAGTTCGACGTGCGCGCCCAGAGCGCCGCCGCCCAGGCCCGGCAGTTCGGCTACAACAACGACTTCGTCGGGGTGCTGCCGCTGGACGGGCGCCGCCGCGCGCTGCTCGTGGTCAACCACGAGTACACAAACGAAGACCTGATGTTCCCCGGCTTCACCAGCCAGGACGCGCTGAGCGTCGAGCAGCTGCGGATCGCGATGGCGGCGCACGGCATGTCGGTGGTGGAGCTGGAGCGGGTCGACGGCACCGGGCAGTGGCGGCCGGTCACCAAGGGCCGGCGGCCGTACAACCGGCGGGTCACGGCGCTGGCCACGAAGTTCGAGCTGACCGGGCCGGCCGCCGGCTCGGTCCACCTGCGGACGGCCGCCGACCCGAAGGGCCGTACGGTCGTCGGCACGCTGAACAACTGCGCCGGCGGGGTGACCCCGTGGGGCACGGTGCTCTCCGGCGAGGAGAACTTCAACCAGTACTTCGTCGGCGGCGACGCGGTGGCCGAGGAGGCCAAGCCGAAGCTGGCCCGGTACGGCATCACCACCACGACCCGCTACCCGAGCGGCAGCCGCAAGTGGGAGCGCGCCGACGAGCGGTTCGACCTGGCGAAGCACCCGAACGAGGCAAACCGGCACGGCTGGATCGTCGAGATCGACCCGTACGACCCGGAGAGCCGCCCACGCAAGCACACCGCGCTGGGCCGGTTCAAGCACGAGGGCGCGAACGTCATCGTCGCCAGGAGCGGGCACGTGGTCGCGTACATGGGCGACGACGAACGGTTCGACTACCTGTACAAGTTCGTCTCCGACAAGAAGTTCATGAAGGGCAACTCCTGGGTGGCCCGCCGGCACAACCTGACCCTGCTGGAGTCGGGCACCCTCTACGTCGCCGAGCTGAAGCAGAGCAGCGCCGGCGAGATCGACGGTTCCGGCAAGCTCCCCTCCGACGGGGCGTTCGACGGCCGGGGCCGGTGGATCAAGCTGGTCAGCGGCAACCGCTCGTACGTCGACGGGATGACGGCCGCCGACGTGCTCACCTTCACCCGGCTGGCCGGCGACAAGGTCGGCGCGACCAAGATGGACCGCCCGGAGGACGTCGAGCCGAGCCTGCTCACCGGCAAGGTGTACGTGGCGCTGACCAACAACACCGACCGGGGCAGGGCCGGCAAGCCGGCCGCCGACGAGGCGAACCCGCGCAACCTCAACAAGCACGGCCAGGTGCTGGAGCTGGTCGAGGACCGTGGCGACAACGCGGGCGAGACCTTCGCCTGGTCGCTGCCGATCGTCGCCGGTGACCCGGCGGACCCGTCGACCTTCTTCGCCGGGTACGACAGGACGAAGGTCTCCCCGATCTCCTGCCCGGACAACGTGGCGTTCGACGCCACCGGGAACCTCTGGATCTCCACGGACGGCAACGCGCTGGGCAGCAACGACGGCCTCTTCGCCACGGCCGTCGAGGGGCCGGAGCGGGGCCACCTGAAGCAGTTCCTCACCGTGCCGGTGGGCGCGGAGGCCTGCGGCCCGTTCATCACCGGGGACAACCGCTCGGTCTTCGTGGCGGTGCAGCACCCGGGCGAGCTCAGCGGCGCCTCGGTCGAGAAGCCGGCCTCGAACTGGCCGGACGGCGACTACGCCAAGCCGGGCGTGGTGGTCGCCTGGCGCCTGGACGGCGGGCCGATCGGCAGCTGACCACCCTTCGGGCGGTCCGCCGCCGGACCGCCACCGTGGCCCTCTCCCAGCCGGGGAGAGGGCCACGGTCGTCGCGGCCCGCGCCCGGGCGGCAGGCGGGACACGCAAGCGTGCCCCGGACGGCCGGGTCAGCTGTCGGCGGCCAGGCCGTCGGCGATCGTCCGGGCGACGGTGAGCAGCTTCGCCCGGACCACGCGGGCGGAGGTCATCATCTCGCCGGCCGGCAGCGCGCAGGCCAGCACGACCCGGCGCTCCATGTCCTTGTCGGGGCTGACCAGCACCGCGGCGCAGGCCACGCCCTGCCGGAACTGCCCCAGCTCCAGTTGCATGCCCCGCCGGTCCCCGGCGGCCAGGTCGACCTCGAACGCCTCGGAGGTGGTCAGGGTGGCGGTGGTGAAGGGACGCATGCCGTAGTCGCGCAGGTAGCGGAAGCGCTGCTCGGCGGTCATCGTGGCGAGCAGCGCCTTGCCGAGGGCGGTCGCGTGCGCTCCCTCGTCGAACCCGGGCACCAGGTCCTCCAGGTACGGCGAGCGCGGGCCCTCGGCCACGGCCGTGACCGCCACCTGGCCGCCCACGAACCGGCCGAGGTAGTGGCTGTAGCCGGTGTCCATGGCGGCCCGGCGCAGGCTCTCCCCGACCGCGGGCGGCCCCCGGAACGCCGTCACCAGCTCGCGGTAGCGGTCGGCCACCTCCAGGCCCACGATGTACGTGCCGTCCTCGCGACGGATCACGTAGCCCTCGTAGGCCAGGGTGCGGACCAGGTGGTAGGTCGTCGCCACGGTCAGCTCGCAGCGCCGGGCGATCTGTTTGACGGTGAGCCCCTTCGGGGCGCGACCGACCGACTCGAGCACTCGTAGCGCGCGGGACACGCTCCGGATGAGATCCGAAGGTTCCGCCAAGGGGTCGCGCACAACCACCTCCGCCGCCGGGGACTTACACCATATGAAAAACAGGCCCGGATCGAAATGCCCGTTCGGGTGGAGGATGCCAGATCGTCATGAACGTCGCGTTGCTCGACAGGCACGTTCCGTGACGAAAACCCCGCTCGCGTAGGTTTGCCGGACCATGACCGACACCGCGCTCCAGCCCGCCCCGGGCATCACCCCGCCCCGGCCCGCGCGGGCCGTGACCGGGGCCGTCGCCGTCACCATCGCCTGCGTCCTGCCGGTCTTCCTGCTCGGCGGTCTCGCCGTGCAGATGGGCGAGGACCTCGGCTTCTCGCCGGCCGGGCTGGGCCTGGCCGTGTCGGTCTACTTCGGCGTGGGGGCGCTGGCCTCGGTGCCCTCCGGCGTCCTCGCCGAGCGGCACGGGCCGACCGTGGTGGCCCGTGCCGGCATCCTGCTCTCCGCCGCCTGCCTGCTGGCCGTGGCGGGGCTGGCCCGGTCGTACCCGGTCCTGCTCGGGCTGCTCGCGCTCGCCGGCACCGCCAACGCCCTCGGTCAGCTCGCCAGCAACGCCACGCTCGCCCGGCACGTGCCGACCCGCAGGCAGGGGTTGTCGTTCGGGGTGAAGCAGGCCGCCATCCCCGTCGCCACCCTGCTGGCCGGGGCGGCGGTGCCGACCGTGGCGCTGACGGCCGGCTGGCGCTGGGCGTTCGTCGCGGCCGCCGTGGCGGCCCTGGCGGCGCTGCCGGCCGTACCCGCGCGGGAGCCGCGCCCCGCCCGGACGGCCACCCCGACCCGCGGCGGCCGCGCCACCGCTGCCCTGGTGGTGGTCGGGGCCGCCGGAACCTTCGCCGCGGCCGCCGCGAACGCGCTCGGCACCTTCGTCGTCGACTCCTCCGCCGACCGGGGGCTGTCACCCGGGCTGGCCGGGCTGACCCTGACGCTGGGCAGCGCGGTCTGCGTGGCGGCCCGGGTCGTCGTCGGCTGGCTCGCGGACCGCCGCGCCACCGGGCACGTCGCCCTCATCGCCGGCATGCTCGTGGTCGGCGCGGCCGGGCTCGGCCTGCTCGCGACGGCCGGGCCGGTGCCGCTGGTGGCCGGCGTGCTGCTCGGCTTCGGCCTGGGCTGGGCGTGGCCGGGCCTGATGACCTTCGCGGTGGTCCGGCTGCACCCGCAGGCCCCGGCCGCCGCCACCTCGGTCACCCAGACCGGGGTGTACGCGGGCGGCTGTCTCGGCCCACTCGGCCTCGGTGCCGTGGCCGCGCACGCCGGCTACCCGGTGATGTGGCTCGTGGCCGCCGGGTCGATGCTGCTGGCCGCCGCCCTGATGCTCGCCGGCAGTCGCCTGCTCGCCCGCCACTAGCGGACCGGGCGTCAGCTGGTGCGGTCGGCGATGTAGTCGCAGAGGGATTCGAGGGCGCGGCGGGCCGGGCCCTGCGGGAGCGGCGAGAGCTGCTCCCGGGCGTCCTCGGCGTAGCTGCGGACCGTCTCCCGGGCCCGCTTGAGCGCCGGGCTCTCGCGCAGCAGACCGAGCGCCTCGGCGTGCAGGTCGTCGTCGGTCAGCGGCCCGGTGGCCAGGATCTCCCGCAGCCGCACCGAGGCGGCGTCGGCGTCGTCCGAGCCGAGCGCGTAGAGCACCGGCAGGGTCGGCACGCCCTCGCGCAGGTCGGTGCCGGGCGTCTTGCCCGACTCCACCGACTCCGAGGCGATGTCGAGCAGGTCGTCGGAGAGCTGGAAGGCCACGCCGATGGTCTCGCCGTAGCCGGCCAGCGCCTCGGTGTGCTCCGGGGCGGCACCGCCGAACATGCCGCCGAAGCGGGCCGACGTGGCGATCAGCGAACCGGTCTTGCCCGCGATCACGTCGAGGTAGTGGGCCACCGGGTCGTCGCCGGGGCGGGGACCGACGGTCTCGGCGATCTGACCGTGCACCAGCCGCGCGAAGGTGCGCGCCTGGAGGCGTACGGCCTCGATGCCCAGGTCGGCGGCGATGTCGGCGGCGCGAGCGAAGAGGTAGTCGCCGACGAGGATGGCGACCGAGTTGGTCCACCGGGAGTTGGCGCTCGGCGCGCCCCGGCGCACGGCGGCCTCGTCCATCACGTCGTCGTGGTAGAGCGTCGCCAGGTGGGTGAGCTCCATCACCACGGCGGCCGGCACGACCTGTGGCCCTGTGGGATCGCCGAACTGGGCGCCCAGCGCCACCAGCAGCGGGCGGAACCGCTTGCCGCCGGCCTCCACGAGGTGCCGGGCGGCCTCCGTCACGAACGGGTCGGCGCTGGCCACGCTCGCCCGCAGCTCGGACTCGACGCCCTCCAACAGGCCCAGCACGGACGCCTCGACGCGGGGATCGGCGAGATAGAGGCCGAGCGCGCCGAACTGACTCGTGCTCACCCTGGTCCGACGGCCGCCGGACCCGGAGGCACCTGAACGCTCGCCAGCCGGATTCACCACGCCATCAACCATGCCACACCCCTCCGACCTGCCAGGGACGGGGGATACGGCGCGGGGGCCGGCACGCCGTGGCGTACCGGCCCCCGCGGGCGTGAGCGTCGGTCATCTGACAAATTCGGCGGCGCCGGTTGCCAGGTCGAGCAGCGGCGCGGGCGCCACACCGAGCACCAGCGTGGCGAGCACGCCGATCATCAGCGCGGCCGAGGTCAGCCCGCCGGGCACGGCGACGGTCGGCGTCGACTCGCCGGGCTCGGAGAGCCACATCATCACCACGACCCGCAGGTACGGGAAGGCCAGCACCATGCTGGTCAGCACGCCGGCGATCACCAGCCACGCCTGCCCGCCCTCGAGCGCCGGGCCGAAGACCGCGAACTTGCTCGTGAAGCCGCTGGTCAGCGGGATTCCGGCGAAGGCCAGCAGGATGAAGGTGAAGATCCCCGCGTAGAACGGCGAACGCCGTCCCAGCCCGGCCCAGCGGGACAGGTGGGTGGCCTCCCCGTCGGCGTCGCGCACCAGGGTCACCACGGCGAACGCGGCGAGCACCGAGAAGCCGTACGCGACCAGGTAGAACATCGTCCCGGAGATCCCGTCGGCGCCCGGCGCCAGCACGCCGACCAGCAGGTAACCGGCGTTGGCGATGGAGGAGTACGCCAGCAGCCGCTTGATGTCGGTCTGCGTGACAGCCAGCACCGCGCCGACCAGCATGGTCAGCACCGCCACGACGCCGAGGACCGGGGTGAAGTCCCACCGGGCCCCGTCGAACGCGACGTGGAACACCCGCAGCAGGGCGCCGAACGCGGCGACCTTCGTGCAGGCGGCCATGAGACCGGTGACCGGGGTCGGCGCGCCCTGGTAGACGTCCGGGGTCCAGACGTGGAAGGGGGCCGCCGCCGCCTTGAAGAGCAGCCCGATGGCGAGCAGCGCCATGCCGGCGAAGAGCAGCACCGGGCTGGCCGGGGAGTTCTCGACCGCGGCGTCGATGGTGGCGAAGTCGACACCCGCCTGCCGACCCGGGATGCCCGCCGTGAAGCCGTAGATCAGGGCCACGCCGAACAGGAAGAAGGCCGAGGCGTACGCGCCGAGCATGAAGTACTTCAGCGCGGCCTCCTGGCTCAGCAGCCGCCGGCGGCGGGCCAGCGCGCAGAGCAGGTAGAGCGGCAGCGAGAAGACCTCGAGCGCGATGAACATGGTCAGCAGGTCGTTCGCCGCCACGAAGATCAGCATGCCGCCGATCGCGAACGTCGTCAGCGGGTAGACCTCGGTGAGGCCGTTCTTGCCCTCGGCCTGCCGCCGGTCGTCGGCCGACTCGGCGGTGACGGCGGCCTGGGCGACGAACGCCCCGCCCCGCTCCACCGAACGCTCGCCGATGAGCAGCAGCGCCATCGCGGCGAGGACCAGGATCGCGCCCTGGAGGAAGAGCGTCGGCCCGTCTACCGCGATCGCCCCGCCGATCGTGATCTTCCGCTCGTCGGCCGCCAGCACCACCATGGTCAGCGCGGCGAGCACCGCCAGCAGGGCCATCGACAGCTGGACCACGTGCCGGAGCCGGCGGGGCACGAACGCCTCGACCAGCACGCCCAGCAGAGCGGCGCCCAGCATGATCAGGGTCGGAGCGAGCGCCGCGTAGTCGATCGACGGCAACTTGAGCTCGGTCACTGCGCAAACCTTTCGTTCGCGACTGCGGGGCTCACTCGCTCCGCTCGTTCACTCCTCGCGCTCACCGCTGCAAACCTTTCGTTCGCGACTGCGGGGCTCGCAAGCTCGCTCCTCGCGCTCACTTTGCCGCCTCCTGGACGGTTCCGCCCGACGTCGGGGCGGGGTCGGTCCGGCCGACGTCCTGCATGGTCGCCTGCACGGCCGGGTTGATCACATCGGTGACCGGCTTCGGGTAGAAGCCGAGCAGCACGATCAGCGCGATCAGCGGCGCGACCACGAACTTCTCGCGCAGGTTCAGGTCACGCTTCATGCCGTCGATCTGGGTGAGCGCCGGGTTGAGCGTGCCCTGGGTGGTGCGCTGCACCATCCACAGCACGTACGCGGCGGCCAGGATGATGCCGAGCGTCGCGATCACCGCGACCGGCTTGTTCACCGTGAACGTGCCGATCAGCACCAGGAACTCGGAGACGAACGGCGCGGTGCCGGGCAGCGCGAGCGAGGCCAGACCGGCGAAGAAGAGCACTCCGGCCAGGATCGGCACCAGCTTGCCTGCGCCGCCGAAGTCGCTGATCAGCGCCGAGCCCCGCCGGGCGATGAGCATGCCCACCACCAGGAAGAGCAGGCCGGTGGCGAGCCCGTGGTTGACCATGTAGAGCACCGCGCCGGTGCCGGCCTGCGTGGTGAAGGCGAAGATGCCCACCCCGATGAAGCCGAAGTGCGCGATCGAGGTGTACGACACCAGCCGCTTCAGGTCGTTCTGGCCGACCGCCAGCAGCGCGGCGTAGATGATGCCGATCACGCCCAGCGCCAGCGCCCACGGGGCGAACCACTTGGCCGCGTCCGGGAACAGCGGCAGGCAGTAGCGCAGGATGCCGAACGTGCCGACCTTGTCGAGCACGCCGACGAGCAGCGCCGCCGCACCCGCCGGGGCCGCGCCACCGGCGTCCGGCAGCCAGGTGTGGAACGGGAAGAACGGCGCCTTGATCGCGAACGCCAGGAAGAAACCGAGGAACAGCCAACGCTCCGTGCCGGTGGAGATGTCCACCTGGGACAGCGCCTGCCAGTCGAAGGTCTTCCCGCCGACGACCCAGAGGCCGATCACCGCGGCGAGCATGAACAGACCGCCGACCAGCGAGTAGAGGAAGAACTTAACGGCCGCGTACTGCCGCTGGTGGCCGCCGTAGCTGCCGATGAGGAAGTACATCGGCACCAGCATGACCTCGAAGAACACGTAGAACAGGAACACGTCGGCGGCGGCGAAGACGCCGATCATCGTGCACTCGAGGACGAGCAGCAGGGCGAAGTAGACCGGCACCGACCGCTTGGACGACTCGGCGTCGTGCCAGGACGCCAGGATCACCAGCGGTACGAGCACCGCGATCAGCATCAGCATCACCAGCGCGATGCCGTCGGCGGCGAAGGTGAAGCTGACGCCCCAGTTCGGAATCCAGGTGTAGGACTCACGGAACTGGAAGCGGTCGCCACCAACCTCGAAGGTCACCCACATGACCACCGACAGCACCAGCACCAGCAGCGACCAGCCGAGCGCCACCTGCTTGGCCAACTCCGGCCGGCTGCGCGGCAGGAAGGCCACCACCAGGGCGCCGACCAGCGGTGCCACGGTGAGCACCGAGAGGAACGGGAAGTCGGACATTATGCGGCCTTACCTCCGTCGTCACTGCGCGGTCCGCCGGAGACGGCCGCCTGGAAGAGGTCGATCACGCCAGCCACCCCGCCTCGACGGCCAGGAACGCCGCCAGGACCAGCAGCGCGCCGGTCAGGATCGAGGTGGCGTACGACCGGACGAAGCCCGTCTGGAGCCGCCGGAGTCGACCCGAGCCGCCACCGATCCCCGCCGCGAGGCCGTTGACCAGCCCGTCGACGCCCCGGTTGTCGAGGTAGACCAGTGCCCGGGTGAGGAAGATGCCCGGCTTCTCGAAGATCGCCTCGTTGACCGCGTCCGTGTAGAGGTTGCGGCGGGCGGCGGTGACCAGCACCCCGGCCGGCTGCGGCGCGGTGGCCGTGCCGCTCCGGAACAGGAACCAGGCCAGCCCGGCACCGAGCACGGTGACCAGGATCGACAGGATCGTGATCACGGTGTGCGAGAGCACCGGGTGGTGCTCCCCCTCTGCCGCACCGAGTCCGGCCGTGGCGGTGAGCCAGTCCGGCACCGAGGTGGAGAGCAGCCAGCCCGCCCCCACCGAGCCGACCGCCAGCAGGATCAGCGGGATGGTCATCAGCTTCGGCGACTCGTGCGGCTGCCCGATGTCCTCGGTCCAGCGCTTCGGCCCGTGGAAGGTGAGCACGAAGAGCCGGGTCATGTAGAACGCGGTGAGCCCGGCACCGAGCAGGGCCGCGCCACCGAAGAGCCAGGCGGTCCAGTCCTCCCGCTCGAACGCCGCCACGATGATCGGCTCCTTGGAGAAGAAGCCGGACAGCGGCGGGATGCCGATGATCGCGAGCCAGCCCGTCATGAAGGTGATCCAGGTGACCTTCATGTACTTCGACAGCCCACCGAACCGGCGGATGTCGACCTGGTCGTTCATACCGTGCATGACCGAGCCGGCGCCGAGGAACATGTTGGCCTTGAAGAAGCCGTGCGCCAGCAGGTGCACGATCGCCAGCGCGTAGGCGCCACCGCCGAGGCCGACGCCGAGGAACATGTAGCCGATCTGGCTCACGGTCGACCAGGCCAGCACGCGCTTGATGTCGTCCTTGGCCGCGCCGATGATGCAGCCGATCAGCAGCGTCAGTGCGCCGACGCTCACCACCACCAGCTGGAGGGTGGAGTTGGCCGAGAAGATCGGGTTGGACCGGGCGATCAGGTAGACGCCGGCGGTGACCATGGTCGCGGCGTGGATGAGCGCCGACACGGGGGTCGGGCCCTCCATCGCGTCCGGCAGCCACGCCTGGAGCGGGAACTGGCCGGACTTGCCGGTCGCGCCGAGCAGCAGCAGCAGGCCGAGCACCAGCACCGTGGTCGCGGTCAGCGAGCCGACCCCGTTGAAGACCTCGTCGTACTGGGTGGTGCCGAGGCTGGCGAACATGATGAAGATGCCGATCGCCAGGCCGGCGTCGCCGACCCGGTTCATCAGGAACGCCTTCTTGCCGGCGGTGGCGGCGCTGGGCCGCTCGTACCAGAAGGAGATCAGCAGGTACGACGCCAGACCGACGCCCTCCCAGCCGAAGTAGAGCATCACGTAGTTGTTGCCGAGCACCAGCAGCAGCATGGCGGCGACGAACAGGTTGAAGTAGGCGAAGAACCGCCTACGCCCCGCGTCGTGCGACATGTACTCGACCGCGTAGAGGTGGATCAGGAAGCCCACCCCGGTGATCAGCAGCACGAAGACGGCGGCCAGCGGGTCGAAGAGCAGACCGAAGTCCACCCGCAGGTCGCCGACCGTGATGAAGTCCCACAGGCTCAGCTCGACCGACTTGTTCTCCAGGCCACGCAACTGGAGGAAGTAGGTCAGGCCCAGCACGAACGCGGCGCCGATGGCGGCCACCCCGAGCCAGTGCCCCCAGCGGTCCGCCCGCCGGCCGAGCAGCAGCAGGACCGCCGCGCTGAGCAGCGGAATCGCCACCAGCAGCCAGACGCTGCCCAGCAGCCCGTCCGCCGTCGCGTAGGCGACGGTGCCCACCGGCTCAGCCGGGGCGTTCGTCAGAATCGTTCCCACCGCAGGACCCCTCAGTACTTCAGCAGGTTGGCGTCGTCGACACTCGCGGAGCGTCGGGTCCGGAAGATCGCCATGATGATCGCGAGCCCGACCACGACCTCGGCCGCCGCCACCACCATCACGAAGAACGCCATGATCTGGCCGTTGAGGTCACCGTTGATCCGGCTGAAGGTGACCAGCGTCAGGTTGGCCGCGTTGAGCATCAGCTCGATGCACATGAAGAGCACGATCGCGTTGCGCCGGATGAGCACACCGACCGCGCCGATGGTGAAGAGCACCGCGGCCAGCACCAGGTAGTAGTCCGGCGTCACTTTTCCGTCCCCTTCAGGGTCGTCTCCCGGGCGTCCAGCTCGCGCACCGGCAGGATCTCCGGGGTGCTCCGCTCGGTCAGCCGGCCGTCCGGCAGACGGGCCGGGGTGGCCACGGAGGAGGAGGTCGCGTAGACGCCCGGGCCGGGCTTCGGGCCCGGGTAGTTGCCCGGGGCGAAGCGCGCCCGCATCGTCTTCGGCTGGTCCAGCCTGTCCTCCTTGCGCCGCTCGATGTGGGCCAGGACCATCGCGCCGATGGCGGCCGTGATGAGCAGCGCCGAGGTGAGCTCGAACGCGAAGACGTACTTGGTGAAGAGCAGCCGGGCGATGCCCTGCACGTTGCCCTCGGCGTTGGCCTGCTCCAGGCCGACCGCCGTGGTGCCCTCCAGCGCGCGCCACAGCCCGCCGCCGGCCAGGCCGGCGAAGCCGAGCCCGAGCACCACCGCCGCGACCCGTTGGCCGCGCAGCGTCTCGATCAACGAGTCCGAGGCGTCGCGACCCACCAGCATCAGCACGAACAGGAAGAGCATCATGATCGCGCCGGTGTAGACGATGATCTGCACCATGCCGATGAACGGCCCGGCCTGCAGGACGTAGAAGACGCCCAGGCAGAGCATCGTCAGCACCAGCCAGAGGGCCGAGTGCACGGCGTTGCGCGCCGCGACCATACCGATCGCGCCGATCAGCGCCAGCGGAGCCAGGATGTAGAAGGTCACCTGCTCCCCGCTGGAGACCTCGCCCGCCGCGGCGAGCACCGTCTGCGTGGTCATGCTCCGTCTCCCTTGGCGGCTGCCGCCCGCTGGGCGTGCTGCTCGGCGCCCGGGAAGGTCACACCGGGGTGCTCCTCCACCTGGTACCGGCCCGGGTTGTTGGCCGAGTGCTCCGCGCCGGCCGAGGTGCCCGGGTTGGTCAGCGCGCCGACGTAGTAGTCCTTCTCGCTGTCGCCGAGTCGCATCGGGTGCGGCGGCTGCTCCATGCCCGGCAGCAGCGGCGCGAGCAGCTGCTCCTTCGTGAAGATCAGATCCTGCCGGTTGTCCCGGGCCAGCTCGTACTCGTTGCTCATGGTGAGCGAGCGGGTCGGGCAGGCCTCGATGCAGAGCCCGCAGAAGATGCAGCGGGCGTAGTTGATCTGGTAGATGCTGGCGTACCGCTCACCCGGCGAGAAGCGCTGCTCGTCGGTGTTGTCGCCGCCCTCGACGTAGATCGCGTCCGCCGGGCAGGCCCAGGCGCACAGCTCGCAGCCGATGCACTTCTCCAGCCCGTCCGGGTGCCGGTTGAGGATGTGCCGCCCGTGGTAGCGCGGCGCCGACACCGGCGGCTTGAACGGGTAGTCGGTGGTGATGACCTTCTTGAACATGTGCGAGAAGGTGACACCGAATCCCTTGAACGTTCCGGTGATCGCGCCCACGTCACACCTCCCTGGAGTCCGGGCCGGCGGCGATGTTGGCCGGTTCCCGCTCGGCGACCACGCGCCTCGTGCGCGGGCTCGGTGGTACCTGCAGGTCCATCGGGGGCAGCGGGAAGCTGCCGTGCGGCCGGTCGTTGACCTGCTCCTGGACCGTCGGCTTCGGCTGCTGCTTCCGGCTCGGCCAGAGCAGCGTGGCGAGCAGCAGGATGCCGGCGGGGATGCCGACGGCGATCAGCTTGCTGCGCGAGTCCCAGTCCTCGATCGAGCGCAGGCCGGCCAGGACCAGGATCCAGACCAGGTTGATCGGGAGCAGGACCTTCCAGCCGAAGCGCATGAACTGGTCGTAGCGCAGCCGGGGCAGGGTGCCCCGCAGCCAGACGAAGACGAACACCAGCATGACGACCTTGCCGAAGAACCACAGCATCGGCCACCAGCCGGAGTTGGCGCCCGCCCAGATGCTGGTGATCGGCCACGGCGCGTGCCAGCCGCCGAGGAAGAGCGTCACGGTGAAGGCCGACATGGTCACCATCGCGACGTACTCGCTGAGCATGAAGAGCGCGAACTTCAGGGAGCTGTACTCCGTCTGGAAGCCCGCCACCAGCTCCGACTCCGCCTCGGGCAGGTCGAACGGCGCCCGGTTCGTCTCACCGACGATGGCGATGAAGAACATGATGAAGCTGGGGAGCAGCAGGAGCGCGTACCAGCCGGGGGCCGGGATCTCGAAGCCCCCGATGCTCAGCCGGGTGCCGTCGCCCTGGGCGGCGACGATCCCGCTGGTCGACATGGTGCCGGCGGTCATGAAGACCGCGACGACGCTCAGGCCCATCGTGACCTCGTACGAGACCAGCTGGGCGGCGGAGCGCAGGCCGCCGAGCAGCGGGTACGTGGAGCCGCTGGCCCAGCCGCCGAGCACGATGCCGTAGACGGCCAGCGAGGAGAGTGCCAGCACCACCAGCACCGCCACCGGCACGTCGGTGACCTGTAGCGGCGTCCGGTGCCCGAAGATGCTGACCATCGGCCCGAACGGGATCACCGACAGCGCGGTGATCGCGCAGACCACCGAGATCACCGGGGCGAAGAAGAAGACGACCTTGTCGGCGGTCCGCGGGAGGAGGTCCTCCTTGAAGGCGAGCTTCAGGCCGTCGGCGAGGGTCTGCAGCAGACCGAACGGGCCGGCCTGGTTGGGGCCGGGTCGCACGGCCATGCGGCCCACGACCCGGCGCTCGAACCAGACGCCGAGCAGCGTGGCCAGCACGGCGACGACGAACGCGAAGACGATCTTGCCGAGGACCAGCCACCAGGGATCCCGGCCGAAGTCGGCCAGCGTCGGATCCTGGGCCAGGTAGACCGCGTTCACTGCTGTACACCTCCTGCGTTGAGGAGCGGGCCCGGGCGGTCCGCCGCGTCGGCGGCGACCGCGGCGGCGGAGATCCGCACGAGCGCTCCGGACGTCGCGCCGAGGCTGCGTCGCACGGTCGAGCCGGGCGAGTTGGTCGGCAGCCAGACGACGCCGTCCGGCATCTCGGTGATCGCCGCCGGCAGGGTCAGCGCCCCCCGGTCGGTGCCCACCGTCACCGGGTCGCCGTCGGCGACGCCGAGCGCCTCCGCGGTGCCCTTGCCCAGCCGGACCACCGGCGGGCGGGCGGTGCCGGCGAGGTGCTCGTCGCCGTCGGTGAGGCTGCCCAGGTCGATCAGCTGGTGCCAGGTGGCGAGCACCGCCTCACCGGCGCCCGGCTCCCGCACCGCGGCCGGCTCCACCGACGGGGTGGCGGGACGGTCGGTCCGGGTCCGCGGCAGCGCGCCCAGCTCGCGGCGGACGCTGAGCACGTCACCGGTGCCGAGCTGCACGTCGAGCTGCGCGGCGAGCGCGTCCAGCACGCGGCCGTCGGTCATCGCGGCGGTGCGCAGAACCGCCTCGAAGGTGCGCAGCCGGCCCTCCCAGTCCAGGAAGCTGCCGGCCTTCTCGACCACCGGGGCGACGGGGAAGACCACGTCGGCCCGCCGGGCCACCGCGCTCATCCGTAGCTCCAGGCTGACCAGGAACGGCACCTCGTCCAGGGCCTTCTCGGCCAGCCGCGGGTCGGCCAGGTCGGCCGGGTCGACCCCGGCCACCACCAGCGCGCCGAGCTGACCGCCGGCGGCGGCGGCGAGGATCGCGTCGGTGTCCCGGCCGGCCTGGCTCGGGATCACCCCGGCGGGGATGTCCCACGCCTCACCCAGCTCGGCCCGGGCGGCCGGCTCGTTGACCAGGCGGCCGCCGGGAAGCAGGTTGGGCAGGCAGCCCGCGTCGACCGCGCCGCGGTCACCCGCGCGCCGCGGCACCCAGGCCAGCTTCGCGCCGGTACGCCGGGCCACGTCGGCCGCCGCGGAGAGGCCGCCCGGCACGCTGGCCAGCCGCTCGCCGACGATCAGGATCGCGCCCTCGGCGCTGAGCGCCTCGGCGACCGTCGCGTGCTCGGCGAGCACGGTCGCCTCCTCGCCTGGCACCACCCGGGCCAGCTTGGCCCCGAGCTTCTCCAGGCCGCGGGTGGCGAACGGCGCGATCGCGTAGACCGTCAGCTTCTTCTTCAGGTACGCCTTGCGCAGCCGCAGGAAGAGGATCGGGCACTCCTCCTCCGGCTCCAGCCCGACCAGCACCACGGCCGGCGCCTTCTCGACGTCGGCGTACGTGACGTCGGTGACCCCGGCGACCGAGCTGGCCAGGAAGTCCGTCTCCTCGCGGGAGACCGGCCGGGCCCGGAAGTCGACGTCGTTGGTGTTCAGCGCGACCCGGGCGAACTTCGCGTACGCGTAGGCGTCCTCGACGGTCAGCCGACCGCCGGTGAGCACCGCCGTGCCCCGTCCGCCGTCCCGCGCCGCGCGCAGCCCCTCGGCGGCGACGGCCAGCGCCTCGCTCCACGCCGCCTCACGCAGCTCGCCGGTCTGCGGGTCGCGGACCAGCGGGGTGGTGAGCCGGTCGAAGGCACGGGTGTACTGGAAGCCCCACCGCCCCTTGTCGCAGTTCCACTCCTCGTTCACCGCCGGGTCGTCGCCGGCCAGCCGGCGCAGCACCTTGCCCCGCCGCCAGTCGGTGCGCTGGGCGCACCCGGCCGAGCAG
This sequence comes from Micromonospora sp. NBC_01740, assembly GCF_035920365.1. Lineage (NCBI taxonomy): Bacteria > Bacillati > Actinomycetota > Actinomycetes > Micromonosporales > Micromonosporaceae > Micromonospora > Micromonospora sp. NBC_01740. Next base: position 1,901,606 of record NZ_CP109150.1, on the reverse strand, counting down.
TGCTCGCAGACGCTCGGGGAGGAGACCAGGTCGAACGGCCGGGCCCGGAACCGGTACTGGGTGCCGGTCAGCGCGCCGACCGGGCAGATCTGCACCGTGTTCCCGGAGAAGTACGAGTTGAAGGGAACGTCGCCGGAGTCGGCCCCGGCGTCGGCGCCGGGGCAGCCCGCGCCCGTCTCCACGCCGTAGTCCTCGTCCCGGTAGATGTTGATCTCTTCGGCGGACGACCGGCCCATCAGGTCGATGAACTTGTCGCCGGCGATCTCCTCGGAGAACCGGGTGCAGCGCTGGCAGAGCACGCAGCGCTCGCGGTCGAGCAGCACCTGCGTGCTGATCGGCAGCGGCTTCGGGTACTCCCGCTTGTGCTCGTGGAACCGCGAGTCGGAGCGTCCGGTGGACATCGCCTGGTTCTGCAGCGGGCACTCGCCGCCCTTGTCGCACATCGGGCAGTCGAGCGGGTGGTTCAGCAGCAGCAGCTCCATGACCCCCTCCTGCGCCTTCTTGGCGACCGGAGAGGTGAGCTGGGTGCGTACCACCATGCCGTCGGCGACGGTCTGGGTGCAGGAGGCGACGGGCTTGCGCTGCCCCTCCACCTCGACCAGGCACTGCCGGCACGCGCCGGCCGGGGCCAGCAGCGGGTGGTCGCAGAACCGGGGGATCTCGGTGCCCAACTGCTCGGCGACCCGGATCAGCAGCGCCCCCTTCGGGGCGGTGACCTCGACGCCGTCGATGGTGAGCGTGACGGTCTCGGTCTGCTTCGCTACGTCGGTCATTAGTGGGCTCCCACCAGCTGCTTGTCCGACAGCTTCGGCGCGGTACGTCCCTCGATGTAGTCGAGGTAGTCCTGCTTGAAGTACTTCAGCGACGAGGTCACCGAGCTGGTCGCGCCGTCACCCAGGCCGCAGAACGAGCGGCCGAGGATGTTGTCGCAGGTGTCCAGCAGGGTGTCCAGGTCCTCGTGGGTGCCCTGACCGGCGAGGATCCGCCGGTAGACCCGGACCATCCAGTAGTTGCCCTCGCGGCACGGGGTGCACTTGCCGCACGACTCGTGGTGGTAGAACTCCAGCCACCGGTACGTCGCGTAGACCGGGCAGTCCTGGTCGGAGAAGATCTGGGTGGCCGTGGTGCCGAGGATCGAGCCGGCCGCCGCCACCCCCTCGAAGTCCAGCGGCACGTCCAGGTGCTCGGCGGTGAGCAGCGGCGTCGACGAGCCACCCGGCGTCCAGAACCGCAGGTTGTGACCGGGCTGCATGCCGCCGGCCAGCTCGATCAGCTCCCGCAGGGTGACGCCCATGCCGCACTCGAACTGGCCGGGGTTGGCGATCCGGCCGGAGAGCGAGTAGATCATCGGGCCGGACGACTTCTCCGTGCCCATGGTCTTCCACCAGTCGGCGCCGCCCAGCACGATGTAGGGGACGCTGGCGATGGTGCCGACGTTGTTGACCACCGTCGGGCTCGCGTACAGGCCGTGGGTGGCCGGGAACGGCGGGCGCAGCCGGGGCTGGCCCCGGAAGCCCTCCAGCGAGTCCAGCAGCGCGGTCTCCTCGCCGCAGATGTACGCCCCGGCGCCCGAGTGCACCACCAGCTCCAGGTCGTACCCGGAGCCGAGGATGTTCCGGCCCAGGTAGCCCTTGGCGGTCGCCTCCCGCACGGCGTTGCGCAGCCGGCGCGCGGCGTGTACCGCCTCGCCCCGGATGTAGATGTAGGCGCGGCTGGCCCGGATCGCGTACGACGCGATGATCACGCCCTCGACGAGGGCGTGCGGGTCGTGCGTCATCAGCGGGAGGTCCTTGCAGGTGCCCGGCTCCCCCTCGTCGGCGTTGACGACGAGGTAGTGCGGCTTGCCGTCGCCCTGCGGGATGAACCCCCACTTGAGACCGGTCGGGAAGCCGGCGCCGCCGCGACCGCGCAGGCCGGAGTCCTTGATCAGCTGGATCAGGTCGTCCGGGTGCGCCTTGAGCGCCTTGCGCAGGGCCGCGTAGCCGTCGAGCTTCTCGTAGGTGCCGATCCGCCAGGCGTCCGGCGACAGCCAGCGCTTGGTGAGTACCGGCGTCAGCTTGGCCAGGGTCTCCGGCCGGGGAGTGGTCACTTCTGGACCCCCGTCTCGCTCGCGACGGCGGAGCCCGCGCCACCGGCGCCCGCCTCGGCTTCCTTGAGGTTGCGCTGCTGCGCACCGGCCGCGTCGCCGGCGGGCTTGCCGTCGCCGGCCGGCGCGTTGGCCGCCGCCCCGGCGGCCTCCGCCTCCTGCGCGTCGCGGGGAGCCGGCGGGGCGCCGTCCACCGGAACCTTGGTGCCCGGGGCGTCCGGCACGGCGGTCGCCGCGTCGGGCTGGCGGGTCTCGGCGGTACGCACCTCGGGCGACTTGGCGTCCGGCGCCTTGACGTCACGGGTGGTGCTGCCGGCCGCCTCGGCGGCGGGTGCGGGCTCGCCGGTGCCCGCGTTGCCCTTGGCGGGCCGGGTGCCGTTGCCGCTCGGGGCCGGCGCGGCCTTGGCCGGCTCCGGCGCCGGCTTCGCGGCCTCGCTCCGGGCCTTCGCCTCGGCGGCGGCCTTGTCGGCCTCGGCCTTGCTGCGGATCGGGGTGTTCGGGTCGAAGCCCGGCACCGAGATGCCGTGCTCCTGCGCCAGCCGCAGCCCCCGCAGGGTGGGCTCTCCCGGCCCGCCGTCGGCGACCGCGCCCTCCCGCTCGTCGGCGAAGCCGGCGAGCTGCACCGCCATCTCCTTGAGGGTGCAGAGCCGGGCGCCCCGGGTCGGCATCGGCCGGCCACCGGCGCGCAGCTCGTCGACGACGCCGCGTGCGGTCTGCGGGTCCACCCCGTCGAAGAAGTCGTAGTTGACGGTCATCACCGGGCCGTAGTCGCACGCCGCCAGGCACTCGGCGTGCTCCAGGGTGATCTTGCCGTCGGCGGTGGTCTCGTCGTGCCCCACGCCGAGATGCTCGGCGAGGGTGTCGTAGACCTCCTGGCCGCCGAGCACGTTGCACATCGTGTTGGTGCAGACGCTCACCAGGTAGTCGCCGGTCGGCCGGCGCTTGTACATGGTGTAGAAGGTGGCGACCGCCCCGACCTGGGCCTTGTTCAGGCCCAGCACCTCGGCGCAGAACGCCACGCCGGCCGGGGAGACGTAGCCCTCCTCGGACTGCACCAGGTGCAGCAGCGGCAGCAGCGCCGACCGGGACCGATCGGCCGGATAGCGGGCGATGATCTCCCGCGCCCGTTCGCGGGTCTCGTCAGTGAACACACTCATCGGTCACAACCACCCATCACGGGGTCCAGCGATGCCCCACCGGCGATCACGTCGGCGATCAGGCCGCCCTCGGCCATCGCCGGGAGCGCCTGGAGGTTGACGAAGCTCGGCTCCCGGTAGTGCACCCGGTAGGGCCGGGTGCCACCGTCGGAGACGGCGTGCACGCCCAGCTCGCCGCGGGGCGACTCGATGCCGACGTAGACCTGGCCCGGCGGCACCCGGAAGCCCTCGGTGACGAGCTTGAAGTGGTGGATCAGCGACTCCATCGACTGACCCATGATCTTCGCGACGTGCTCCAGCGAGTTGCCCATGCCGTCGACGCCGATGGCGAGCTGCGCCGGCCAGGCGATCTTCTTGTCGGCCACCATCACCGGGCCCGGCTTGAGCCGGTCCAACGCCTGCTCGACGAGCTTGAGCGACTCCCGGATCTCGGCGAGCCGGACCAGGTAGCGGCCCCACACGTCGCCGTCGGTGTGCGTCGGCACGTCGAACTCGTACGTCTCGTAGCCGCAGTACGGCATGGTCTTGCGCAGGTCCCAGGCGAGGCCGGCCGAACGCAGCACCGGACCGGTCACGCCGAGCGCGAGGCAGCCCGTCACGTCGAGCACCGCGACGTTCTTCGTCCGCTCGAGCCAGATGGGCTGCCCGGAGAGGAGGTTCTCGTACTCCTTGAGCCGCTTCGGCAGCAGCTTCAGGAACTCGCGGATCTTGACGATCGCCTCGTCCGGCACGTCCTGGGCCACACCGCCCGGCCGGACGTACGCGTGGTTCATCCGCAGGCCGGTGATGATCTCGAAGATCTCCAGGATGTACTCACGCTCGCGGAAGCCGTAGAGCATCATGTTGATCGCGCCCAGCTCCATGGCGGTGGTGGCCACCCAGACCAGGTGCGAGGAGATCCGGTTCAGCTCCATCATCAGGACCCGGATGGTGTTCGCCCGCTCGGTGATCTGGTCGGAGATCCCGAGCAGCTTCTCCACCGCCAGCGCGTACCCCGTCTCGTTGAAGATCGGGGCGAGGTAGTCCATCCGGGTCACGAAGGTGCTGCCCTGGACCCAGTTGCGGTATTCGAGGTTCTTCTCGATGCCGGTGTGCAGGTAGCCGACGACCGAGCGGGCCTCGCGGACCGTCTCGCCCTCCAGCTCCAGGACCAGCCGGAGCACGCCGTGCGTCGACGGGTGCTGCGGACCCATGTTGACGACGATCCGCTCGTCGTTGATCGGGTCGGTCCCCGAGACGACGCTGTCCCAGTCCCCACCGGTGACGGTGAAGACCTTCCCCTCGGTGGTGTCGCGCTCGGTGGCGTAGTTCGACGTGGTCACAGTGCCGGCCCTCCGTTCACGACTGCGGGGCTCGCAAGCTCACTCCTCGCGCTCACTGGTAGGACCTCCTCCGGTCCGGCGGCGGGATCTCAGCGCCCTTGTACTCGACGGGTACGCCGCCGAGCGGGTAGTCCTTGCGCTGCGGGTGCCCCTCCCAGTCGTCCGGCATGAGGATCCGGGTCAGGTTGGGGTGACCGTCGAAGACGATGCCGAACATGTCGTACGCCTCGCGCTCCTGCCAGTCCGCCGTCGGGTAGATCGACGTGACGCTCGGCAGGTGCGGGTCCTCGGCGGAGACCGCGGCCTCCAGCCGCACCGTGCGGCGGTAGGTCATCGAGGTGAGCTGGTAGACGACGTGCAGGCGGCGGGCGTCGGCGCCGAGGTAGTCGACCCCGGAGACCGAGGAGCAGAGCTCGAAGCGGAGCGCCATGTCGTCGCGCATCACCTGGCAGACCTCGGCGATCCGCTCGGGGCGGATGTGCAGGGTCAGCTCGCCCCGGTCGACCACGACCTTCTCGACGGCGTCGGCGAAGTCCGGGTACGCCTCCTCCAGCGCGTCGCGGACCTCGTCGAAGTAGCCCCCGTACGGCCGGGGCGCATCCTCGATGGTCCGGCGCTGGCGGACGAGGCCGCCGAAGCCGGACACGTCGCCGGAGCCCTGGTTGCCGAACATGCCCCGGCCGGCCGGGCTGGCCGGGGGGTACTCGGCGGGTGCGGTGCTGCTGGCACCGGCCGGCGTGACCGGCACCGGCACGCCGCCGTCGTCTTGCCTGTCCTGAGGCGCGGTCACTTCTGGACACCCCCGTGCTGCAGGTGGTTCTGGGCCTTCATCCAGTTCTCGATCCGCAGCTGCTCCTCGCGACCCTCACGGACCGCCTTGGTCCACTCGGCCCGCCGGGCCTTGTCGCTGCGGTACGACGACGGCATCGAGCCGTAGGGGACGACCGGGACGTCGCCGCGGGCCTTGCGCGCCTCGAGCATCTTGCGGCCGTTCGGGCCGAGCGGCTCGTGCCCGATCTTCTCGCGCAGCTTGAGGACCGCGTCGATGAGCATCTCGGGCCGGGGCGGGCAACCGGGCAGGTACATGTCGACCGGGACGATGTGGTCGACGCCCTGCACGATGGCGTAGTTGTTGAACATGCCGCCGCTGCTGGCGCAGACGCCCATCGAGATGACCCAGCGGGGCTCCGCCATCTGGTCGTAGATCTGGCGCAGCACGGGGGCCATCTTCTGGCTCACCCGGCCGGCCACGATCATCAGGTCGGCCTGCCGGGGCGAGGCCCGGAAGACCTCCATGCCCCAGCGGCCCATGTCGTAGTGCGGACCACCGGCGGCCATCATCTCGATCGCGCAGCAGGCCAGACCGAAGGTGGCCCCCCAGACCGACGTCTTCCGCGACCAGTTGACCAGCTTCTCCACCGAGGTGAGCAGGACACCGGCGGGAAGCTTCTCCTCGATACCCATCTGAGGTTCCTCCCTCAGTCCCAGTCCAGGCCGCCACGCCGCCAGACGTAGGCGTAGGCGACGAAGACAGCGACGATGAACAGGACCATCTCCACGAAGCCGAAGATCGGCAGGGCGTCGAACGAGACCGCCCAGGGGTAGAGGAAGATGATCTCGATGTCGAAGACGATGAAGAGCATCGCCGTCAGGTAGAACTTGATCGGGAACCGGCCGCCGCCGACCGGCTGCGGGCTGGGCTCGATGCCGCACTCGTACGCCTCGAGCTTGGCCTTGTTGTAGCGCCGGGGACCGGCGAAGCGGGCAGCGGCCACGGAGAACAGCGCGAACCCCGCGGCGAGGGCGAACAGCCCGATGATCGGTGCATAAGGCGAGAGCGACATCGTTTTCTCCTGCTCGTCCTTCCCTGCCCCTGGTCCTTGTCAAAAATCACACTATTCACGTCCCTCGCGACGGTCGTCGGCGGGGGTCGATCTCCCCTGTCCGCACCTGCGGTCATCGCAGACCGTGGACGGGGCCGTCACACGGGGCTGCCTTCGTCGCGACCGCGGGCGCTCGCAGGCTCGTTCCTCGGGCTACACGGCGGGCGCCACTCTCGTCATCGTGTTGATGACGCGGTCCATCGCGTCCCCGTCGCGGGGGTCGGTCAGGTTGGCCAGCAGCTTGAGCACGAAGCGCATCAGCATCGGGTGCGGCATCCCGTGCTTCGTGGCCATCCGCATGATCTCGGGGCGGCCGATGAGCTTCACGAAGATGCCGCCGAGCCGGTAGTAGCCGCCGAAGCGGAGCTTCAGCTCCGTCGAGTACGCCGTCAGCGCACGCTCCCGGTCCGCGCCGGCCGGGCGCGCGAGCGCCTGCACGGCGACCTCCGCGGCCAGCTCGCCGGACTCCATCGCGTACGCGATGCCCTCGCCGTTGAACGGGTTGACCATGCCGCCGGAGTCGCCGACCAGCATCACGCCCCGGGTGTAGTGCGGCACCCGGTTGAAGCCCATGGGGAGCGCGGCGCCGAGGATCGGCCCCTCCGCGTTCGCCTCGTCGGTCATGCCCCAGTCGGCGGGCGTGTTGGCCAGCCAGTCGGTGAGCAGCCGGCGGTAGTTGGTCTTGCCGAACGCGGACGAGGAGTTGAGCACCCCGAGGCCGACGTTGACCCGGCCGTCGCCTAGCCCGAAGATCCAGCCGTACCCGGGCAGCAGGTTGTCGCCGCTGTCCTTGCTGCGCAGCTCGAGCCAGGACTCCAGGTAGTTGTCGTCGTGCTTGGCGGGCGAGCGGTAGTAGCGCCGGACGGCGACGCCGATCGGCCGGTCCTCGCGCTTGGCCAGCCCGAGGGCGAGCGGGAAGCGGCCGGAGACCCCGTCGGCCGCGACGACCAGCGGCGCGTGGAAGGTGGCGGGCTCCTTGCCCGGGCCGACCTCCGCCTCGACGCCGGTGACCCGGCCGTCCGGGCCCAGCACCGGGCCGGTGACGTTCACGCCGGTACGCAGCTCGGCGCCGGCCTCGACGGCGCGCCGGGCGAGCAGGTCGTCGAAGTCGAGCCGGGTGCGCACCAGGCCGTAGTTGGGGAAGCTCGCCAGGTCGGGCCAGTCCAGCTCCAGCCGGACGCCGCCGCCGATGACCCGCAGGCCCCGGTTGTGCAGCCAGCCCGCCTCGGGCGAGGTGTCCACGCCCATCCGGATGAGCTGCCGCACCGCGCGCGGGGTCAGCCCGTCGCCGCAGACCTTCTCCCGGGGGAACTCGGTCTTCTCCAGCAGCAGCACCCGTACGCCGTGCCGAGCCAGGTGGTATGCGGTAGCCGACCCACCGGGACCGGCGCCCACGACGATCACGTCGGCGTCATGCTCCACCGCGGCCATCCCGCGCCTCCTCCCGCATGCTCGTGAAATGCTTCACAAGCCAGACGGTGGGAGTCTATGACCGACGTCATGACCACGCCGGACCAGGGGTACCTAACTTGCCGGAGACACGTCGGCCGAGGTCGGAGGCGGGGCGCCGGGGCGGGCCTCAGTGCCGGGCGGAGGCGGCCGGATCCAGGCCGGCGTCGTGCCGGATCGTCTCCGGCAGGTGCTCGCGCAGCGCGCCGCCGGCGGCGCGGTCCAGGGCGGCCAGCACCTCGGCCACGACCTGACGGACGTCGGCGGGATCCGCGCCGGCCAGCTCCTTGAGCTGGGCGATGAGCTCGGTCGCGTCGTCGTCGGTGGCCTCCGCGCCGACCGCCTGGTGTCGTCCCGTCATGGGGGCGAGCTTACGGAACAAAGTGGAGCAAAAACGGATATTCAGGGAAAGGGCGCCGAACAGGTCTAGACGCGCACCGCGCGGTGCAACGCCGCGATCCCGCCGGTCAGGTTGCGCCAGGCCACCCTGCCCCAGCCCGCCGCGCCGATCCGCGCGGCCAGGGCCGGCTGGTCGGGCCACGCCCGGATCGACTCCGCCAGGTAGACGTACGCGTCGGGGTTGCTGGAGACGGTGCGGGCCACGCTCGGCAGCGAACGCATCAGGTACGACAGGTAGACCGTGCGGAACGCCGGGTTCACCGGGGTGCTGAACTCGCACACCACCAGCCGGCCGCCCGGCCTGGTGACCCGGGCCAACTCCCGCAGGGCGGCGTCGGTGTCGTTCACGTTGCGCAGCGCGAACGAGATGGTCACCGCGTCGAAGCTGGCGTCGGCGAAGGGCAGCTTCAACGCGTCCCCGGCCAGCAGCGGCACCTGGGGACGGGTGCGCTTGCCGACGCGCAGCATGCCGAGGGACAGGTCGGCGCCCACCGCGTACGCGCCCGACTGGGCCAGTTCCTCGGTGGACACGCCGGTGCCGGCGCCCACGTCGAGCACCCGCTCACCAGGCCGCAGGTCGAGCGCGGCCCGGGTGGCCCGGCGCCAGAACCGGTCCTGCCCGAAGGAGAGGACGGTGTTGGTCAGGTCGTAGCGAGCCGCCACGCCGTCGAACATCGCGGCGACCTCGTGCGGCTGCTTGTCCAGGTTGGCGCGCTGGCCCTGCGGGGTACGGCTCACCCCTCCACTCTGCCAGTCCGGCCCACGCGGGCGGCCGGTGGGTCGGCCGCCCCACCACCCCGGACACGCCGCGGGGGCGGGATGGTCGCCCACCCCGCCCCCGCGTCGTCGTACGTCAGTCGGTCGACTTCTCGTCGCCGGGCGCCACCAGGACGACCCTGCGCCGCCGGGAGAGCAGCAGCAGCGCGCCGCCGGCCAGCAGCACGGCCGCGCCGATGCCTCCGATCAGCCCGGCCTGCACGCCGGTCACCGGCAGCCCGCCGTCGCCGCCGCCACCGCCACCGGGGGTGGTGGTCGGGGCCGCCGTGGGTACGCCGGTCGGGGTCGCCGTCGGGGTCGGCGTCGGCTCACCGGTCGGGGTCGGGGTCGGCTGCGCCGACAGGTCGACGAAGGCCTCGAAGAACGTGTGGTTGTCCCCCATGTCGGCCTCGGAGAAGGCCTTCCGCTGCGCCTGGCCGGCGATCCGCGGCTCCTCCTCCGGCTCGCCCTCGGCGACGTCCAGCCCGTACGCGAAGAGGTCGCCCTCCCGCAGCACCGGCTCGGTCACGTCGTCGCCGACCTTCACCGTCACGTCGGCGGTGTAGTACTGCCCCCGGCGGATGGTCGCGCCGGCGTCCTCGCAGAACGCCTGCTCCTTGCCGAGGTACACCTGCGTGACGCAGCCCTGCGGCACCGTCACGAAGCTCACACCCGCCGGGAGGGTGATGCCGTAGAAGACGCCGGTCGCGGGCCGGCTGCCGTCGTTGTAGACCGCCCAGTCCAGCGGGACGGTCTCGCCCCGGCGCACCGGCCTGAGGTCCGGCTCGTCGGCCACCGCGCCGTTGACCACGACGCCTGCCTGGACGTCCTGCGCCCAGGCGGTGAGGTCGTAGCCGGGCTTCGTCACGGTCACCGGCACGACGACCTTGTCGCGAACCTTGCCCCCGGGCGTCGCGGTGACGACGTGGACGACCAACTTGCCGCCGTCGCCCCGGCCGCCCGTGCTGAACAGCGGGACGCCGAAGTCCTTGCTGGTGCCGGCGGGCAGGTCGCCGAGGGAGCACTGGTAGAGGTGGCTCTCGATGGCGCGGCAACCCTCGGGCACCAGGAAGCCGACGCGCTTCTCCTTGAGCTGCTGGGTGTTGACCCGCAACGAGACGTCCTCCGCCGTGGCCGTGCCGGCGTTGGTGACGGTGAACTTGAACGGCTTGCTCCGGGCCGCGTCGACACCCTTCGCGAGCTGAGTGCTGATCGGGATCAGGGCGAGGTCCGGCCCGTCGGCGGCCTGGGCGGGAACGGCGACGGTGGTCAGGCCACCCGCCGCGAGGAGTGCCACGGCACCGGCGCGGGCCAGGGCCGAGCGATGGAACAGGGTCATCGGTCCCCCGGGGGGTTAGGGAAGAAACGGATGGTTGCGGAACCCGGGCGGACGCTATCGAAGGTCGAAGCGGCACGCCAGCAGGGAGATCGTGTTTCATCCGTCCGGCCGATCCGGTCGGACGGGACGGCCCGACGCACAGCGGGGGCGGGATGGTCACCCATCCCGCCCCCGCTGCCGTGCGTTATGTGAACGACCCTCGCGGGTCGATGGAGGACGACCGTCAGGCCGTCGGCTTCTCGTCGCCCGGGGTCACCAGGACGACCCGGCGCCGCCGCGCCACCATGAACATGGCCGCGCCCGCGATCAGCACCGCGCCGCCGATGCCGCCGATCAGCGTGGTCTGCGCGCCGGTGACCGGCAGGCCGCCGTCGTCGTCACCGCCGCCGCCCGCGCCGCCCTTGGCCGCGACGATCACGGCGTACGCGTCGGAGTTGTCGGTGGCGTCCACGTCGGTCGCCCGCAGGCCGGTGACGTTCTCCGGCAGGGTGACCGCAGCCGCCCGCATCCGGCTGGGCGCGGACCCGACCGGCTCGACGCTGACCAGACCACCCTTGAGGGCACCCGGCTTCACGTCCGTCGCCACGTCGAACACGTGGTAGAAGCCGTAGGCCGAGTAGAGCTTGTCCTCGGGGTTGGTGTCCTCGTCCTGCGGGATCAGGCCGAAGTTGGCGTAGGTGCAGGTGAAGGTGGACTTGTCGGCCGCGTACTCGCAGCCCGGCTCCACCTCGGTCGGGGTGACGCCCTTGGGCAGCTTGACGCTGATCTTCAGACCGGCGGCGGCCTTGTCACCCTGGTTGGTGATGAAGTACGTCAGCGCCGAGCGGCCGCCCGCGTGCAGGTCGCCGGAGTAGACCGGGTTGCCGTCGACGATCTTCACGGCCTGCTTGACGTCCTCGGCGACGACCGAGAGGTCCGGCCCGCTGGCGTCGGAGAAGTCCAACGTGGCGGTCTTGGTGTTGTTCGCCGCGTTGGTGTCGTCCTTCGAGATGAGCTTGAAGGAGAGCGGGGCCTTGTAGGTGCCCTCGGCCTCGAACTTGAACAGGACGATCGGCAGGTCGGTGGTCTCACCCGGGCCCGGCAGGCCCTTCTCCGTCGCGTGGCAGATGAACGCGGTCGGCTTCTCCCCGACGAGCTCGATGTCGCAGCCGTCCTCGACGGCCGGCACGGCGGCGACCTTGTCGAAGTCGACCTTGGACACGTCCACCCGCACCGACAGTTCGCTCGGGGTGTTCTTGCCGGTGTTGGTCACCTTGGCGTAGGCGAACTTGCCCTGCGCGTTGGCGGCGACCCGCGTGCCGGCCACCTCGATCGCGAGGTCCGTCTCCGTGCCCGAGGCGTGAGCCGGGCTACCGAGGACGGTCAACGCGCCGGAGGCGAGCAGCGCGCCGGCGCCGATACGCGCCAGCGAACGGTTACGGAAGATCATGGAAGAGTTCCCCCCGTTGGGGTGAAGGAAAGGTACGGCCGGGGACGTTAGCGGTAAGCGATCACGCCCGCCACCCCGCAGGACGGGCGCGTTGAACAGCCTGGCTAAGAATCACTTAAGGAATGCCCGGATTGATATGTCTTGCTGCCCCGGCCACCCCGACACCGACTCCGAACGGCAATCTAATTGAGATCAACGGCCGACGGGAATTCACCCGATCGGACAGCCGAGCGACTCATTTACCGTCACTTTCCGTATTCCCATGATCCACGCAGTGGTCCACGTACGACGACACCCCACCGCCGGACGGCGGTGGGGTGTCGGTGGTGCGGGTGCCTGCGGACGCCCCGCTCAGCGGGCGTCGACCAGCGGCAGGGACTTCCCGGCGCCACCGCCCGGCATGGCGATCGAGGAGAAGTGCGAGACGACCCGCTCGTCGGTCGGGTCGTCGGCCGGGGTGCGGTGCACGGCCAGCCGGTTGTAGAGGGTGTCGCGCTGGGCGGGGATCCGGTCCGCCGAGCGGATCATGCCGATCAGCTCGTGCAGGTTGGAGCGGTGCCGCGCGCCGGCCGAGGAGATGACGTTCTCCTCCAGCATGATCGAGCCGAGGTCGTCCACGCCCATGTGCAGGGCGAGCTGCCCGACGTCCTTGCCGGTGGTCAGCCAGGACGCCTGGAGGTGCGGCACCGTCTCGAAGAAGAGCCGGGCCACCGCGACCAGCCGCAGGTACTCCAGGGTGGTGGCCTGGGTCCGGCCCTTGAGGTGGTTGTTCTCCGGCTGGTACGTCCAGGGGATGAACGCCCGGAAGCCCTTCGTGCGGTCCTGCACGTCGCGGATCATCCGCAGGTGCTCGATCCGCTCGGCGGCGGTCTCGCCGGTGCCCATCATCATGGTGGCGGTCGACTCGACGCCCTGCCGGTGCGCCAGCTCCATGACCTCCAGCCAGCGCTCGCCCGACTCCTTCAGCGGCGCGATGGCCTTGCGCGGGCGGGCGGGCAGCATCTCCGCGCCGGCGCCGGCGATCGAGTCCAGCCCGGCCGCCTTGATCCGGGCGATGGCCTCGTCGAGGCTGACGCCGGAGACCTTGGCCATGTGCAGGATCTCGCTGGGGCCGATCGAGTGGATCGCCAGCTGCGGGTACGCCTTCTTGACCGAGGAGAACAGCTCCTCGTAGTACTCCACGCCGTAGTCCGGGTGGTGCCCGCCCTGGAGCATGACCTGGGTGGCGCCCAGCTCGACCGCCTCGCCGCAGCGGCGCAGGATCTCCTCGGTCGGGTGGGTCCAGCCCTCCTTGTGCTTGGGGGCCCGGTAGAACGCGCAGAACTTGCACGCCGTCACGCAGACGTTCGTGTAGTTGATGTTGCGGTCGATCAGGTACGTGACGACGTTGTCCGGGTAGCGGCGTCGGCGCACCGCGTCGGCGGCCTCGCCCAGGGCGTGCAACGGCGCCTCGGTGTAGAGCAGCAGGGCCTCCTCGGGCGTGATCCGCCCGCTGTCCGCGCCACGCTGCAGGATGTCGTCGATCTCCCGGCTCACACTCACCCCCCGAGCCTACGTCGCCCGCTCAGGGGACCGGTCGATGGCCGCCGAACAGCCCGCCCGGCGGCGCGTCGGGTGTGACGGTGTTCACCCTCGCCGGTGGTGCGGCGCCGCCCGTCCGACGACGGACGACGCCGCACCCTCCGGTCAGAAGACGCGCGGGATGCTGCTGGGCGTCCAGCCGCTGCCCACGGCACTGGTGCTGGTGGCGTAGAGCTTGAAGTCGGCGCTCAGGTCTCCGGTCGACTGGAAGCCGAGCATGACGCCGGCGGAGTCCTGGCCGATCAGGTCGGTGCGTCCGTCGCCGGTGAGGTCCCCCACCAGGATGCGGGGCCGGTTCGTCGTGCCCCAGTTCGTGCCCACGTACGGGTAGGGCCCGGAGAACAGCAGCCCCTCGCCGGTCATCGCCCCCGACGACCGGTACGCCCGCAGCCGTCCGTCCGCGAGCTGGGCGACCAGGTCGGTGGTGCCGTCACCGTCGAAGTCGGCCGGCAGGATCCGAGGAATCGAGGAACTCCGCCAACCGGTGCCGACCACCTTCGCCACGAGAGTCGTCGGGAAGAGCCTCATGTCCATGGAAAGATTCCCGCTGGACGGGTAGCCCTTCATGGTGCCGTCGGCGTGCTGGGCGATCAGATCGGTCCGCCCGTCGCCGTTGAAGTCGCCGGTCAGGATGCGCGGCACCTCCGTGGTGGTGAAACCCGTGCCGACGTCCCTCGTCGTCCCGGCGAACAGCTGGGCGTCGGCCGACAGGTCGCCCGTGGACGTCCAGACCCGTAGCGTGCCGTTGAGCAGCTGGCCGAGGAGGTCGGTGCGGCCGTCGCCGTTGAAGTCGCCCGGGATCAGGCGGGGGATCGAGCCGCTGGTGAAGGCGGTGCCGACGATCGCGGACGCCCCGGCGAAGAGCCGGTAGTCGGCGGAGAGGTCGCCGGTCGACTCCCAGGCGGTCAGGGTGCCGTCGCCGCTCTGCGCGATGATGTCCGTCCGGCCGTCCCCGGTGAAGTCCCCGGTGAGCGCCCGCGGCCGGTTCGCCCCGCCCCAGTTCGTCCCCACGTAGCGGTAGGGCGACGGGAAGAGCGGGGCGGTGCCCGAGAGGTCGCCGCTCGACGGGTACGCCCGCAGCCTGCCGTCGGCGAGCTGGACAAGCGCGTCGGTGCGGCAGTCGCCGGTCCAGTCGCCCAGGATCACCACACCCGCCTGGTCGGCCGGGCCGTGACTCGCGCCACCGGCACTGCAGTTGTTGGGCGTGTTCTGGCGGATCCAGCCGGCCAGGTCGTCCGTGCGGGTCTCGATGGCGTCCCGCCGGGTCTCCGTCTCGGCGAGACAGCCGCCCTGCCAGGAGGTGGCATGCACGGCAACCAGTTCGGGACGCCCGTCCACCACCCGCACCGCCGGCCCTCCGGCGTCGCCCTTGCAGGTGGTCGGCCCACCCTGCCCGTTGCTGATCGCGACCGAGGTGGCCGAGACGGCGCCGACCGTGACCGGCGCACCGTGCAGCTTGTCGGGCACCCACTCGGTGGCGGTACGACCGAAGCCGAGCGCCTGCAACGTCTCGCCCGGCACGGGTGCCCCGGTGGCGAGCGCGACCGGGGTGACGCCGACCACCGGCAGCGTGAGCCGGAGCAGCGCGAGGTTCCGATCCGGGTGCGACACCACGAGATTGGCACGCTGCACCCGGCCGTCGTTCGTGGTCAGATCCAGCCGGCCCACGGTGACCGTGGTGGGCCACGCGGGCGCGCTCGCAGTCGAGCGCGGGCCCGGGGTGGGGGGAAGGCATGAATGGGCCGTCAACACCCACTGGGGCGCGACCAGCGCCCCGGAGCAGGCGCCCACCTCACCGAAGGTGACCTTCGCCGCGAAGGCGTACGCGCTGTCCGTGACCGGGCTGCCCCCGCTTACCGCCCGGGCCGGCGCACCTGCGACGGCCCCTGCCGTCAACGCGGCGGCGACACCGATGACGAGGGCTCTTCGCCGTCGTCGTACCTGCTGATCCATCGACTCTCCGTTCCTCGGGCACGGCGGCCGGCCACCCGCGCTCCGGCACCGGCCGGCTCGACCCGCCGGTCTGCCCGGGGCGCACGGTCGGCCGCGTCACCTGTCGGTGACGGACTGGAATATAGATGTTGGGCGGTCGCCGCACCGCCCCGCTCGACCGCCGCGATCAGTCCCTCCCGACGCACCCATCGAACCATTAACATTCGTGAATGATCGTGAAGACGTCTTCCCCCACCCGTCCTCCCCTACGTCGCCTCGCCGACCTGATGGCAACCTGATGGCGACCATCCCCTGGCTCGCCGACGTGCTCCGCGCCGCCGGCGTCACGGTGGTGGAGCACGGCAACTGGCTCGGCCGGGTCTCCGGCAGCTCGTTCAATCCGATCGGCGTGCTCTGGCACCACACCGCCGCCACCTCCAGCGCCGGCAACCCGCACCCCGCCCTGAACATCTGCATCAACGGCCGCTCCGACCTGCCCGGCCCGCTCTGCCAGGCCCTGGTCGACCACCACGGCGTCTTCCACGTCATCTCCGGCGGGCGGGCCAACCACGCCGGCGTCAGCCGCGGCAGCGGCCCCATCCCGGCCGGCGACGGCAACACCCTGATGGTCGGCTGGGAGATCGACTACAACGGGGTCAACCAGGCCATGACCGGCGCCCAGTACAGCGCCTCGGTGCTCGCCACCGCCGCCGTGCTGCGGCGGCTCGGCCGCGACGCCAGCCACGCCCGGGGCCACCGGGAGACCAGCACCAGCGGCAAGATCGACCCGTCGTTCATCGACCTGGACTCGATGCGCGCCGACGTGGCCCGCCAGCTCGCCGGCAACCCACCCCTCGACCTCACGGAGAACGACATGAAGCTCATCCAGTCACCCGGCCGCGGCATCGCCCTCGTCGGACCCGGCTACTTCCGCCAGCTCCGCAACGACGAGGAGGTGCACGCCGCCGTCGCGCTGGCCGGCAACCCGCTGGTCGGCAACGACCGCCAGTTCGACCTGTGGCGCAGCATCGCCTACGACGGCCAGGTCAAGGCCCCGAGCTGACCGCACGCAGGGGGTCGGCGGGTGCGACGCGGTGCCTGCGCCGACCCGCCGACCCGGCTGCGCCCGCCGAGCGGCGGGCGGACCGGTCAGGCGTCGTAGTCGACGGTGAGCCGGTCGGTCGTCGGGCTGGACTGGCAGGTGAGGACGTAGCCGGCGGCCACCTCGTCCGGCTCCAGCGCGTAGTTGCGGGCCATCGTGACCGCGCCGTCGACCACCTTGGCCTTGCAGGTGGAGCAGACCCCGCCCTTGCAGGCGTAGGGCAGCTCGCCGCGCACCTTCAGCGCCGCGTCCAGCACCCGCTCGTCGCGCCGCATCGTGAAACGCGACGACCGGCCGTCGAGCAGGATGGTCACCTCGGCGCCGCCCCCCGGCTCGTCGGCCGGGCGTCGCGGTGGTGCCGGGGCCTCGGCGACGTGGAACAGCTCCGTGTGCACCGCCGACTCCGGCACGCCGCGCGCGGCGAGCACCTCCCGGGCGTCCACCACCATGTCGTACGGGCCACAGAGGAACCACTCGTCGACGGTGTCACCGGGCACGACGGTGTCCAGCAGCCGGCCCAGCCGGTCGGCGTCGATCCGGCCGGAGAGCAGCGCCGACTCGCCCTGTTCCCGGGAGAGCACGTGCACCAGGTGCAGCCGGGTGGGCCACCGGTCCTTCAGGTCGGCCAACTCCTCGGCGAACATCACCGTGTTCGCCGTGCGGTTGCCGTACACCAGCGTGAACGTGCTGGCCGGCTCGACGGCGAGCGCCGTCGCGACCAGCGCGAGCACCGGGGTGATGCCCGAGCCGGCGACCACCGCGCCGTAGTGGCGGGCCCGGTCCGGCGCGAGGGCCGTGGTGAAGTGCCCGAGCGGCGGCAGCACCTCGATCGTGTCGCCGCCGCGCAGCGCGCCGCAGGCGAAGGCGGAGAACGCGCCGCCGGGAATCTCCCGCACGCCGATCCGCAACCGGCCGTGCCGGGCCAGGTCGTCGGGCGTGGAGCAGATGGAGTACGACCGCCGCACGTCCTCACCGGCGGCGCCGGGGCGGCGGACGGTGAGGTGCTGGCCGGCGGAGAACGCGAACGTCTCGCGCAGCTCCGCCGGCACGGCGAAGGTGACCGCCACGGCGTCGTCGGTGAGCCGGTCGACGGCGGCGACGGACAGCGGGTGGAAGACCGGCCGGCGACGGACCGGGCGGGTGATGGTGACAGTCACAGCGCCTTCAGGTGGTCGAAGGGTTCACGGCAGGAACGGCAGCGCCAGAGCGCCTTGCACGCGGTCGAGCCGAAGCGGCTGACCTGCTCGGTCTCGGGCGAGCCGCAGCGCGGGCAGCGGACGGCGAGGGTCAGCGGCACCACGTTGTCGGCGCGTACGGGCGACGGCGGGGCGATGCCGGCGGCGGCGAGCTTGGCCCGGCCGGCGTCGGAGATCCAGTCGGTGCTCCACGCCGGGCTGTAGACGGTCCGCACGTCGGCCTCGGGACGCCCGGCGGCGGCCAGCGCCCGCCGGATGTCGGCGCGGATCACGTCCATCGCCGGGCAGCCGGTGTAGGTGGGGGTGATGGTCACGACCACCCGGCCGGTCGCCGGGTCCTCGTCGACCGCCCGCAGGATGCCGAGGTCGTCGATGGTGACCACCCGGATCTCCGGATCCACCACCGCCGCCACAGCCTCCCGCGGAGTCACCAGTGCCGCCTTCCGTTCGCGACTGCGGGGCTCCGCTGCGCTGCACTCCTCACGCTCACCAGTGCGCTCCGGGGTGGGCGCGGTGCAGCACCTGCATCTCGGCGAGCAGGAAGGACAGGTGCTCGGTGTGCACGCCGTCCCGCCCGCCGCCCGGCGCCCAGCCGGACTCCGGCCGGGTCAGCGTGGCCTCGTCCAGCACGGCGCCGACGGTGGCGTCGAAGTCGGCCCGCAGGGTGGCCGGGTCGACCGGCGCCGCCGGGTCGGGGGCGAACAGCTCGTGCACGTACGGCCAGACCTGGTCGACCGCCGCCTGCATGCGCCGGTGCGACTCCTCGGTGCCGTCGCCGAGCCGCCGCACCCACGTCGAGGCGTGGTCGAGGTGGTAGGCCGACTCCTTGCGGGCCTTGGCCCCGATCGCGGCCAGCCGCTCGTCGGCGCAGCCGGCCAGCGCGGTGTAGAGCGGAAGCTGGTAGGCCGCCAGGAAGAGCAGCTTCGCCATGGTGACCGCGAAGTCGCCGTTGGGCAGCTCCACGAGCAGGCAGTTGCGGAACTCCCGGTCGTCGCGGAGGAACGCCAGCGCGTCCTCGTCCCGGCCGGCGCTCTCCACCTCGCCCGCGTACGACAGCAGGAGCCGGGCCGCGCCGAGCTGGTCGAGGGCGATGTTGGCCAGCGCGATGTCCTCCTCCATCTCCGGCGCGCGGGTGGTCCACTCGGCCAGCCGCTGCGCCGCGACGAGCGCGTCGTCGCCGAGGGCGAGGGCGAAGTCGAAGGGGCCGTTCACGCCGCCACCTCGCTCCGCTCGGCGGCGGCGCGACGCGCCCCGGTGCTGGGCCGAACGGTTCGCTCGCTCACAGGTGGGCCACCCCGTCCGGCACGTCGTAGAAGGTGGGATGCCGGTAGACCTTGTCGGCCGCCGGGTCGAAGAAGGCGTCCTTCTCGTCGGGGCTGGACGCGGTGATCGCGCCCGCCGGCACCACCCAGATGGAGACGCCCTCCTGGCGGCGGGTGTAGAGGTCCCGCGCGTTGCGCAGGGCCAGCTCGGCGTCGGGGGCGTGCAGGCTGCCGACGTGGGTGTGCGACAACCCGCGCCGCGCCCGCACGAAGACCTCCCACAAGGGCGAAGGACCGCTCACGCCGCGCTGGTCCGTCCGCTCGCTACGCTCGCTCACGCCGCTACCTTCTCCTTCTGCTCCACCCGCTTGGCGGCGTACGCCGCGGCGGCCTCCCGCACCCACGCGCCGTCGTCGTGGGCGCGGCGCCGGTGCTCCATCCGCTGCCGGTTGCACGGGCCGTTGCCCTTGATCACCCGCATCAGCTCGTCGTAGTCGGGCTGGGTGAAGTCGTACGACTGCCGGGACTCGTTCCAGCGCAGGTCGGGATCCGGGATCGTCAGGCCGAGGATCTCCGCCTGCTGCACGCACATGTCCACGAAGCGCTGGCGCAGCTCGTCGTTGGAGAAGCGCTTGATCTTCCAGGCCATGGACTGCGCCGAGTGGGTGGAGTCGGTGTCCGGCGGGCCGAACATCGCCAGCGACGGGTACCACCAGCGGTCGAGGGCGTCCTGCGCCATCGCCTTCTGCGCCGGCGTGCCGTGCGCGAGCGTGTGCAGGATCTCGTAGCCCTGCCGCTGGTGGAACGACTCCTCCTTGCAGACCCGGATCATCGCCCGCGCGTACGGCCCGTAGGAGCAGCGGCAGAGCGGGACCTGGTTGACGATGGCGGCGCCGTCCACCAGCCAGCCGATGGCGCCCACGTCGGCCCAGGTCAGGGTGGGGTAGTTGAAGATCGAGCTGTACTTCTGCCGGCCGTTGAGCAGCAGCTCGACCAGCTCGTCCCGGCTGATCCCGAGGGTCTCGGCGGCGGCGTAGAGGTAGAGGCCGTGGCCGGCCTCGTCCTGCACCTTGGCCAGCAGGATCGCCTTGCGCTTGAGCGAGGGGGCGCGGCTGATCCAGTTGCCCTCCGGCTGCATGCCGATGATCTCGGAGTGCGCGTGCTGCGCGATCTGCCGGATCAGCGTCTTGCGGTACGCCTCGGGCATCCAGTCGCGCGGCTCGATCTTCTGGTCGGCGTCGATGACCTCGGCGAAGTACGCCTCGAGGTCATCGTCCGCGCCGGGGGCGCCGCCCCGGCGGCCACGTGCGGCGGCCTCCCGCAGGGCCGCCTCCGCCGCCTCGACCTCGCCGAGCAGGCCACCGCCGGGTGCGTCCTCGGCGGAGAAGTCGTTGCCATACATGAGGTCAAGTGTTACAGCTCGCCTCTCGGGACACCAGAGGGTGTAACAGGTTTCCGGAGACTGTTTCGGCACGGGGCGGGGACTCCGGCAGCCGGGCAAACTATGACTTGGGTCACGATGAGAAGGTGAATCCTCTCAACAGCCGCATAGCGGCTCGATATCCCGCCTACATGGCAAGTTGCCAGGTGTCGGGTCCTGGCGCGCCGCCGATCCGCACGTAGACTTCCCCCGTCACACCGATCGGCTGCCGACGATCGCCCGAGAAACACGGAGGGCGGATCCCCCCGGCCCTCGGCCAGCCGCCGATCCGTCCGACAACCAGCCGGTCCCCCCGGCCTGACATCTGGAGCTCACCCACTCATGCGATCCCGCGTGACCCTGGTGCTCGCCGTCGTGGCGGTCCTCCTCGGTGGCGGCCTGCTCGTTCCGGCCGCGTACGCCCGACTCGCCGGCGACGACGCCGCGAGCGGCGGGAGCGGCGGCGGAAGCGTCGCGGCCCCCGCGCCCACCCCGCCCCCGCCGCCGACCCTGGCCGCCGGCCCGGTCACGGTGAACTTCAAGGGCGAGTTCTTCTCGTGGGCGCTGATGGACCGGGAGACCGGCGAGATCTCCGGGTCGAAGAACCTGGCCTCGACCAGCTCCACCGAGTCGATGATCAAGGCCTGGTTCGCGGCGGACTACCTCAACCAGCTCGGCGACAAGCCGCTGCCGGCCGAGCGGAAGAAGCAGATCACCACCGCCATCCGGGACAGCAACGACGACGCCGCCAACGCCCTCTACAGCGCGGCGGGCCGGGCCGGCACGATCAGGCGGATGGTCAGCACCTGCAAGCTCACCGACACCAAGCCGGGCAACGTGCCCGGTTACGTGGGCTGGTGGAGCTTCACGCGGATGTCCCCGCGTGACGCCGTCCGGCTCGGCGACTGCATCGCCGACGGCACGGCCGCCGGCCCCAAGTGGACGAAGCTCCTGCTGGACGAGATGAGCAAGGTCAGGGGCAGCACGGCCGCCAAGGACCAGAATCCCCGCTTCGGCGGCGGCCGTTGGGGCATCATCGACGGCCTCCCCCAGTCGATCGTCAGCCAGGGCCCGGTCAGCATGAAGAACGGCTGGACCCCGCTCAACTACGACGGCAACTGGCACGTGAACTGCCTCGCGGTGACCGACAGGTGGAGCCTCGCGGTGATGCTCCGCTACCCGCAGAAGAGCGGGCTGAACTACGGCGCGCAGGTCTGCGCCTCGGTCGCCAGCCAGCTCGTGACTCCGCAGCCGGGCGCCGCCCTCAAGGTGCCTCAGCAGCCCGCCGGGAAGCTCTGATGACGCGACGGCGTCGGGCCGACGAGCCCGCCGACGCCTCCCCCCGCAGGCTCATCGCCATCGCGGTGGTCCTCATCTGCCTGGTGCTCGTCTCGCTGCGGCTGCTGCCGGGCTCGCCGTTCGAGTCCCGCGCCGCCGCCGAGTGGGGCACCCCCGCCGGCCCGGCCGACCGCGCCACGACCGCCCCCAGCGACCGCAGCTCCCGACCCTCGCCGTCGCCGAGCCCGACGCCGGAGCCGGAGCCGCTGCCGTTCGAGGCCAAGGAACTCGACCTGGACATCGAGGGCTGGTACTCCTGGAGCGTCCTCGACCGCCGCACCGGGGAGATCATCGGCTCCGACAACATGGACGAGACCAGCACCACCGCGTCGCTGATCAAGGCATGGATCGTCGCCGACCACCTGCGCCGCGCCGACGAGAACGGCCAGACCCCGAGCGCCGCCAAGCTGGCCGACGCCACGAAGATCATCCGGGACAGCGACAACACCCGGACCCAGCAGTTCTACAACGCGCTGGGCGGGTCCGCCTCGATCAAGCGGCTGCTCTCCAAGTGCGAGCTGACCGACAGCAGCGTCGCCAGCGACGGCGGCTGGAGCCGGACGAAACTCTCCCCCCGGGACACCGCCCGGATGGGCGCCTGCATCGCCGACGGCCGCGCCGCGGGCCCGAAGTGGACCAAGTGGCTGATCAACGAGATGCGTCTGGTCAGGGGCGGCGGCGACTTCGGCATCCGCAAGGCGTTCCCGGCCGCCGAACGCAAGACCATCGCCATCAAGAACGGCTGGATCGACCGGACCAAGGAGCAGGAGATGCACATCAACTGCCTGGCCATCGGCGACACCTGGACGATGGGCGTGATGGTCCGCTACCCGATCGGCAAGGGCTACGAGTACGGCATGAAAAACTGCCAGAAGATCACCGAAGCCCTCCTCCGCCCCACCACCTAGCCCCGCCCACCGCCCCGGGCCGGCCAGAGGTTCAGCCCGTGAAGAAGGCCGGGCCGGAGGCGGGCAGGGGCGGGGCGGCGTCGATGGCGGCGGCGCGACGCGCGAACTCGCGCAGGCCGGCCACCTGGCGCTCGCCGAGGGAGAAGTCCAGCGCCCGGAAGTACGTCGCCAGGGTCGCCGCGTCGAACGGCTCCCAGCGCGCGGCCGCCTCGGCCACCTGGTCCAGCTCGGCCAGGCAGAGGTCCCGGGAGCGCAGGAACGCCTCGTGCACCTCCTTGACCAGGCCGGGGTGAGCGGCGGCGAAGTCGCGGCGTACCGCCCAGACGGCGAAGACCATCGGCAGGCCCGTCCACTCCCGCCACGCCTGCCCGAGGTCGGTGACCTCCAGCCCGCGCTTCGGCGCCTCGTAGAGGGCGCGTAGCGCCACGTCGCCGATCAGCACCCCGGCGTCGGCCTCCAGCAGCATCTGGGTCAGGTCGGGCGGGCAGCGGAAGTACTCGGGGTTCACCCCGTACCGCTCGCCGAGCAGCAACTGGGCCAGCAGCACCCCGGTCCGCGAGGTCGAGCCCAGCGCCACCTTGCCGTGGCCGAGCTCGGCCAGCGGGCGGGTGGAGACGACGTTGACGGACAGCACCGGGCCGTCGCTGCCGACCGCCAGGTCGGGCAGGAGCAGCAGCTCGTCGGCGTGCCGCAGGTACTCCACCTGGGAGATCGGACCGATGTCCAGGTCACCGGCGACCAGGGCGGCGCTGAGCCGGTCCGGGGAGTCCTTGTGCAGGTCGACGTCGATCAGGGCGCCGGAGCGCATCAGCCCCCAGTAGATCGGCAGGCAGTTCAGGAACTGGATGTGCCCGACCCGGGGGCGTGCGACGTGCTCAGCCATGCCCCGACCGTATCCCCGCCACCGTTGCGTGGCTCAGTGGGCCGGGGTGGGAGTGGCCAACCCCGCATCCGCCGGGTGGTCGCCGTCCCTCGCCTCTCCCGGCACGCCGTCCGTACCGCCCGCCCGGGTCGCCGCCGTCGACCCGGCGCCGGCCGCCCGGACCCGTCGGACGGACCGGACGACGGCGGGCACGAACGCCACCACGACCAGCAGGCCGACCGCGCCGGCCGCCGCGATCAGGGGTCGCGGCGACAGCAGCGCCAGCAGGGCGCCCCCGATCAGGTAGCCCCCCATCGAGCCGCCCTGCACGGCCGCGCCGTAGAGGGCGTACGCCCGGCCGCGCGACGCCTCCGGCACGCGCCGGGCGGTGAGCAGGTTGGCGAAGACGTTCTCCCCGCCGTTCGCCGCGCCCGCGACCAGCCAGAGCGGGACCAGCAGCGCGGCCGTGGGCACGGCGGCGGCAACCATCACCATGAGGCAGATGCCGCCGAGCGTCGCCAGCACCCCGTACACCAGGGCGCCGTCGTCGGTGAGCCGGTGGGCCAGCCGGGCGCAGAGCCAACTGCCGGGCAGCATCCCCGCCATCCAGGCGGCACCGACCAGCCCGTACACCGTGGGCGAGCTGTCGAGGGTCTCGCGGATGAAGAAGACCTCGACCACGTTGATGCCGCCGACGGCGGTGATGACCGCAGCCGTGCTGACGACGACGGCCAGCAGCAGCGGGTCGCCGCGCAGCCGCCACGCCGGGGTCCGTTCCGTCCCGGACGCGGGTGCGGCCGTGGTCCGCCGGCCGCCCCTGCGGGTGCGCAGCAGCAGGCCCGCGGCCACCAGGGCGAGGTAGCTCCCGGCGTCGATGAGCAGGGGTACGCGCGCGCCGAACTGCCCGACCAGCAGCCCGGCGAGTACCGGGCCGCCGAGCGCGCCCAGGCTGCTGGCCGTCTGGCTGATCGCGCTCGCCCGGGGCAGGTCGGCGGGGCGCACCATCGCCGGCAGCAGCGCCGCCAGGCAGGGGTGGGTCACGGCCAGCCCGCAGGCGAGCAGCGCGACGAGCCCGATGATCAAGGCCGGGTGGGTGGCGAAGGCGAGCAGGGCGCAGACGGCGGCCTGCCCCAGGCCGGCGGCGACCAGCAGCTTCCGGCTGTCCACCCGGTCGGCGAGCCGCCCGGTGAGCGGGGCGAGCACCACCAGCGGCAGGGTGGCCGCCAACAGCAGTCCGGACACGGCGATGCCGCTGGCGCCGGCGGACTGGAGGGCAAGCGCCAGGGCCGTGGCGGCGAGGAAGTCACCGCACATCGAGGTGCCGCGCGCGGTGGCGGCGAGCCAGACGTCGGACCAGCGCGACCCGTCAGTTGCGAAGGACATACTTCGAAAATAATCCTTCACAACTGACCGAAGCAACCCCCTTACACCAGCGGCACCGCCCGGTACTGCACCGCCACCGTGCGCGCCCCGGCCGGCGGATCCGCCTGGCGGTTCCGTTGCCGGTACGGCTCGAACAACGCGCTCACCGCCTCGTTCAGCCCCGCCAGCTCGTCGGCGGTGAGCAGCAGCAGCGTGTCGCTGAACAGCGCGACGTCGTACCACTCGGCGGGCTCGTCGCCGGCGCGGCGCAGCCATTCCCGGGTCCGCTCCATGTCCCGGGCCGCGTGCGCCTCCACCAGCGCCTCCTCGGCCGCGCGCGCCTCCGGGCCGGCGGACTGTCCCGCGTCGACCATCAGGCCCCGGCCGACCGTGCGCCACAGCCGCTCGCGCGCGTCCCCCCGGCTCGGCGCCTGCTCCACCAGGCCCGACTTCGCCAGCGCCCGGAGGTGGTAGCTGGTCGCGCTCGGCGACAGCCCGGCCACCTCCGCACACTCCGTGGCGGTCGCGCCGCCCTCCACCACGCCCAGGTGTTCCATGATCGCGATTCGGGCCGGATGGGCCAGCGCCCGCATCACCTGCGGGTCGCTGATCGTGATCCGGCGCTGTTCGGGACGCGCCTCCGTCATGTGTCCATGATTCCTGGTCGCCCGCCCACCGCGGGTCGCCGGTCGACCGGCACCGGAGGTACAGCGGCGGGCGGCGGCGCCACGGTCGAAATCCGGTGGAGCGTCACGCGCCCGGCGCGTAGGCTGTCAGGTCGCTTGACGGCCAGGGTGAGGTGACCACCGCATCGGACGTCCCGCGCCGGGGGCCGGCCCATCCGCCCGCCGGACACGCGAGCGACCGGCAGATGACCCGATGGGATCCACCGTGACCGCAATCGACCCCGACCTCGACGCCGACCTCACCGCCGAACGCGAGCACCTCGCCACCTCCCGGGCCGCCCTGACCCAGATGCGGGAACGCGCCCAGGCCCTCTTCTCCACCGGCGACCAGGTGGCCGGCGACGCGTACGCGGCCGAGACCCTCGGGCGCACCCTGGCCCGCCGGGTCGCCGAACTCGCCGACGACCCCACCACGCCGCTCTTCTTCGGGCGCCTCGACTTCGGTTCGGCGACCGGGGCCCCGCCCGCCGCCGACCCGCCCGGCGACCCCGGCGACGGGCCGGACGGGTGGCACGCGGACCACGCCGGGCGGCGCTACCACGTCGGCCGGCGGCACGTCACCGACGACCGGGGCGAGCCGCTGGTGCTGGACTGGCGGGCCCCGGTGTCCCGGTCGTTCTACCGGGCGAGCGCGCGCGACCCGCAGGGCGTGGCGGTACGGCGCCGCTTCGGCTTCAGCAACGGGGCGCTGACCAGCTTCGAGGACGAGCGCCTCGACCGGGGCGAGGAACTGGGCACGACCAGTCGGATCCTGACCGCCGAGATCGAACGGCCGCGCGTCGGGCCGATGCGCGACATCGTCGCCACCATCCAGCCCGAGCAGGACGAACTGGTCCGGGCCGACCTCGCCGACTCGATCTGCGTGCAGGGCGCCCCGGGCACCGGCAAGACGGCCGTCGGCCTGCACCGGGCCGCGTACCTGCTCTACCTGCACCGGGAACGGCTGCGCCGCTCCGGCGTGCTGATCGTGGGGCCGAACCGGGCCTTCCTGTCGTACATCGCGGCGGTGCTGCCGGCGCTCGGCGAGGTCGAGGTCGAGCAGGCCACCGTGGAGGACCTGGTCGCCCGGGTGCCGGTGCGGGCCGTCGAGGACCCGGCGGTGGCCGCGGTCAAGCACGACGCCCGGATGGCCGAGGTGCTGCGCCGGGCCGTCGACGCGCACATCGGCGAGCCGATCGAGCCGATCATGGTCTCGGACGGCTCGTTCCGCTGGCGGATCGGTCTGGACCCGCTGCACCGGGTGGTCCAGGAGACCCGCCGGGAGCGGCTGCCGTACGCCACGGGGCGCGAGCGCGTCCGGGCCCGGGTGGTGGCGCTGCTGCAACGGCAGGCCGAGGCGCGGCGCGCCGAGTCGCCGAGCGACGCCTGGCTGCGCCGGATGGGCAAGGCCACCCCGGTCACCGCCTTCCTCGACGCGGTCTGGCCGGCGCTCACCCCGGAAGGGCTGGTGCACGCCCTGCTCGGCGACCCGCAGCGGCTCGCCGCGGCGGCGGACGGGCTGCTCGACGCCGAGGAGCAGGCGCGGCTGTGCGGGCTCGCCGCCCCGACCCTCGCTGCCGACCCGACGGCGGCGGCCGGCACCCCGGCCCCGGCGGCCGGCCCGACCACGGCAGCCGAGGCCCCGGCTCTGACGGCCGGCACCACGCGGGCCCCGGCGCGGAGTCCTGCCCCGGCCGGCACGAAGCTCGGGCGTACGCCGAAGGCCACGAAGTGGACGGCGGCCGACGCCGTGCTGATCGACGAGGCGGCCGGGCTGATCGAGCGGCCGGGCGGCTTCGGGCACGTCGTCGTCGACGAGGCGCAGGACCTCTCCCCGATGCAGTGCCGGGTGATCGCCCGGCGCAGCGAGCACGGGTCCATCACCCTCCTCGGCGACCTGGCCCAGGGCACCGCCCCGTGGGCCGCCGCCGACTGGCGGGAGTCCCTGCGACACCTCGGCAAGCCGGACGCCGTCGTGGTGCCGCTGACGGTCGGCTTCCGGGTGCCCGCCGCCGTGGTGGCGTTCGCCAACCGGCTGCTGCCGGCGCTCGCCGTCGACGTCCCCCCGGCCGAGTCGCTGCGCCGCGACGGCGCGCTCGACGTGCGTACCGTCGACGACCTGGTCGCCGCGACGGTGGCCGAGGTGCGCGCGGCGCTGGCGTTCGACGGCTCGGTGGCGGTGATCGCCGCCGACGACGCGGTCGGCGGGCTGCGGGCGGCCCTGGAGGCCGCCGGCGTCGACACCGCGACCGTCGACGAGCCGGCCGCCGCGGCGCGCGTCACGGTGGTGCCCGCGACCCTGGTCAAGGGCCTGGAGTACGACCACGTCATCGTCGTCGAGCCGGCGGCGATCGTGGCCGCCGAACCGCGCGGCCTGCACCGGCTCTACGTGGTGCTCACCCGGGCGGTGTCCCGACTCGCCGTGCTGCACGCCCGCCCGCTGCCCGCGCCGCTGGGCTGACCGGCCACTTGCGCAGGGAAGGTAGACAGGGTCCGTGACACCCACGACGAGTCTCCCGTGATCCTCGCCCGCGCCGAGGCGGTCAGCCGCCGCTACGGCGACGTGCTCGCCCTCGACCGGGTCGACCTGGAGGTCTCCGCCGGCGAGCTGGTCGGCCTGCTCGGCCCGAACGGGGCCGGCAAGAGCACCTTGCTGAACCTGCTCGTCGGGCTGCGCCGGCCCACCACCGGCCGGGTCGAGCTGTTCGGCGGCGACCCGCGCGACCCGGCGAGCCGGCGGCAGATCGGGGTCACCCCGCAGGAGACGGGCCTGCCCGGCACGCTGCGGGTCGGCGAGGTGGTGGACTTCGTCGCCGCCCACCACCCCGACCCGGTCCCCCGGGGCGAGTTGCTCGACCGCTTCGGCCTGGGCGAGCTGGCCCGGCGGCAGACCGGGGGCCTCTCCGGCGGGCAGCGCCGCCGGCTCGCGGTGGCGCTCGCCTTCGTCGGCCGGCCCCGGCTGGTGCTGCTCGACGAGCCGACCACCGGCCTGGACGTCGCGGCGCGGCACACCCTGTGGGAGGCGATCCGGGCGTTCCACGACGACGGCGGCACCGTGCTGCTGAGCAGCCACTACCTGGAGGAGGTCGAGGCGCTGGCCCGGCGGGTGGTGGTCATCGGGCAGGGCCGGGTGCTGGCCGACGACACGGTCGACGCGATCCGGGGCATCGTCGGCGTACGCCGGGTCAGCCTGGTCGCCGACGCGCTGCCCGCGCTGCCCGACGTCGTCCGCACCGAGCGGATCGACGGCCGCACGCACCTGCTCACCACCGACGCCGACGAGCTGGTGCGGGCCCTGGTCACCGCCGGAGTGGCGTTCGCCGACCTGGAGGTCCGCCCCACCTCGCTGGAGGAGGCGTTCCTCGCCATCACCGCGCCCGGCTCCGGAGCCGACCGTCCGACGACCGCCGTGGCCGGCCCGCCGGCCACCGCCTGAGGGGACGGATCTCCCATGCGCCTCGCCCTGGTCCACGCCCGCTACCAGCTCCTGGAGACGGTCCGCATCCCGGTCGCCGTCGTCGGCAGCGCCTTCTTCCCGGCCGTCGCGATGCTCTTCTTCGTGGTGCCGTTCGCCGGGAAGGACCCGGTCGGCGCCACCTACGCCACCGCCGCCATGGTCACCTTCTCGGTGATGAGCGCGAACATCTTCCAGTACGGCGTCGGGGTCGCCGAGGACCGCGACCAGCCCTGGAACCCGTACACCCGGACCCTGCCGGCCGGGCCGGCGCCCCGCTTCGCCGGGCGGGTGCTGGCCGGGCTGGCACTCACCTACCTCTCCCTGGTGCCGGTGGTGGCGATCGGGGCGGCGCTCACCGAGGCGCGGGTCAGCGCACCGGCGTTCCTGCTGGCCCTGGCGATCGTCACGGTGATCTCGGTGCCGTTCACGCTGCTGGGTCTCGCCATCGGCTACTCGATGCCCAGCAAGGCGGCGATCGTGGTGGCGCAGGTCGTCTTCTTCCCGCTCGCCTTCGGGGGCGGGCTGCTCTCCGCACCGGACCAGGCGCCCGGCTTCGTCGAGGCCGTCGCGCCGTTCCTGCCGACCCGCGGCGCGGTGGAGCTGATGTGGGCGGCGGTCGGCGACTACCCGGTCAACCCGCTGTCGATGGTCATGCTCGGGGTCTGGGTGGTGCTGCTGGCGCTGCTGGCCGGGTGGGCGTACCGGCGCGACGAGGGTCGACGGTTCAGCTGACGTTTCGGCCGATCCGCCACGTGGCGCGGCGGGTCGGTGCCACGATTCCGGCAGGGGCGTGCCGGCGTGGCCGTCCCCCGCCGAGAGGGGGGTCGACGTGAGCATCGTCCCGCCGGGCACACCCTGCTGGGTCGACCTCGCCACCCCGGGCCTCGCCGAGGCGCGACGGTTCTACCCCGAGCTGTTCGGTTGGACCGGCCGGATCGACCCGGAGCCCGAGGCGGGCGGCTACACGGTCTTCCTGCTCGGCGGGCGGGCGGTGGCGGGCGCGGGTCCGCCGGCCATCCCCGACCAGGTGCCGATCTGGTCGACGTACCTGGCGACCGACGACGCGGACCTGGTGGCCGGCCGGGTCGAGCGGGCCGGCGGGCAGGTCGTGGTGCCCCCGTTCGAGGTCTTCGACCAGGGACGGATGGCGGTCTTCGCCGACCCCGCCGGGGCGTCGTTCAGCGTCTGGCAGCCGATGTCGATGCCCGGGGCCGAGGTCTTCGACGTCCCGGGGGCGCTGACCTGGACCGAACTGGTGACCCCCGATCCGGAGGGCGCGAAGGTCTTCTACGAGCTGGTCTTCGGCTGGCAACCGGACGACCAGCAGGCGGGCCCGGTCACGTACACCGGCTGGCGGCTCGGCACCCGGATCGTGGCCGGCATGGTGCCACCGCTCGGCGACGGATTTCCCGCGGACACGCCCGCGTACTGGTCGGTGTACTTCGCCGTGACCGACGCCGACGCGGCCGCCGCCCGCGCCGCCGAACTCGGCGGCACCATCCTCGTCCCGCCCCAGACCACCCCGGCGGGCCGCTACGCCGCCCTCCGCGACCCCCACGGCGCCCTCTTCAACATCCTCACCCGCCCCTGACCCCCGCCCCCACCCACCCCCACACCCCGTTGATCATGAAGTTGTTGCGGCGACACGCCGAACGGAGCGGCAACAACTTCATGATCAACGGGAGGAGCTCGGTGGGCGGGGGCGGATGGGGACCACCAGGGGGCCTTGGGCGCCGGGGATGACGCGGACCGTGGCGCGGTACCAGGTGGCGAGGAGTTGCTCGGTGAGCACCTCGCGGGGGGTGCCGGCGGCGACCACCCGGCCGTCGGCCAGCAGCACCATGCGGTCGGCGTACTCGCCGGCGATGGAGAGGTCGTGCATGGTGGCGAGCACGGTCAGGCCGTGCTCGCGGCGCAGCCGGTCGACCAGCTCCAGCACCTCCTGCTGGTGGCCGATGTCCAGGGCGCTGGTCGGCTCGTCCAGCAGCAGCAGGGTCGCGCCCTGGGCCAGCGCCCGGGCCAGGAAGACCCGCTGCCGCTCGCCGCCGGAGAGGGTGGCCAGCTCCCGGTCGTGGAACCCGGCCAGGTCCAGCCCGTCGAGCACCTCGTGGACGGCGGCCAGGTCGGCGGCCGACTCCCGGCCCAGCGTCGGGATGTAGGGGGTGCGGCCCAGCAGCACGTAGTCGAGCACCGTCATGCCGGCCGGCACGACCGGGGACTGGGCGACCGTGGCGACCACCCGGGCGCGGTCGCGGCGGCGCAGCGCCTCGCTCGGCGTACCGAAGAGGGAGACGGCGCCCGGCGCGGGCAGCAGGCCGCCGACGGCGCGCAGCAGGGTCGACTTCCCGGCGCCGTTCGGGCCGATCACGGTGACCCACTCGCCGGCGGCGACGGTCAGGTCGACGCCGGCCAGGATCGGCGTGCCGTCCAGGCGCACGTGCAGGTCGCGCACCTCGACGGCGGGCACGTCGGCCACGTCGGCGGCCCCCACGGCCCCATCGTCCGCCGGCCGCGCGGCCGGCCCCCGCCGCGCGCTCACCCGAGCATCCGGCGGGAGGTACGCAGCACCAGCACGAAGAACGGGCCGCCGAGCAGTGCGGTGACCACGCCGATCGGGATCTCCGACGGGGCGGCGGCGGTACGGGCCACCACGTCGGTCAGGGCCAGGAAGGCCCCGCCGAAGAGCAGCGAGAGCGGCAGGATCACCCGGTAGCTCGACCCGGCGAGCAGCCGGACGGTGTGCGGCACGATGATCCCGACGAAGCCGATCAGGCCGGACGCGGAGACGGCGGCGGCGGTGCCGAGCGAGGCGGCGGCGATGAGCAGGTAGCGGGACCGCTGCGGGTGCAGCCCGAGGCTCGTGGCCTCGTCGTCGCCGACGGAGAGCACGTCGAGCTCCCGCCGGTGCAGCAGCACCACGAACGCGGTGAGCAGGAAGTACGGCAGCACCAGCCGCACGTCGTGCCAGCCGGCGGTGGCGAGCCGCCCGAGCAGCCAGGAGTAGACCTGCTGGATGCTGTCGGAGTTGCGTTGCAGCAGGTAGGTCTGCCCGGCCGAGAGGAACGCGGAGACGGCCACGCCAGCGAGGATCAGCGTGGCGGTGGAGCGGCCGCGCCCGCCGGAGACGCCCAGCAGGTAGGTCATCGCCACCGCGCCGATTGAGCCGACGAACGCGGCCAGCGGGATGGTGAGCGGCAGCCCGGTCAGCGCGCCGCCCACCCCGGCGCCGAGGGTGATGACCGCCGTGACCGCGAGCCCGGCCCCGGCCGCCACCCCGAGCAGGTACGGGTCGGCCAGCGGGTTGCGGAACACGCCCTGGTAGCAGCCGCCGGCCAGGGCCAGCAGCCCGCCGACCAGCAGCCCGAGCACCACCCGGGGCAGCCGCAGCTCGGTGACGATGGCGATCTCGCGCTCGGAGAGCCCGCTGTCGAGGCGTACCCCCGGGATGAGGTTCAGCAGCTCGGCCGCGACGCTGCCCGGCGGCAGGCTGACCGGGCCGAGGGACACACCGGCGACCAGGGCGACGAGCACCGCGGCGACCCCGGCGGCGAGCCAGCGGGGCCGCAGCCCGGCGGGCCGGGACGCGGGGAGCGTCCCGGCCCGCCGGGCGGGCGGCGCCTGCGCGGGCGAACCGGTCATCGACGGGTGCGGGTCACGCGGGGACCTTGGCGGTGGCGTCGACGATCACGCGGAGCAGGTCCACCACGCGCGGTCCCCAGCGGGAGGCGACGTCGTCGTCGAGGCCGACGACCTGGTTGTTCTTGACCGCCGTGACGCCCGACCAGCCGGCGCGCGCCTTGACCGTCTCCGCGCTCTGCTTGCAGCACTTGGTGTCGGCGAGGAAGACGAAGTCCGGGTCGGCCTTGACGATGACCTCCTGGGAGAGCTGCGGGTAGCCGCCCTGCTTGCCGTCGGCGTCGGACGCGTCGGCGATGTTCTCCAGGCCCACCATGGTGTAGAGCGAGCCGATGAAGGTCTTGCTGGTGGCCGTGTAGAGCTCCGGGCCCAGCTCGTGGTAGTAGGTGAGCTTCTCGGCGCGCTTCGGCAGGTCGGCGACCAGCTTGGTGATGTCGTCCTTCATCCGCTTCGTCACGTCGGCGGCCTCGTCCGCGTGGCCGGTGAGGGCGCCCAGCTCGGTGATCTGCCGGTAGCTGTCGTCGAGCGTGGTCGCGGCCGGGGTCTGGTAGACCGGGATCTTCAGCGCGGTGAGCTGATCGACGATCTTGTTGCGGTCGTCGGAGAGGACCACCAGGTCGGGGCTCTTGCCGGCGATCGCCTCGGCGTTCGGGGTGAAGCCCGAGAGGTCGCTCTTCGGCGCGTCGGCCGGGAAGTTCGACTGGTCGTCGACGGCGGTGACCTGCTTGCCGGCGCCGATGGCGAAGAGCATCTCGGTGGCCGACGGGGAGAGCGAGACGATCTTCTCGGGCCGCTTCTCCAGCGTCACCGTGCCCACGGTCACGGGGAAGGCGGCGCCGGCCGAGCTGGCGCCGGCGGCGGGGGTGTCGTCGGAGCTCTTCTCGGCGCAGGCGCCGAGGGCGAGCGCGGCCACCGCGAGGGTCGCGGCGAAGAGCCGGGGGGTACGTCTGAGCACGGGTCCTCCTGTCGGTCGAGGAGCGTGGTGCTTCGCCGACAGGGAGCGGTGGCGCCCGTCCGCGAGGCGCCCTTCCTCGAGAGCGCGTGTCGCGACCACGGACGCAGGCGACCTGGCTCGTCCCCGCCACGCCCGGGTGCGGCCGGTGGCGGGTCATCACAGTTGCGGGACAGCGCCGGTTTCGCACCGGCTTCGCTGCGCGTGGTCGGTAGAACCGTAGCGCACGCCCCGGACGTGCCTCGACGATCCAGGGCGCATCGGCGCTCGTTGATCACCAACGGCGGCGACACGCCCTGGATCGACGTCTGCGGAACGGGGTGGTGGGGCCCCGCCGGGGGCGGAACGGGGCCCCGCCGGGTCAGGAACTGGTGATGGTGACGTTGTCCACAGCCGCCTCGACCAGGCTCGCGCCCGAGGCGTCCGCCGCCTCGACGAGGATCCGCACCGACTGACCGGCGTACGGGGTGAGGTTGGCGTTGGCCACCGCCCAGGCGCCGTTGCGGTTGGTGGCCGCCCCGGACTGGGTGAACAGGGCCGTGGTGCCGCCGTTGTGCACCACGCTCACCCGGAGGTAGTCGGCCGACGAGGCGTTCGAGCCGTGGGCCAGGTACCAGGCGAGGGAGAGCGTCAGCGTGCCGCTCGACGGCAGGGTCACCGCCGGCGACCGGGCGCTGGTCACGCCGCCGTCGAGGTCGTAGTCACCGGCCGCCGTGCCGGCCAGCCGACCGGTGACGAGGTCGTTGGCGCCGGCGTACGGGGCGAGCTGCTTCGCCCCGCTGGAGTTGGTCGCCTGGGCGGCGCCCCGCTCAAACGCCCCGGCGGTCGCGGTGTCGGTGCCGTTCGGGTTGATGGTCCAGCCGGTGGCCGTCTCGAAGGTGTCCGACCAGACCGTGGTGCCGCCACCACCGCCGCAGTACTGGTCCTGCTTGCCGATGACCCGGTACGGGCAGTCGGCGTACTCGCTGATCAGGAGAACCGCCTCCCGGTTGCGCGAGGTCTGGGCGGGGATCACCTCGTCGGGCGGGTAGAAGCCGCCACCGCCGGCCGAGCCGGGGTACATCTCGAAGGTGTACGCCCAGATGCCGTGCTGGCCCCACATCCAGTCGATGCTGTCCCCGTCGGTGATGTAGAGGTCGCTGGACTGCTGCGGGGTGTAACCGTTGGTGTTGGCCATCTGCTGGCCCAGCGTGGCGAAGGTGTTGTACTGGTCCGTCGACATCCCGGGAGCGGTGTTGTTGTACGTGTAGCCGAACGGCCAGAGCACCAGCTCCGAGTACGTGTGGAAGTCGATGTTCGCCTTGATCTGCTGGGTGCCGCCGACGACCCGGCTGTTCACGAAGTTCCGCAGCGCCTGCGTCTCCGGCGCGGAGAACGCCGACGGGCCCCGGTAGGTGTCCGACGAGGTCGTACCGGACGAGCCGCCGCAGCAGCCCCACTGGTAGGACCAGTTCCGGTTCAGGTCGGTGCCGACGGCCGTCGAGCCGCTGTTCGGCTGCCGGTTCTTGCGCCAGGAGCGGTAGGAGCCGGTGGCGATGTCGTACTCGCTGCCGTCCGGGTTGACCGTCGGCACGATCCAGATCTCCCGGCTGTTCACGATGCTGGTGATCCGGGAGTCGCTGCCGTAGCTGTCGGTGAAGAGGTTGAGCAGGTAGACCGCCATCTCGACGGTCAGGTGCTCGCGGGCGTGCTGCTGGGAGTTGAACAGGATCTCCGGCTCGTTCTCGTCGGTGGCGACGTTGTCGGAGATCTTCACCGCCATCAGGTCCCGGCCCTCGTACGAGGAGCCGATGCTGATCTTCCGGGCGATCGAGGGGTGGTCCGCGACCACCTTGTTCACCAGGGCGGTCAGCTCGGCGTAGTCGTGGTAGTTGGAGTCGGCGGGCGGGAAGGCGGCCGTGCCGACGTCCCCCTCGGCGTGGTCGTGCCCGTCGGCCGACGGGGCGGGGACCGCCTC
This sequence comes from Micromonospora sp. NBC_01740, assembly GCF_035920365.1. Lineage (NCBI taxonomy): Bacteria > Bacillati > Actinomycetota > Actinomycetes > Micromonosporales > Micromonosporaceae > Micromonospora > Micromonospora sp. NBC_01740. The sequence goes on along the minus strand of NZ_CP109150.1, from coordinate 1,866,156 downwards.
CAGCCGGAAGCCGAGCCGGGTGATGGCCGCCGCCTCGGCGGGCGTGGCCGAGACGTTCAGCACGCCGTGCTCGACGAAGTCGATGGCGGCGCCGGTGCCGGCGACGGCGGTGCGGTCGTCGACCGTACGCGGGCCGAGCACCCGGTACGACGCCGCCGCGGAGTCGGCCCGGTCCGGGGCCGGCCGGGCTGTGGCCGGCGCGGCGGCGACCGTGAGCAGGGCGAACCCGGCTGCTACGGCGACCGCCAGGCGACGGCGGAGGGTGGTGTTGCGGAAGGCCATGGACAACCTCCTCGGGGGGCGGGAGGAGATCCCGCTCGGTGGAGGACACTTCACCACCGCTCACATGGTCATATCAACATCCATCGTTGCCCACTTTGCATGTCATCCTGATCCTCACATCGGCAATGATTTTCCAACTGTCGACCTCTGGCGAAAGTTCCTTCCGAGCGGGACACTGACCCGCAACGATCGTCCGTCCCTGCGGAGGACCCATGGCCAGAACACGCCTGCGTACGGCCGCCCTCGCGGCCGCCACCGCACTCTCCCTTCTCGGCACCGCGGCACCCGCCGTCGCTGCCGCACCCGTCGCGGCCCCGTCGACCAAACGACCGGTGGTCCACGACGAACAGATCACCTTCCAGGACTGGTCCCGCTACCCCGACTGGCGTCGCGGCACCCACGCCGGCACCAAGGCCGTCCCCGGCCTCCGGCCGGGCGTGACGCTGGCCCGGCCGCTCGGCACCACCGACTACACCGACCCGCACACCGGCGTCACCAAGAGCTGGGAGTACGCGACCTGGACCTCCCCGGTCACCCAGGTCGGGTTCGACGCCACCGAGCTGATCGCCTCGTGGAACGCGAAGACCCCGGCCGGCACCTGGATCCAGGTGGAGATGCAGGGCACGTACAACACCGGCGTCCAGACCAAGTGGTACGTGATGGGCCGGTGGGCCTCCGGTGACGCCGACATCAAGCGCACCAGCGTCAACCGGCAGGGCGACCCCTGGTCGACCATCTGGACCGACACCTTCAGCATCGACGACGCCTCCGTCGGGGTGCTGCTGCGGGGGTACCAGCTGCGGCTGACCCTCTACCGGGCGCCGGGCCAGCAGGCCGCGCCGGTGGTCCACACCCTGGGGGCGATGAGCTCGAACGTCCCCGACCGGTTCACCGTCGAGCCGAGCAAGGGCGGCATCGCCTGGGGCAAGGAACTCCGCGTCCCCCGCTACTCGCAGAACGTCCACGCCGGCCACTACCCCGAGTACGACGGCGGCGGCCAGGCCTGGTGCTCCCCCACGTCCACCACGATGGTGATCGAGTACTGGGGCCGCAAGGCGTCCGAGGAGGAGACCTCCTGGGTCGACCCGACCTACCCGGACCCGACGGTCAACCACGCCGCCCGGATGGTCTACGACTACCAGTACGACGGCGCGGGCAACTGGCCCTTCAACACCGCGTACGCCGCCAGCTTCCCCGGCCTGGAGGGACGGGTCACCCGGCTGCACTCGCTGGACGAGGTGGAGCGCTTCATCGCCGCCGGGATCCCGGTCGTGACCAGCCAGTCCTTCCTCGCCAGCGAGCTGGACGGGGCGAACTACGGCACCTCCGGGCACCTGTTCGTCATCGTCGGCTTCACCGCCGAGGGCGACGTGATCGTCAACGACCCGGCCTCGTCGAGCAACGACGTGGTGCGCAACGTCTACAAGCGTGAGCAGTTCGAGCAGATCTGGCTGCGGACCAAGCGGATCAACGCCAGCGGCGGGGTGTCCGGCGGCCCCGGCGGCGTCGTCTACCTGATCAAGCCCACGACGAAGCCGTGGCCGAAGGTGGCCGGCTCCACCAACTGGTGACCTGACACCGACCCGATCGAGGGGTCCGCGTCGCCCGGCTCAGGCCGGCGACCGGGCCCCTCGGCCGTTCCGGACGAGTCCCGTCCTTCGAGAGATGCTGGCCGGATGTCTACGGGTTGGCCGACTTGCGACGTTGATAGGGCGTGACGTTCGAGGAGTACGCGTTCGCCCGCACTTCGGCGCTGGTGCGGCTCGCCCGGTTGCTGACCGGTGACGAGCATCGGGCCGAGGACCTGGTTCAGGATGTCCTCGCCAGGGCGTACGCCCGCTGGGCGCGCATCTCCCGGACGGATCGGCCCGATGCGTACGTCCGACGGATGCTCGTCAACGCCCACCACTCGTGGTGGCGCCGGCGCAGCAGCCAGGAGATCTCCGTCGCCGACGTGCACGATCGGCCGGGCGCCACGGACGAGGCCGCCGGTGTCGCCGAACGCGACGCTCTGTGGCGGCTCGTCCGCACCCTGCCGGCGCGTCAACGCACCGTGATCGTCCTGCGCTACTACGAGGATCTCGACGACGCGTCGATCGCCGAGATCATGGACTGCTCCACCGGCACAGTCCGTACCCACGCGAAGCGGGCCCTGACGGCACTCCGCGAGCGGCAGGAAGCAACCGCATCCGCCTCCGCCCGGACAGGAGGAGAGTTCTGATGTCCAGCAACCTCGATCAGCAGCTCGCCACGACGCTCAAGCACCACGCGGGCGGCGACATCGACCCCGCGCCGATCGTGGAACACGCCCGGCGTCGCGGCCACCGCCTCCGACTGCGCCGCCGCTGGTTGACCGCCGGGGGGACGGCAGCGGCGTGCGTCGTCCTGGCCGCGGCGGTCATGGTGATTCCGTCCGGTCGGGCACCCGATGGCGGGACCATGTCGGCCACGGCACTCGTGCTGCCGGACGCACCGGGCCAGCCCGGCGCCATCGCACGGCCCGAGGTCGTGGGGGCCGATCCCGGCGTGGTGCACTTCACGACCGACAGCCTGGTCAGCGGCGCCTCGTCCGCGACCTGGAGCGCCGGCCGTGGGGTCGAGAGCGTCGAGTTCCGGGGCCCGACCGGGCAGGCCCGGTTCGCGTTGGCGCGCAGCGTCGCGACGCTCGACGGGCTACAGCAGACGCTGTCGTCGGCGGGGCGACCGCAGCCGCCGACCGATGTGCGAGTCGGAGGCCGCCCGGGGGTCGCTTGGCTCGATACGAAGCTGTGGTTCGTCCGTTGGCAACCCGTTGACGGGCTCTGGGCTCAGCTCGACATCTACGCGACCGGCCGCGACGAGGCGACGGACGCGGCGAGTCGCGTCCGGTTCGACGGCGCCCACCGCTGCGTGGTGCCGTTCCGCCTGCGGTCACTGCCGCCGGGTGGGCGGCTGCTCGGATGCTCGGTCACGCTTTCCCGGTCGGAGCACGGCTCCTTCGATGAGGCCTCGCTGACGGTAGGGGACGATTCCGGGCGCTGGCTGACGGTTCGGGCGCAACCCGTGCCGGGGCGCGACGCCAGGGAAGCCGACCTCGTCGCAGGGCCCTACCGGGCTCGCCGGCAGGGCAGCGACGTGCTGGAGATGTTCGTCGAGCCGTGCGTCGTCGAGGCGTTCCTCAAGGGTTGGGGGAACGGCTACACCGAGCCGGAAGGCCTGACGATTCTTAGCGGGTACCAGCCGGTCCGCGACCTCGACAACCCCGACACCTGGTGACACCACCGCAGCGCCGACAGGGCGGATTCCACCGTCGCTCGTCCTGCGGCTGTGCGATTGGAGATCAGGCCGGAAGCGATGGCAACAGTGGACTACATTTGCAGCCTCATCGAAGGAGGCGAATGTGGCGGACTGCTCGAGGTGCGGGCGATCAAAGAACTACGCGGGCGAATGCATGTACTGCTGGGGGCGGGAGGCGGGAGACGACATTAACGCCGGGAAGACCATGCGCCTTCCGAACTCCGATTCGAGGCGCGACATAAACACCGGGCAGACCTACCACCCGAAGAGTTCCGGTTGCCTCGTGCTCGCCGTGCTCACACTGTCGCTGTCCGGGCTGATCCCCGGCGTGCTGCTGATGTGGCACCTGACAGTCTGACGGTCCGGCCGCCGGCCGCCCCTGGCCAGGATCCGCCAGCGCGGCCGTGATGCGCCCGCCGACGTCGGCCCGGAGCAGGCGGGGATCATCGCCGAGGCGCTAGTTGGAGGGCCCCGGCGCCTCCCGGTCCTGGTCCTCGCCGGCGAGGGCGGAGCGGAGCCGCTCCTTCTCGGCGCGACGACGCTCGGCGGCGGTGGCCATCTCCTCGGCCATCTCGTCCCGCCAGCCCTTGAGCAGGAAGAACGACAGGGCGGCCGAGAAGGCCAGCGCCACCATCAGCTTGATGAAGATGTTCATCTCGACCAGCCAGAGGGCCGCCAGCACGGCGACGAACAGGCCGAGCCGGCCCAGCGTGTACTTGACCGCCGCGCTCACGTTCCGCACTCCGTTCTCCGCCGCCGGGGTTCCGGCGGCAGGTTCAGCCCGTCCGGCGGGCCAGCCAGTGGACGCCGTGGAACCAGACCACCGCGTACCCGAGGGTGAAGGTCGCCGCCCCCAGCCCACCGGAGAGCAGCGGCGGGAGACCGGCGGCGAGGCCGGCCACCACCAGCCCGGCGACCACGCCCACGGCGGCGGCCGCCAGCGCCGACACCACCCGGGCCGCGCCGAACTCCCAGGCGCGGAAGTCGTCCCAGAACAGCCAGGCCGGCAGGATGATCGCCAGCCAGCCGCTCGACCGCCCGAATTCGCCGCTGCCGATGAGCGCGAACGCCCAGTCGAACAGCACCACCGCCAGCACGCCGATGACCAGGCCGGCCAGGCTCACCCCGAGCAGGTCGCCCAGGGTGAGGATGCGCCCCTCGGCGTCCCGCCGGGGGAATCCGCTCCGCTGCTCGGTCATGGTCTGGAAGGGTACGTGCCGACTCAGGCCCAGACCTGCTGCGGCTCGGCGCGGCGCTCGGCCAGGGACGCGGGGGCGTCGTACTCGCGGACCACCTCGTAGCGGGTGTTCCGCTCGACGGGACGGAAGCCGGCGTCCCAGATCAGGTGCAGCAGGTCGTCCCGGTGCATCGTGTTCGGGGTGCCGTACGAGTCGGCGTCGTGGGTGATCTTGTATTCGACGACCGAGCCGTCCAGGTCGTCGACGCCGAAGTTGAGCGAGAGCTGGGCCACCGACAGCCCGTGCATGACCCAGAAGCACTTCACGTGCGGGACGTTGTCGAAGAGCAGCCGGGAGACCGCGAAGGTCTTCAGCGACTCGGCCGGCGACGCCATCGTCGTCCGGGCCTGGATCCGGTTACGGATCTTGCCGTCCGCCGAGTCGACGAAGTCGTGCTGGTAGCGCAGCGGGATGAAGACCGCGAAGCCGCCGGTCTCGTCCTGGAGCTCGCGCAGCCGCAGCACGTGGTCCACCCGGTGCCGGGGCTCCTCGATGTGGCCGTAGAGCATCGTCGCCGGGGTCTTCATGCCCTTGCTGTGCGCCAGGGCGTGGATCCGCGACCAGTCCTCCCAGTGACAGGCGTGGTCGACGATGTGCTGGCGGACCTCCCAGTCGAAGATCTCCGCGCCGCCGCCGGTCAGCGACTCCAGGCCGGCGTCCATCAGCTCGTCGAGGATCTCGTCGGCGCTCAGCCCGCTGATCTTCTCGAACCACTGCACCTCGGTCGCGGTGAAGCACTTGAGCTTCACGTTCGGCAGCGCCGCCTTCAGCTCGCGCAGCACCTTCGGGTAGTAGCGCCAGGGCAGGGTCGGGTGCAGGCCGTTGACGATGTGCAGCTCGGTGAGCTGCTCGTCCTCCATCTCCTTGGCCTTGCGGACCGCCTCGTCGATGCGCATCGTGTAGGCGTCCTTCTCGCCCGGCTTGCGCTGGAACGAGCAGTACGCGCACGAGGCGGAGCAGACGTTGGTCAGGTTGAGGTGCCGGTTGACGTTGAACATCACCCGGTCGCCGTTGAGCTCGGTGCGCCGGTGGTGCGCCAGCCGGCCGAGCCACGCGAGGTCGTCGCTGTCGTAGAGGGCGATCCCGTCCTCACGGGTCAGCCGCTCGCCGGCGTACACCTTCGCTTCGAGCTCACGCTTGAGTCCGGCGTCCATCGAAAGCCACGTCCCTTCCACCTGCGGTAGGAATCGAGCGTACGTCGGCCCGCCGACGCCGCCGCAGCATGGTCGGCCCCCGTGCGCCGGTTCACCGAACTCTCAGGCTCCTGTTACCTGCCGACGCATCGACATCGTTGCCTGGGTGCGGTAAGACAGGGTGGGACGTTCGCCACACACTGGTAGCGTCCCGACGGCCGCGCCCACCCGGCGCGGCGACGCAGGCCGGACGGGGAGCGGAATGGGCGACAGCAGGCACGGGCGACGGCAGCGACGGCGGAGTCCGGTGATCTCGCCGGTGCTGCGCCCGGCGCTCTGGTCCGCCCTGCTCGGCGCCGTCGCCGCCACGGTCCTCGCCAACCCGGTCCAGGCCGACCCGTCGCTGCCCACCAGCGTCCCCGACACCGGGTCCCGGCCGTCCTACAGCGGCCAGCTCCAGCTCCCCGGCGGCACGCCGGTCCCGGGGTTGCCGGGCACGGTCCCGGGGTTGCCGGGCACGGTCCCCGGGCTGCCGGGCACGGTCCCCGGCGTGCCGGGCGGCAACGTCGGCAACGGCCCGCTCGCCGCCCAGATCTACGCCGCCGAGGCCCAGGTCGGGCAGCTCCGTGACCAGCTGCTCCTGCTCCAGCAGAAGCGCACCGAGGCCGAGACGCAGCGTGCCACCGCCGAGCGCAACCTCGCCCTCGCCCGGGACGCGGTGGCGCGCGCCCAGGAGGGCGCCGACGCCGCCGCCGCAGGCGCCTTCAAGGCCGCCGCCGCCCTCCCGCCGGGCGAGTTCGCCAACGACCTGCACGAACTGAGCCGGCTCTCCCGGATCATCCGGGGCGAGAAGGCCGAGGGCGGCACCACCGCCGCCCAGGGCGAGGTGTCCCGGGCCCGCACCGGCGAGCAGGCCGCCAGCCAGGCGATGGTCTCGGCCGACTCCCGCCTCACGGGCGCCAGGACGGAATACTCCGCCGGCGAGAAGGCCCTGCGCGCGGCCGAGAAGAAGCTGGACAAGCTGAAGCGGGACAACGCCGCCCAGCTCGTCGAGATCGAACGCCAGCAGGAGGCCGCCGAGCAGCGCCTCGGCGCCGGCTACCTCGGCAACGAGACCGCCAGCGGGCTGGCCGCCCACCCGACGGCGCTGAAGGCCCTGGCGTACGCCAAGGCGCAGCTCGGCGACCCCTACCTGTGGGCCGCCGAGGGGCCGGACCGGTTCGACTGCTCCGGCCTCATCTACGCCGCCTACCGGTCGGCGGGCTACTACGGGCTGCCCCGGGTCTCCCGGGACCAGTACTACGCCACCCGGTCCCGCACCGTGTCCCGCACCGCGCTGCTCCCCGGTGACCTGCTCTTCTTCGCCTCCGGCACCAGCTGGACGACGATCCACCACATGGGCATGTACGTCGGCGGCGGCAAGATGATCCACGCGCCGACCACCGGCGACGTGGTGAAGATCTCCACCGTGCGCTGGTCGCGCCTCTACGCCGCCACCCGCGTCATCGGGGCGGTGCCCGCACCGGTCAGCACCCCATCGCCGACGCCGACGCCGAGCAAGCCGCCCGCGACGAAGCCGCCGACCAGCCCGAAGCCGACCTCGCCGACCTCGCCGACCTCGCCGTCGCCGAGCCCGTCGACGTCACCGTCGACCTCGCCGTCCCCGACGCCGACCGGCACCCCCTCGCCCACGCCCACGCCCGACACGTCGACCTCGCCGTCGCCGTCCCCGAGCAGCTCGGACGCCTCGTCGCCGAGCCCCTCGGGGGGCAGTGTGGCGCCGACCACGGCGCAGAGCAGTTCCGATCCGGCGGCCAGCACCTCGGCCAGCACGTCGGCCACCGCCTCGGCGAGCTCCGGCAGCTGACCACGGTCCCCGGGCCGACCGACGGGATCGGCCCGACATCGCCCCCGGAACACGCTCCGGCTGTGCCGTCGGGCCGGAATGTGGCACGGTGACAGACAGGCACGCCCGGTCCGATGTCGCGGATCCGGGCGCGAGCGTGCGCGGAGGGCGAGCATGGCCGAGCAAGAGGTTCCGGCGGAGCCGGTCGACCACGGATCCGCGCCCGACCGGAGCGGTGCCGGGGCACCGCATCCCCTGACGTCCGTCGGCGCACCGACGCCGGCCACAGCCGACGGCGCGGCGGGGCCGTCCGGGTCGTCGACCGAGCCGCCCTCCGACGACGTACGCCGACAGCCCGACGCGCCGGCCCGCGGCCGGGTGTCCGTGGCCACCGCCGCCGCGCCCGGCGGGAGCGAGGCGGTACCGCCGCCCGGCCCGAGCGCCGGCACCACCTACCGGGCCGCCGGGACGGGTGCCCCGGCGGCCACCCCGGTCCCCGGTCAGCGGGGCACGGCGGGGGCGCGGGCCAGCGCCGCCGTACCGGGCATGCGGCGGATCTCGGCGGACGAGGCCGGGGCCATCCGTTCCCGGACGGGCGAGGCCCGGATCTACCGGGCGGCGCCGGTCAACCCGGAGCCGCCGGAGCCCGCCCAGCCGCCGGAGCCGGCGCAGCCGCCGACCCCGCCCGTCCCGGAGCCCGAGCCGGCGCCGGCCCCCACTCCGCCAGTACCTGGTCCGAACCCGCCGTCGCCGGCCCCTCCCGTCCCGGCCCCGACGCCGCCGGTCCCCGGTCCCTACCCGCCCGGCCCGGTGCCCCCGGGACCGGGGCCCAGGCCGCCGGCACCGGTACCGCCCGTGCCGGCGCCGCCCACGCCGCCACCCGGGCCGCCGGTGCCCGCCCCGCCGCCCCCGCCCGGCCCGACGCCGGCGCCACCGTTCCCGCCGCCGCCCCTCACGGCCGCCGCGAGCGCCGGACCGGCACCGGGCCCCGTCGCGGGCGCGCCGCCGTTCTCCGCGCCGCCGGTGGTCACGCCGTCGTTCTCCGCACCGCCGGCATCCGCGCCGCCGTTCTCCGCGCCCCCGGCGGTCGCGCCCTCGTTCTCCGCACCTCCGGCGTCGGCGCCGCCGTTCTCCGCACCCCCGGCGTCGGCGCCGCCGTTCTCCGCGCCCCCGGCATCCGCGCCGCCGTTCTCCGCGCCCCCGGCGTCGGCGCCGCCGTTCTCCGCACCTCCGGTGTCCGGGCCGCCGGTGGTGCCCGCTCCCGCACTGCCGGGCTGGCCGCCGCCCACCAACCCGGGTGACCGCCGGCCCGGTGGTGCCGAGCCGGCCGCCGCGCCCCGGGAGGCACGCCGGCTGAGCGGTCGCGTCGACGGCGGCGGCTCGGCCACGCGCGTCGGGCAGGCCGGGGGCGCCCCCGCGGGCCGCTACGACGGCGGACCCGACCTGGGCACCATCTACGGCGCGGGCGCCGGAGCCGGCACCGAGGGCCCGGGCTTCAGCACCGTGTCGTTCCCGAACAATCCGGTGGAGAACTCCGGCTCGTTGACCGGGCACATCCTGGCCCAGGGCTGGACGGAGACCCCCACCGAGCAGCGCTCCAGCACCGCCAAGGTGGTGGTCGTCCTGGCCGCCTCGCTGGGCCTGCTCGTGGCGATCAGCGTGCTGGTCGTGCTGCTCGCCAACGACACGGTGGGTGGGCTGGTGGGCGGCGTCCTGAACAAGTGAGCCGCGTACGACGTCGATGGTGAGCCCGCCCACTACCCGTCCGTGGTCGGGTGGCGGGTTCGCCCTGTCGCCGTACACTGGTGGGGATCACTGACCCGGCGCGCCCTGCGCGCCCATGGGCGATCTTGCGGGCGATTCGGCGGCGTTCAGCTGCGGCAGGCCATCGCGAAGATGCGCCCCGCTCGAAAGGCATTTCTTGACGACCTTTGCTGAACCCAGCACGTTCCTGCCCGCCCTCGACACCGCCGACGCGCAGACCGCCGTCGAGCGGGACGGCACCGTCCAGGACCCGGCCGCCCCGGTGACGCCCGAGGCCACCGACTTCGCCGCGCTGGGGCTGCCCCAGCCGCTGGTCCAGGCGCTCGCCCGGCAGGGCATCACCACCCCGTTCGAGATCCAGCGCGCCACCATGCCCGACGCGCTCGCCGGCCGCGACGTCCTCGGCCGTGGCCAGACCGGCTCCGGCAAGACCCTGGCCTTCGGCCTGCCCCTGCTGGCCCTGGTGGCCGACCGCAACCGGGCCCGGCCGTTGCGCCCCCGGGCCCTGGTCCTGGTGCCGACCCGGGAACTCGCGATGCAGGTCAACGACGCGCTGATGCCGCTCGGCAAGGCCGTCGGCGTGTTCCTGAAGACCGCCGTCGGCGGCGTGCCGTACGACCGGCAGATCGACGCGCTGCGGCGCGGGGTGGAGATCATCGTGGCCACCCCGGGCCGGTTGGGCGACCTGATCGCCCGGGGCGTCTGCCACCTGGACGACATCGAGGTCACGGTCCTCGACGAGGCCGACCAGATGGCCGACATGGGCTTCCTGCCCGAGGTCACCGAACTGCTGGCGAAGACGCCGGCCGGCACCCAGCGGCTGCTCTTCTCGGCCACCCTGGACGGCGACGTCGACGCGCTGGTCAAGCGGTTCATGACCGACCCGGTGACGCACTCCACCGCCCCGTCCACCGCCTCGGTGTCCACCATGGACCACCACATGCTGCTGATCCCGCCGCACGACAAGTTCCCGGTCGCCGCGTCCATCGCGGCCCGGGACGGTCGGACGATGGTCTTCGCCCGCACCCAGCTCGGCGTCGACCGGCTGGTCGAGCAGCTGGCCGCCGTCGGCGTACGGGCGGGCGGGCTGCACGGCGGCAAGACCCAGCGGATGCGTACCCGCACGCTGGCCGAGTTCCGTGAGGGACGGGTGAACGTCCTGGTCGCCACGGACGTGGCGGCCCGGGGCATCCACGTCGACGGTGTCTCGCTGGTGCTGCACGTCGACCCGCCGAAGGACCCGAAGGACTACCTGCACCGTGCGGGGCGTACCGCCCGGGCCGGCGAGTCCGGCGCGGTGGCCACGCTGGTGCTGCCGAAGCAGCGGCGGACCACGCTCGCCATGCTGGAGAAGGCCGGCGTGGCACCGGCCGAGACCCGGGTGCGGGTCGGTGACCCGGCGCTCGCCGAGCTGACCGGCGCCCGTGAGCCGAGCGGCGTCCCGGTGCGCATCGAGGCCGAGGAGCCGCGCCGGCACGGCGACCGGCCGGGCGGCCCGCGCCGCTACGGCGACCGTGACACCCGGGGCGAGCGCCGCTACGGCGACCGGCCCCAGGGCGAGCGCCGCTACTCCGACCGGCCGACCGACGGCCGTGGCTACGGCGACCGCCCGCAGGGCGAACGCCGCTACAGCGACCGGCCCGCCGACAGCCGTGGCTACGGCGACCGCCCCCAGGGCGAGCGCCGCTACTCCGACCGGCCCGCCGACAGCCGTGGCTACGGCGACCGCCCGCAGGGCGAACGCCGCTACTCCGACCGGCCCACCGACAGCCGTGGCTATGGTGACCGCCCGCAGGGCGAACGCCGCTACGGCGACCGGCCGACCGACGGCCGTGGCTACTCCGACCGCCCGACCGACGGCCGTGGCTACGGTGACCGGCCGCAGGGCGAGCGGCGCTTCGGCGACCGGGGCGGCTTCCGGCCCGAGGGCCGGGGGCGCGACGACCGGCCGCGCGACGACCGGCGGGGCTTCGGCGGGCGTCCGCCGGCGCGTACCCACTGACCGACAGCGTCATCCACGAACGCCGTCGCGGGGCCCAGGCTCCGCGGCGGCGTTCGCGCATCCGCTGCCGGTGCCGGCCGGGTCGCGTAACGTCCGGCTCATGCCGACCATGCCGAAGTCGCTCTTCTGGACCCGGACGGACACCGCCGGCGCGGAGCACGCGCTGTTCGACGACGGCCGTGGACTGACGGCGCGGGGCACGCTCACGGCCGTCGACCCGATCCCCTACACCTGCCGCTACCAGCTCGCCACCGACCCCGAGTGGGCCACCCTCCGCGTCGAGGTCGAGGCGGAGGGCACCGGGTGGCTGCGGAGCGTACGCCTGGAGCGGGCGACCGACGGGTGGCGGGTGACCACCGCCGAGCAGGGTGACCTGGACGCGGCGCTGCGGGCGGCCGGCCACCCGCCGGTCGGGCTTCCCGGCACCGACGACCCGGACCGGCTGGCCGGGGCGGTGGACGTCGACCTCGGCGGGGCGGCGCTGTTCAACGCGCTACCGGTGCGCCGGCTCGGGCTGCCCCGCGCCGCGGCCGACACCCCGCACCGGATCGACGTCGCCTGGGTGCTGGTGCCCAGTCTGCTGGTGGTGCCCGCCGAGCAGGTCTACACCCCGCTCGGCCCCGGCCGGGTCCGCTTCACCAGCGACACCTTCACCGCCGACATCGACCTCGACGGCGACGGCTACGTGGTGCGCTACCCCGGGCTGGCCGAGCGCGTCGACCCGCGCTGACCGGGTTGCGGGCGCCTCCCCCGACGGCCCGGGCCGGCCAGGCTGGCTCGGCCGCCCCGCGGCTCAGCCAGGCAGGCGGCGCAGGTCAGCGAGGCGGCTCAGGCCGGCCAGGTGCCCGTGCTGAGGAAGCGCTCGACGGTCGCCAGGTGCGGGGTGAGGTCCAGTCCCTGGGCGGCCAGCCAGTCGTCGGAGTAGTAGGTGTCGGCGTAGCGGTCGCCGGCGTCGCAGATCAGGGTGACCACCGAGCCGGTGCGGCCCTCGGCGAGCAGCTCCGCGATCAGCCCGAAGGCGCCCCACAGGTTGGTGCCGGTCGAGCCGCCCACCCGGCGGCCGAGCACGGCCGAGCCGGCGCGCATGGCGGCCAGCGAGGCGGCGTCGGGGACCTGGACCATCCGGTCCACCACCGACGGCACGAACGACGCCTCGACGGTCGGCCGGCCGATGCCCTCGATGCGGGAGCCCCGCCCGGTGCGCACCGACCAGTCGGCGGCCTGCCAGGCGGGATAGAACGCGGAGTTCTCCGGGTCGACCACGCACAACTTGGTGGGCAGCCGCTGGTAGCGGGCGTACCGGCCGATGGTGGCGCTGGTGCCGCCCGTGCCGGCGCCCACCACGACCCACGCCGGCACCGGGTGCCGTTCCAGGGCGAGCTGCGCGTAGATCGACTCGGCGATGTTGTTGTTGCCCCGCCAGTCGGTGGCGCGCTCGGCGTAGGTGAACTGGTCCATGAAGTGCCCGCCGGAGTCCTCCGCCAGCCAGCGGGCCTCCACGACCACCTTGGCCGGGTCGTCGACGAGGTGGCAGCGGCCACCCTGGAACTCGATCTGGACGATCTTCTCCGGCGAGGTGGAGGCGGGCATCACCGCGATGAACGGCAGCCCCAGCATCCGCGCGAAGTACGCCTCGGAGACCGCCGTCGAGCCGGACGACGCCTCCACGATCGTGGTCTCCGGGCCGATCCAGCCGTTGCACAGCCCGTAGAGGAAGAGCGAACGGGCCAGCCGGTGCTTCAGCGAGCCGGTCGGGTGCACCGACTCGTCCTTGAGGTAGAGGTCGATCCCCCACGACCGGGGCAGCGGGAACGGCAGCAGGTGGGTGTCGGCGGAGCGGTTGGCGTCCGCCTCCACGGCGGCGATCGCCTCGGTCACCCAGCGCCGGCTGGCCTCGTCGCACCGGTCGATGTGAGTCACGTTCGAAACTTAGCAAGCCCGCTCACTGCGGACCGGCCCCGATCCGCCGGCGCTGGCGGCGCTGCCCGGCCCTGCCGGCCGCGAGGATCAGCGGGGCGAGGCGCACGGCGACGCCGGGCAGCGCGTCGAGGAGCCGGACCTGCGCGCCGCGCCAGCGGGGGACGCTGACCACCGGGCGGGGCCGCCGGGCCAGCCGCGCGGCCCGCCGGGCCACCCGCTCGGGGGTCAGCAGCGTCCCGGTGAAGGAGGCCGCAGCGCCCGGGTCGTCGAGCCGGTCGTGCAGCATCGGCGTCCAGATCCCGTCCGGGCACAGGCACGACACGTGTACGCCCCGGTGCCCGGCCAGCCGCAGGTCGGCGAGGGTGCCGATGCTGAACGCGACGAGGGCGTGCTTGCTGGCCGCATAGACGGTCTCGCCGGGCGCGGCCACCAGGCCGGCCAGCGACACGACGTTGACCACGTGCCCGTGCCCCTGTCCCCGCATGACGGCCAGGGCGGCAAGGGTGCCGTTCATCGCGCCGAGGGCGTTGACCTCGACCACCCGGCGACGGGTCGCCGCGTCGTGCTCCCACGAGGGGCCGGTGACGAGGATCCCCGCGTTGTTCACCCAGAGGCCGAGCCCGCCCCGGCCGGCGGCCTCGGCGGCGACGGCGGCGCAGGCGTCGGAGTCGCGTACGTCCAGCCGGCGCGACCAGCCGCCCAGCGGGGCGGCGGCACGGGCCACCGCCTGGTCGTCGTGGTCGGTGAGGAGCACCGGCCAGCCGTCGGCGTGCAGCGCGGCGGCGATGGCGCGGCCGAGGCCGCCGGTCGCGCCGGTGACCACCGCCGTCCCAGGGGCTGGCTTCGTCATCGGCGCACGCTATCGCCGCCCGGCGACCGGGCGCCAGAGCCGGCCGGACGCGGCCGTCCGGAGGCCGACGGCCGGGGGTGACCGGACGCGGCCGTCGGGGCGGCGGGGGCGGGGGGCGGGTGGCGGGGTCAGGTGGCGGGAGGCACCGGGGCCTGTGGCCGGTTCTCCCACTTCGTGGAGAGGGCGATGCCGGTCCGGGTGGAGGCGACGCCCGGGGTCCGGTTCAGCCGCACGATGAGCCGCTCCAGCTCGGCGATGGTGCCGACCCTGGCCTTGAGCAGGAACGACTCGACGCCGGCCATGAAGTAGCAGGACTCGATCTCGGGCATCTGCCGGAAGGCCTCCAGCACGTCGTCGGTGTCGCCGCCGGAGTCCTCGACGATCCCGATGAGTGCGGTGACGGCGAAGCCGATCGCCTCGGGCTCCACCTCCGCCCGGTAGGCCCGGATCACGCCGCTGGACTCCAGCTTGCCGACCCGCTCGTGCACGGCGGGCGCGGAGAGGCCGACCTGCCGGGCCAGCTCGGCGTAGGACAGGCGGGCGTTGCCGCGTAGCAGCTCCACGAGGCTCAGGTCGATGGCGTCCACGGACTGTGACCCTAGCGGTCCGGGCGTAACGTCGGGCATCCGGCGCGCGTTGGACATGACAGGGTGTAGTCGCTTGCAAACTGACAGTCAAGGGAGCCGCACGCAGGTAATATTTCCTAACTTCCCACTCAGTGCGTTTTTCGCGTTTGGCGGACAGGCCAGGTCGCTGGTGCTGTAATTGCCATACGTCCCTCATGACGGCTCTGGGCTCGCACCGGCCGGGGGCAGTGTGTTCAGCCGGGGGCTTCGTCGACGCGAGGAGGGGGCTGTGGACACTGGAGATCGCCTGCTGACACCGGGTGAAGTTGCCGCGCTGTTTCGGGTTGACCCGAAGACTGTGACGCGATGGGCAGCGGCGGGCCGGATAGGCAGCATCCGGACTCCAGGCGGGCATCGCCGGTTTCGGGAATCCGAGGTGCGGGCCCTGCTTGAGGGGGAGGGCATGTTGGACGAGGCGGAAGACGTCGGCAAGCCGCGTAACGCGGGGCCGGCCACCTCGACCGGGCCGGGCCCGGCCAACGCCGGCATGTACTGAATGGTGCGGATCATCACGCGGGCCGGACGAGAGCTCCGGTCCGCGTCGCGGTGAGCCGGGCCCGGGTCACTCCCGCACCGCGCCCAGCTCACCCGACCAGCGACGGAACAGCGTGTGCGGTACGCCGAGGGCGTCCAGCACCTTGCCGGCCACGAAGTCGACGAGCTGCGGGGCGGAGGCCGCCGCCCCGGCGCCGTAGAAGCCGGGACTGGCCGGCAGCACCACCGCTCCGGCGTCGTGCAGCGCGATCAGATGCTCCAGGTGGCTGCGGGTCACCGGCGTCTCCCGGGGCACCACCACCACCGGCCGGCGCTCCTTGAGGTTGACCTCGGCGGCCCGCTGCAACAGGTCCTTGGAGAGCCCGATCGCGATGCCGGCGCAGGCCGCCGTGCTCGCCGGGACCACCGCCATCCCGCGTACCCGGTAGGAGCCGCTGCTCGGGCCGGCGGCCAGGTCGCCGGCGGGCCAGTGCCGCACGTCGGCTCCCGCGAGGTCGCGGCCCAGCCAGGCGGCGAGGTCGTCGGCCCAGTGTGCGTCCCGGAACGGGCGTCCGGTCTCGTCGAGGACGGTCAGCCGGGCGGCCCGGGAGACGATCAGGTCCACCGGCTCGCCGGCGTCGAGCAGCGCCCGCACGACGGCCGCCGCGTACGGCGTGCCGGACGCCCCGGAGACTCCGACCACCCATGGTTCGCGCATGCCCTCCAGCCTGCCTGGTCGTCCCCTCCCGATGCCGGGCACCCCCGTCCGGAGCGTCCGTGATGTCCCGCTCAGGTGTCGGTTGTGCGCCGACGGGCGCGATGTCGGGTCGGGAGCGCGACCATCCCGCCCGCCTGACATGCTGCCGGTGGCGATTCCCACGCGAAGCGGGATCGCACCGGGGAGGAATCGGTGATGACCGGCGAGGTCCTCTGGTCGCTACGGTCGGAGTGCCCCATCCCGCCCCGGCTCTCGCCGCACGCCGACCGGGTGCAGAAGTGGCTGGTCGGCGACCTGCTGCCGGGCCTCGGCCTGGCGACTGACGACGCGGCGCCGCAACGGCTGGCGCACGCCGGCGTCGCCCGGTACGCCGGCCGGCTCTACCCCGGCGCCACCGAGGCCGACCTGCGGGCGCTGACGGCCCTGTTCACCTGGTTCTTCCTGGTCGACGACGCGTGCGACCGGCCGGGCCGGCTCGACGCCGACCAGATCCGGGCGCTGCGCGCCGGCGCGCTCACCCTGCTGCACGCCGGTCCCCGGCTCCGGCACGCCGGCCTGACCGGGCCGCTGAGGCGGCTGCTGGTGCACGCGTGGCGGGAGCCGCGCCGTCGGATGCCGGCTCGCTGGCGGCTGCGCTTCACCGAGGCCGTCGCCGACCATCTCGACGGCACGTGGCGGGAGGCGGCGAACAAGGCGGCCGGCCGTCGCCCCGGCGTCGCCGAGTACGTCGCGCTGCGGCGCGCCACCTCCGCCGCGTACGTGTCGTATCCGCTGGTGGAGTTCGTCACCGGCCGCCCGCTGCCCGACCCGGTCCACCACCACCCGCTGCTGCGGGAGATCGCCGACACCGGCAACGACCTGCTCTCCTGGTACAACGACCTCGCCTCGCTGGAGCGTGACGAGGCCACCTCCGGCGGGCACAACCTGGTGCTCGCGACGGCGGCCGAGCAGCGGGTGCCGGTGGAGACCGCGGTCGGCCTGACGGCCGAGCGCTGGCGGGCGTCGATGCGGCGCTTCGTCGAGCTGCGCGCCGGGGTGCCGTCGTTCGGCCCGGCGCTGGACCAGGCGGTCACCGACCACCTCGACGGGGTGGCGAACGCCGTCCGGGCCACCGTCGACTGGACCCTGGAGAGCACCCGCTACGGCGGCGGAGGAGGCGGCCTCGTCGACGCTGCCGCCGGCGGAGGGGCCCCTTCCTGACCGGTCAGGCGCGCAGGCCGAGGCGGACGACCAGGTCGAGCAGGGCGAAGACGAACAGCGCGATGCCGACGAAGCCGTTGGCGGTGAAGAAGGCCCGGTTGACCTTGCTCAGGTCGGTCGGGCTGACCACCAGGTGCTGGTAGCCGAAGGCGACGGCGGTCAGCGCCAGACCCACCCACCAGAGCCAGCCGAAGCCGACCAGCGCCCCGAACCAGACGAACAGCGCGAACGTCACCACGTGCGCGACGGTGGAGGCGTGCAGCGCGAACCGCAGCCCGTAGCGGGCCGGCACGCTGTGCACACCGATCTGCCGGTCCACCTCGGCGTCCTGGCAGGCGTAGATCAGGTCGAACCCGCCGATCCAGAGGCCGACGGCCACGCCCAGCAGCCACGCCGGCCAGGAGCCGTCGAGGGTGCCGGTGACGCCCAGCCAGGCGCCGACCGGGCCGACGGCCTGGGCGACGGCCAGGATCGCGTGCGGCCAGTTGGTGAACCGCTTGCCGTACGGGTAGACGACCAGCGGCACCACGGCGAGCGGCGCGAGCACCAGGCAGAGCGGGTTGAGCAGGGCGGCGGCGGCGAGGAAGACCACGAGCGCGACCGCCGCGCCGGTCCAGGCCGTCCGCACGCTGACCGCCCCGGTGACCAGCTCCCGGGAGGCGGTACGCGGGTTCCGCGCGTCGATCCGCCGGTCCAGGATCCGGTTGGCGGCCATCGCGAACGTCCGCGCGCCGACCATCGCCACGGTGATCAGCAGCAGGTCCAGCCACCGGACCCGCCCGCCGTCGACCTGCATGGCGGTGAGCGCCGACAGGTACGCGAACGGCAGCGCGAACACGGAGTGCTCGATCGCCACCAGCTTGAGGAAGGACTTCACCCGGCCCGGTCGCTGCACCGGTTCGACGGCGGTGGCCATCAGATGCCGTACTCCTTCCAGCGCTTGTCGACCAGGGAGACGACCTCGGGGGCCATCCGCATCTCCTCCGGCCAGCCCCGGGTGTAGCCCTCCGCGGGCAGCTTGCGGGTCGCGTCGACGCCCGCCTTGCCGCCCCAGAACTGCTGGTAGGAAGCGTGGTCGAGGTGGTCCACCGGGCCCTCGGTGAGCAGCAGGTCCCGGGCGTAGTCGACGTTGCCGAAGGCGCGGAAGGCGACCTCGTTGTAGTCGTGCACGTCGCAGTCCTCGTCGACGATCACGATCAGCTTGGTCAGCGACATCATGTGCGCGCCCCAGATCGCGTTCATGACCTTCTGGGCGTGCTTCGGGTAGCGCTTGCGGATCGACACGATCGCACAGTTGTGGAAGACCCCGGCGGCGGGCAGGTCGTAGTCGACGATGTCCGGGATCAGGAAGCGCAGCAGCGGCGCGAAGATCCGCTCGGTGGCCTTGCCGAGGCCGTGGTCCTCCTGGGGCGGCTGCGACGTGACGATCGTGTGGTAGACCGGGTCGCGCTGCGTGGTCATGCACTCGATGTGCATCACCGGGAAGGGCTCCACCGGGGTGTAGAAGCCGGTGTGGTCGCCGAACGGACCCTCCGGGAGCCGCTCACCCGGCTCGATGTAGCCCTCCAGGACGATCTGCGCGTGCGCCGGCACCTGCAACGGGACGGTCAGGCAGTCCACCATCTCGACCCGCTCGCCGCGCAGGTACCCGGCGAACAGGTATTCGTCGATGTCGGCGGGGAGCGGCGCGCTGGCCGAGTACGCCACCGCCGGGTCGGTGCCGATGGCGATCGCCACCGGCAGGCGCTGGCCGAGCCGCTCGGCGACCGCGTGGTGCGCCGTGGAGTTCTTGTGGATCTGCCAGTGCATGCCGATGCTGTTCCGCGAGTGCTGCTGCAACCGGTACAGCCCCAGGTTGCGCTTGCCGGTCTCCGGGTGCTTCGTGTGGGTCAGCCCGAAGTTGTGGAAGATCCCGCCGTCACCCGGCCAGACCTGCAACCCCGGCAGCCGGTCCAGGTCGACGTCGTCGCCCCGGTAGACCACCTGCTGGCAGGGGGCGGTCCTGACCTTCTTCGGTGGCATCGACGTGAGCTGCCTGACCTTGCCGAGGCCGTCCATCATCCCGGAGAGACCCACCGGCAGCTCCGGCTTGAGCATGTTGCCGATCCGCTCGCCGACCTCGTCCAGCGACTCGACGCCGAGCGCCATCGCCATCCGCTTCTCGGTGCCGAAGAGGTTGATCACCACCGGCATCTCGCCCCGGGTGGGCCGCTCGAAGAGCAGCGCCGGCCCGTCCGCGCGGACCGTCCGGGTGACGATCTCGCTGATCTCCAGGGTGGGATCGACCGGCGCGCTCACCCGCCGCAGCTCGCCCGCGCGCTCCAGCGCCGCGAGGAAGTCCTTGAGATCGGTGTACGGGAAGCCACGAGCCGCCATGCCTGCCAGTCTCCCGCACCGACCTGGGCGGCGACCACGCCGGGTGGTGTGACACCGGCGATCCACCCGTGAGGAAGCGCGGAAACGGCCGGGCCGATTCTGCCGGCGGAGCCCGCGCCATCGAACGTTGTCGCTCCGGCGGGCCGGATCGGGCGGCCGGCGGTCACTAGGATCAGGTCCGCCGACCGGGCCGGCGGTGACGCCCCGCCGCGGCTCCGCGGACCGGCCCACCCCACGAAGGAGATCGATGACAACTGTGCGCTTCCCGCGCCGCAGCGTGCTGCGCGCCCTGACGGTGCTGGCCGTGGTCACGGCGGGCGCCGGCACGGTGGCCGGCCCGGCCGCCGCGCAAACCGACCCCGGTTGGGTCAGCGGCTGGCTCAACGACCTCACCGTCGGCGCGGCCGGCGCGCCCGGCCGGTCGGCACCGCTGGACCTGAGCAGCAGCGGCGCGACCGCCCCCCGGGTCACCGTCGACCTGAGCGGTCTCGCCGGTGTCGCCACGGCCAGCTTCCCCAGCTGGTGCGTCACCGAGGGCACCTCGGTGACCTGCCCGATGCCGCCGGAGGCGACCCCGGACGAGTACGGCACCGTCAACGGCACGGTGCCGGTGGTGTTCCGCGCCGCCCCGGGCGCCGTCGGCGGCGCGACCGGCACGCTGGACTACACGGTGCGGGCCGACGGGCTGGAGCCGTACACCCAGCAGGCGACCGTCAGCGTGCGCTCCGGTGCCGACGTTCTCGACCTGGTCGACGAGTACGTCTCGGGCGCCGAGGTCGGTGACGTCCACGCCGTGCCCGTGGCCGTGGTCAACGCCGGTGACCAGCCGGCCGAGGATCTGCGGGTGACTTTCCGCTTTCCGGTCGGCCTGCACCCGGCCAGCTACCGGAACTGCCGGTACGGCACCGATCCCGTGCTCGCCACGGTGGTGGTCTGCACCGTGCGGGGCACGTTCGCGCCCGGGATCCGGCACGAACTGCGCAACGGCTTCGCCACCACGGTCGGCCCGGCCGCCCTCGGCGACAAGCGCATCACCCAGTTCGTGGAGCCGCTGGCCACCGCGGGGCCGCTGCCCGGCAACGTGCGGCTGACCCGCCGGGAGGCCGACCGCGCGCTCCGGCTGCGGCCGGTCGGTGGGACGCTCGATCCGGTCACCGCCACCGGCCCCGGCGGCGGGACCTACCTGCGCGACATCCACGGCGCCTTCGACGTCGTCGCCGTGGGCGCCACCGTCACCGGTGCCGTCGGTGCCACCGTGCGGGTGAGCGTGGGAATCCGCAACGACGGTCCGGGTGTGCCGGACGGCACCGTCTCCGGTGGCAACGCCGGCGGGTTCCGCTTCACCCCACCGGCCGGCGTGACCGTGCTGGCCACCCCGCCCGGCTGCTCGCCGACCGGCGACGACGAGGGCGGCGCTCCGACGTCCTGGGTCTGCTGGCTGGGGGCCGTGTTCCCCGTCGGGCAGAGCTTCACGGTCCCGTTCGACCTGCGGATCGACGGGCCCGCCGGCACCCCCGGCGAAGTCAGGTCGTACTACGACTACCCGCGTCCGGACGACGATCCGGCCGACAACACCGCCCCGGTCACCCTCGGCTGACCGGACGACCGCGCCTTCGACGGAGGTGGGCCGGCCTCGGGCAAGCCGTGGCCGGCCTACCCCCGCCCTCGGCTGCCCAGGTGCGTCAGCGGGCGGCCGGCTTCCAGGCGTACGCGGCCAGGGGCTCGTCGAGCGGGGCGCTGGTGAGCCGGTTGGCGAGAGTGGAGATGGTGTACGTGCCGACGCCGAGCACCACGTCCAGGGCGTGCCGGGGCTGGTAGCCGGCGGCCAGGAAGGCGGCGGTCCCGTCCTCGGGCACCGCGCCCCGGTGGTCGAGCACGGCGAGGGTGAAGCACCGCAGCGCCTCCAGCCGGTCGTCGGGCAGCGGCGTGCCGGCGCGCAGCGCGTCGACCAGCTCGGGCGTCGCGCCGTGCCGGGTGAGGGCGGCGGTGTGCATGGCGACGCAGAGGTGGCACTCGTTGCGGGTGGCGACCGTCATGACGACGACCTCCCGCTCGACCGGGTCGAGGGCGCACTTCTCGAAGATGCCGTTGACGGTGAGGAAGCCGGTGAGCAGCTCCGGGGACTCGGCCATCAGGCCGACGGCGGCGGGCAGGTGCCCGAGCCTGCGGCGTACGCCCTCGATGGTCGGCCGGGCGGCGGCGGGTGCGGTGTCGGCGGTGTGCGCGGTGAACGGGGGCACGGGAGACCTGCTCTCGGGGGTTCGGGGGCGGCCGGCGCGGCCCGATCGGCGACGCGCCGCGCGTGACGTAGGATCGTCAACGTGGTTGTCGAAATAGTAAACGAGGTTGTCGAACGTGGCAACGGCTGACCCCGACCGGCCCGGCTTCCTGCTGCCCCTGCTGCTGCTGGCCGGCTTCCGTACGCTCATCGACGACCTGCACGCGGAGCTGGCCCGGCAGGGGCACCCGGAGCTGCGACCGCTGCACGGCTTCGTCCTCCAGGCCGTCGGCGCCGACGGCACCACCGCCACCGAGCTGGGCCAGCGGCTCGGCGTCTCCAAGCAGGCGGCCGGCAAGACGGTGGACCGGCTCGTCGCCCTCGGCTACCTGGAGCGCGCCGACGACCCGCGCGACGCCCGGCGCAAGCTGGTCCGGGCGACCCCGCACGGCCTGGACGGCCTGCGCCGCTCGGCGGCCGTCTTCGACCAGCTCCGGCAGCGGTGGGCCGCCACGCTCGGCCCCGACCGGGTCGCCGCCCTGGAGGACGATCTGCGCGCGGTCACCCCGGCCAACCCGTTCCGCCTCGACGTGCCCGGCTGGTTCGGCGGCTGACCCCGTCCCCTGGCGTTCGCGGCCGGGGCGGGGCTCCACCGACCCGTTCCCGGGTAGCACCCCGCCCGGAGCCGGGAGCGGGCAGGCGTCGGGTGGGGCCGGCAGCAGCACGGCCGCCCGCCGTCAAGACCCCCGGTCGCCGTCGCCCGAACGGTCGAAGCCCGAACGGTGCGCCCCCGCGGCCCTGCGGACCGACCCGGCCCACCCGCCGACAGGCGCCTTTCCCGGGACGCCCGAGCCGGTCATAGGCCTTTCGGCCACCCGCTAACACACCGCGTGCGAACGCGGCCAGCACCGTCCATGCGGAATTGCCCGCCGTTCAGTCGGGCTCCGCCGGATCCGCCCGGCACCGTAAATCTTCCGACATTGCCCGCAGACAATTCCAATGGTTCCGTCACCACCATCCGAAACATTTTCCATCGGAGCAAGATCGGGGTGACGGTTGGCGATGGCCACCTTCAATCAGCAGAACCAGCGCGTGGATCAGCAGTTCAACGCCGAAACCATCGATCTGCGGAACAGCACCTTCGAACGTCTGCCCGACAACGCCGGCCAGACGGAGCTCGTCCCTCGACTGGAGGCCGTCCTGAGGGCGGTGGAGCAGGCCACGGCCAGCGGCGCCCTCGACCCGCAGGTCGGCCGCACCGTCGTCGACGACCTGCACGGCGCCCGCCGGAGCCTGACCCGCGACGACCAACGCGAGGCCTCGCGACGGCTGCGGCGGGCCATCGAGGTGTTGCAGGCGGCGGCACCGCTGGCGGTGATCGGCGGGGCGATGGCGACCATCTGGAACTCGTTGGGCGGGGCTTCCTGATGACCACCTTCGACCAGCACGGCCAGCGCGTCTTCGGCGCCCAGATCAACGCCGACAACGTGCACATCAACAAGTCCGACGGGCCGCAGCAGCTGATGGCCTACGGGCGGCGGGCCGTCGCCGAACGGCTGTACAAGAGGGCGGCCGAATACTTCACCGAGGCGATCGCCAAGGGGGCGAAGGGCGCCGACCCGCACTACTACCTGGCCCTCGCGCTCCTCGGCGGCAGACGGCCCAGCCGGATGGGTCGCGAGGCGCAGCAGGTGATGGCCCGGGTGGAGGAGCACCTGGGCAGGGCACTCCAGATCGACCCCGCTGCGGCGCACGTCCGCGCCCTCTGGGTGGCCGTCAAGCGCGACCACTACGCCGACCGCCACGACCCCGGCCCGTCCGTCGCCGACATCGAGGCCGGAGCCGGCGACATCGACCCGGTGCACGCGGCCGAGATCGCCCCCTTCCTCGGCAACCGCGAGAACCGGCTGTGGCAGGCCACCGTCGCCGTGGCGCAGGCCGGCATCGAGGAACGCAAGCCGAACGTACGCAAGTACTTCGTCCGCACGCCCGTGCCGCCCGCGACCGGTGGCGCGCAGGCCATGATGGTCGCCGGCGGCATCGGGTTGGCCCTCGCGCTGATCCTCGTGCTCGCGTCGTTGTCGGAGTCGGGTTACCTCTGCCTCGCGGTGCTCGTGGGTGTGGGCGGCCTCGTCCTGCTGGTCAAGGGATACGGCCAGTACAACGCGCTCACGTCGACGTACGAGCGTGACCTGGCGGCGGCCGAGCCGAAGCCCAGCGACGAGCAGATGGACGTGTGGCTGCACTTCGACAAGTTCGGCGTTCTCGATCACGCCCTCCGGCACCTCGACCGCGAACTGGACGATTTGATCTGCGAGCCGCAACTCGTCATCGGTCCCGCCTCGCCCACCGAACAGGCGGTGGGAAAGGACGGCATCCGTCGGTTCTCGCGGTACAAGTTCGTCATCCTGCTCCTCGGACAGACCCGCATCTCGGTCTTCTCCTGCGAGTGGGACTTCGTCAAGTGCATCGTGTCGAACGCCGACGCCTTCGACTTCCGCTACAAGGACATCACCGGCCTGCGTATGCGGCAGTTGCACGAGGCGACGCACGGCAGCCGACTGGTGATGACCGGCGACGACGGCAAGGAGATGGAGGTACGGTTCGCCAAGATCTTCGAGATGATCATCGCGGGTACGGACCGCATCGCGGTGACCATCGACGTCCAGGCGCAGAACGCCGGCGCCGGGTTGCAACCGACGGGGGCCACCGCCACCGAACGGCTCGTCCGGCGGCAGTTGGACGACGTGGCCTGACCGCCCGGTCGCGGCTTCTCGGTCTCGCGCCTACGCGCCGGAGTAGAGCCGGTCAGGATCGACCAGCACCACATCGGGTCGGTGGGCGGCGAGCTGCCGCAGTTCGGCGGTGAATCCCTCGGCGCTGGCCAGCAGCAGCCGCGCGCCGCGCGCGTCGAGCCCGGGGCGGGCGACGAGCAGCTCGCGCGCCCGCTCCAGTCGATCCAGGTGGGGCCGGCCGAGCAGCCGGCCCCACTTGACTGCGCCGATGGCGAGCAGGGGACGCGGACCGTCCCCGAGCGGCGACTCGCCGAGGGCGACGAGGTAGCGCGCCTCGCGGAACAGCGGGCGGGCAGGATTGAGGACCGCCCGCACGACCCAGTCGTCGAAGTCGTCCCGCCCGTCGGGCGTGTCGTCCTGCACGTACTCGCGGCGGTAGGCCGGCGTGCCTCCGACGATGGCGAACACCTGGGCGGCGAGCAACGGATCGTCGAATCCCCAGAACGCCGCGGCCGACCGGTAGTCCAGGGGCGCGACGGGCAACTCCAGCCCGGCTCGCCCGCGCAGCGGCGCGGAGCCGGCCAGCAGCCCGCCCATGAACGAGAGCGCCGAACCACACAGCAGGAGACGGGTACGGGAGGCGGTGCGCTCGGCCCGGCCGGGGGTGAGCGCGTGCTGGATCACCGACGGCAGGTCCCGGCTCGCCCGAGCCAGGTAGGGGAACTCGTCGACCACCACCGTGACCGGGCGGTCCCGGCCGAGGGCCAGCAGTGCGTCGACCGCGCTCGCCCAGTCCGCGAGGTGCACCGGCCCGGGAGCGCCCGTGTGCCGACCGAGCGCCTCGCCCAGACGCCGCAACGAGTCCGCCTGCGTCGCCTCGGTCGCCCCGAAGTAGAAGCCCTCCGTGGCGCGGGCCAGCTCGTACAGCAGCAGGGTCTTGCCCTGACGCCGACGGCCGCTCGCGACGCGTTATACGTCTTGCAGGGACTGGCTCAGTCCAGGCCGCCGTAGGAGTGCAGGCCCTCGAAGAAGATGTTCACGCCGAAGAGGTTCATCAGCATGGTGAGGAAGCCGACGACGGCGAGCCAGGTCGCGACGTTCCGCTTCATGCTCGGGGTGGCCCGGGCGTGCAGGTAGCCGGCGTAGATCACCCAGGAGATGAACGACCAGGTCTCCTTCGGGTCCCAGCCCCACGGCCGCCCCCAGGCCGCCTCGGCCCAGATCGCCCCGGCGATCACCGCGAAGGTGAAGACCGGGAACGCGAAGGCGTGCAGCACGAAGGTCAGCCGCTCCAGCGCCGCCGCCGCCGGCAGCCGCTTCGCCAGCGTGTACGGGAAGCTGCGGCGACCCTGCTCGTAGCCGGAGCGCATCAGGAACGCCACCGCCGGCACCGCGCCCAGCAGGAAGATGCCGGAGGCGAAGACGATCGTCGAGACGTGGATGACGAACCAGTACGAGTTGAGCGCCGGCACCAGCGGCACGATCGGGGTGTAGAGCACCAGCTCGGCGGTCGCCACCAGCAGCACCATCACCAGCGACATGAACAGCCCGAGGCGGCGCAGCTGCGGCCGCTTCCAGAGCACCACCAGCCAGGCGGCGACCCCGATCCAGGTGCCCGTGAGCACGAACTCGTACATGTTGCCCCAGGGCATCCGGTCCGCGGCGAGACCGCGCGTGACCAGCGCCCCGAGGTGCAGCAGCGCCCCGAGCGCGGTGGCCGCGACGGCGACCAGGCCGCCCAGCCGGGCGCGTCGGGCCGTACGCTCGGCCGCCGCCGCGCCGGTTTCGGCGGGCGCGTCGGGGGTGCTGCCCCCGGCCGCGCCGACGCCGGCGCCGACCAGCTCGCGGGCGGGTGCCGCGGCGACCCGGGCGCGGGAGTTGCCCAGCGCGTACTCGACGGCGTGGCTGATCATCGCGATCAGGTACGCCAGGATCGCGAACGACACCAGCTGGTCGGAGAGTGCGGACATCACTCGGCTCCTTCTCGCGCTCCGGCCCGGTCGCCGCCGTCGCGGTCGACACCGGCCTCCTCGTCCGACCGCCCGTCGCCGCCGACGGCGGCCACGAGCTGCGCGAACTCGTCGGCGAACCCGGGATGGTCGGTGCGCGGCAGGCCACCGGCCTCGACCAAACTACTACCGCTCGTCGGAGATCCACTCGTGGGGTCGGCGGCACCGGCCGGCAGCACCCGGAAGAAGACCCGGCGACGCCGCCCGAACAGCGAGCCCATCAGCCCGACCAGCAGGACGGCGGAGCTGACCAGCAGCAACGTCGAGCCGGGGTCGTACCGGACCGACAGCGTGATGTACGGCACGGTGCCCAAAAACTCGAGCGTGGTGCCGTCGTCCAGCTTCCAGGTCTCGCCCTTGCGGAGCAGCTTCGTGCCGACCTCCTTGACCTTGCCGGCATCCACCTGCCGCTGGTCAAGCTTGTAGACCGAGCCGGGGATGCCGGCGTCCATGCCCAGGTTGCCCCGGTAGGCGACGAGGTTCAGCGCGGGATTCCGCTCCGTCGGGTACTCGGAGCGGGCGAAGGGCGCGGCGGCCGGCGCCGTCGGCAGGTAGAGACCGGAGAAGGCCATCTGCGTGTTCGCATCCCGCTCCCCCGTGGCCGGATCCACGTTGATGTCCGGGAACGCCGCCAGCCCCTCGCTGGTCAACCCGACATCGCCGGTCGTCAGGAACGGGAAGTTGCTGGTCTGGGACTGGCCGAACTTGTCGGTGTAGCGGATCACCGGGGCATAGCCGTGGCCCAGCAGGTAGACGTTCGCGCCGTCGAGGCGCAGCGGGGAGTTGACCGAGAATTCGGCCGGCCCCCGCTCGCCGCCGACCTCGTCCACGGTCACCTTGGCCTCGTAGAAGTCCGGCTGACCGGACTCCAGGAACCGGGCGTCGAAGTCGTCGAGCTGGATGCAGAAGCCCGGCAGGTCGGCGCTGCTGACGCGGGGGCCGAGCTTGCTCTCGGCGTACTGCTGGCGGGTGTTGCAGAACGCGTTGTCCTTGCCGGCCACCAGCAGCTTGTTGCCGCTCCAGCCGTACCAGGAGCCGAGCGCGACGCCGACCAGCACGAGCACCAACGAGCTGTGGAAGAGCAGGTTGCCGGTCTCCTTGAGGTAGCCCTTCTCGGCGGAGACCTCGTCGCCGCGGACCACCACCCGCCAGCGCCGCCGGCGCAGCACCTCCGCGATCGCCGCCGCGCCCCCCTCGGGCGCGGACAGCACGGTGTGCTGCGGCAGCCGGTCCAGCCGCCTCGGCGCGGCCGGCGGCTTCGCCCGCAGCGCCCGCACGTGGTCGCGCAGCCGGGGCGTGATGCAGCCGATCAGCGAGGTGAAGAGCAGCAGGTAGATCGCGGAGAACCAGACCGAGCCGAACGCCTCGAAGGCGCCGATCCGGTCCAGCACCGGGGCCAGGTCGGGGTGCGCGGTGAAGTAGTCCCGCACGTCCTCCGGGTTGACCCCGCGCTGCGGCAGCACCGAGCCGGGAATGGCGGCCACCGCGAGCAGGAAGAGCAACACCAGGGCCGTACGCATGCTGGTGAGCTGCCGCCACGAGTTGCGCAGCAGGGCCAGCAGGCGGTTGGGTCGGCGCCGGGGAGCCTCGGCCGGCGGTGCCGGCCGCTCGTCGACGGCAGTCATCAGATGCTCACCTCGCCCGCCCCGACGGTGGTCTGCAACCAGATCACGAAGTTCGTCCAGCCGCCGGTGACCAGCGCGAGGCCGATCAGGATCAGCAGCGCCCCGCCCAACCGGGTGACCCACCGGCTGTTGCGCCGGACCGCGCGGAACACCCCGAGCAGCCGCTCGAAGCCCAGCCCGAAGACGACGAACGGCACCCCCAGCCCCAGGCAGTACGCCAGGGCGAGCACCACGGCCCGGTCGGTCTGCCCGCCGACGCCGGCCATGCCCAACACCGCGCCGATCGTCGGGCCGGCGCAGGGCACCCAGCTGAGCGCGAAGACCGCGCCGAACACCGGCGCGCCGAGCAGCCCGGCGGCGGGCAGCCGCTGGATCCGGAACTCCCGCTGCAACCCGGGGACCAGCCCGAGGTAGCTCAGCCCGAGCACGACGATCAGCGCGCCGATGACGATCTCCAGCGTCCGCTCGTACTCGAAGAAGACCCGGCCGACGCTGGCGAAGAGGATCGCGGTGGCGGTGAAGACGACGGTGAAGCCGGCGATGAAGAGCAGCGTGCCGGCGAGCACCCGGCCCTTGACCGCGGCCCTCGTCGGTTCGGCGCGCTCCCGCACCGCCACCCCGCCGCCGCCCTCGGTGTCAGGAAGGGACCCTTCCGCTACCGGATCCGTTGACGGGGGGTCCTTCCTGACCTGCGGGCGGCGGGTTTCGAGGTCGGCGCCGGCGAGGCCGGTGACGTACGACAGGTAGCCCGGCACCAGCGGGAGCACGCACGGGGAGAGGAAGCTGACCAGCCCCGCGAGCGCCGCCGCGCCGATGGCGAGCAGCAGCGGACCCGACTGGGCGAGTTCGGAGAACGTCTCGCCCATCAGCGGGAACCGTTGGGGGCGGGTTTCTCGGCCGCGATCCGCTCGACGATGGGCTGGAGGCCCTCCTGCTTCACCGCCGCGCGGATCACCACGGCGATCCGGCCGTCGCGGTCCAGCACGACGGTGGCCGGGATGGTGTTCGGCGGGATGTCCAGGGCGAGCGCCAGCCGGCTCGGCGGGTCGAAGAGGCTCGGGTAGGTGACCTTGAAGCTCTCCTCGAAGGCGAGCGCCTTGTCCCGCTGGTCCTGGATGTTGATGCCCAGGAAGGTCACCCCGGAGGCCTTCGTGGCCTGGTACGTGTTCTCCAGGTCGTCCGCCTCCGCCCGGCACGGCGCGCACCACGAGCCCCAGAAGTTGACCACCACGACCTGGCCCCGGTCCCTCGCCACGTCGTGGCTGCCGCCGGTGAGCAGCTCACCGGCGAGCTTCGGGGCGGCCGAGCGCTGGTCGGGGGCGCACTCGATGATGCCGCCGGAGTTGTCACACGCCTCCTCGCGGTCGCGCGACGAGCAGCCGGCCAGCGCCACCGTCACGACGGCGGCGAGCAGACCCGCGGTCAACCTCCGGGCGTTCATCAGGCCCCCTTGGCCGTCCTGGCTGTCGGCGACATCGCGATCAGGTGCGCGGCCGGCTCGGAGTAGCCGATGCCGACCACCTTGGCGCCGTCGAAGTGGAAGGAGGTGAGGCTGGCCAGCCCGCACTGGCGCTTGCGCGGGTCGTGCCAGAGCCGCTTGCGCTCGACGTGGCGGCGCAGCGTCCAGATCGGCAGCTGGTGGGAGACCAGCACGGCCTCGCGCCCCTCGGCCGCCACCCGGGCGGCGTGCAGGGCGGCGAACATCCGCTCCGCGATGGCCCGGTAGGCCTCGCCCCAGGACGGGGTGACCGGGTCCCGCAGCACCCACCAGTTACGCGGGTCGCGGAACGAGCCGTCGCCGGGCGAGACCTTCTTGCCCTCGAACCAGTTGGCGCTCTCGATGAGCCGCTCGTCCGCGCCGACCGGCAGCCCGAACTGCGCGGCGATCGGCTCGGCCGTTTGCTGGGCGCGCTCCAGCGGGCTGGCCACCACGTGCACGACCTCCCGCTCGGCCAGCCCCTGCGCGGCGGCCTTGGCCATCTGCACGCCGAGCTCGGAGAGCCGGAAGCCCGGCAGCCGGCCGTAGAGAATGCCGTCCGGGTTGTGTACCTCGCCGTGCCGCAGCACGTGGACCACCGTCTTGCTCAAAGTACGCTACCCCCCGTGACCGGCCGCTGCCGCAGCGTTGGCCGCCACCGGCAGGGCGGCGGCGATCTGCTCCAGAGCGGCGTCGTCCAGCGCCGCAGACACGAACCACGCCTCGAACGCGCTCGGCGGCAGGTAGACGCCGCCCGCGAGCATCGCGTGGAAGAACGCCTTGAACGCCGGCACCTGCTGGGTGCGGGCGCTGTCGTAGTCGACCACGTCGGCGTCGGTGAAGAAGACCGAGAACATGTTTCCCGCGTACGACAGCCGGTGCGGGACCCCGGCGGCGGCGAGCGCGTCCGCGGCGAGCCTGCCCACGACGGCGGCCGTGTCGTCGAGCTTGCGGTAGAGCGCGTCGTCGGCCAGCCGCAGGGTGGCCAGACCGGCGGCGCAGGCCAGCGGGTTACCGGAGAGGGTGCCGGCCTGGTAGACCGGGCCGGCGGGGGCCAGTCGCTCCATGATCTCCGCGCGCCCGCCGAACGCCGCGGCGGGCAGCCCACCACCCATGACCTTGCCGTACGTCCACAGGTCGGCGTCGGAGGGGTCGAGGCCGTGCCAGCCGGCGCGGGAGACCCGGAAACCGGTCATCACCTCGTCGACGATGAGCAGCGCCCCGTGCGCGTGCGCGATCCGGGCGAGCTGGGAGTTGAAGCCGTCGCGTGGGGCGACCACGCCCATGTTGCCGGCGGCGGCCTCGGTGATGATCGCGGCGATGTGCTGGCCCTCGGCGGCGAACGCCTGCTCCACGGCGGCGACGTCGTTGTACGGCAGCACGATCGTGTCACCGGCCGCCGCGCCCGTCACGCCCGGCGAGTCGGGCAGGCCGAGGGTGGCCACGCCCGAGCCGGCGGCGGCCAGCAGGCCGTCGGAGTGCCCGTGGTAGCAGCCGGAGAACTTGATGATCCGGGGGCGGCCGGTGAAGCCGCGTGCCAGCCGGATCGCCGACATGGTGGCCTCGGTGCCGGAGTTGACCAGCCGGACCTGCTCGACCGGCGTGCGATCGACGATCTCGGCGGCCAGCTCGACCTCGCCCGGGGTGGGGGTGCCGAAGCTGGTGCCCCGGGTCGCGGCCGACCGGATCGCGTCCACGACCTCCGGGTGCGCGTGGCCGAGGATCAGCGGGCCCCAGGAGGAGACCAGGTCGACGTAGCGCCGGTCGTCGGCGTCGTAGAGCCAGGGCCCCTCCCCCCGGACCATGAAGCGCGGCGTGCCACCGACGGCACGGAACGCGCGCACGGGAGAGTTCACCCCGCCGGGCACGATGGCCTTGGCGCGGTCGAACAGGGCCTCGGAGGCCGGTGCTTCGGCCGGGTAGCGGCCGGATCCGGCGGGAAACATATCGGTCACGATGCCGCCATTGTGTCAGCGTCGGGCGGCGAATCGGCAGGCACCCCGTACCGGGGTTACCAGGCTCACCCGGGTCGGCCCTCACCGCCGTCCCGGCGGCGTCACGTCCGCGGCGCGGGACGTCCCCGTTCCCGACCTCCTCGGGAGCGTGGTCGCCGCGCCCGGTCGGCTCGGTCGCCACCGCTCGACGGGCCGGGTGGCCCGGATCGCGCTAGGCTGACCCGGTGGATCGTGCCGAACTGTCCATCACGCTACACCGGACGGGCGACGAAGCTGTGCTTCGCCTGGCCGGTGAGATCGACATGCTCACGGCCGCCCAGCTGTCGACCGTCGTCAACGAGGTCCTCGCCGACCCGCCGCCGCGCATCGTGCTCGACCTCGGCGGGGTCACCTTCTGCGACTCACAGGGCCTGGGCACCCTCGTCGTACTCAGCCGCAAGGCCAGCCACGCGCAGAGCCTGCTGATCCTGACCAACGTCGGCGATTTCCTGCTCCGCGTCCTGGACATCACCGGCCTGCGCAGCGCCCTGATGATCCGCAACGACCAGACCACGGGCTGACTCCCCGCCCACCCGCGGCACAGGCGCGGCGCGATCTTGGCGAGTTACGGCCCCTTCCGGGGCCGCCAGCTACCAAGATCTCGCCTGCGCACGTCAGCCCGCCCGGCGTGGTTCCGATACCTGGGTCAGGGGGTGTTGCCCCAGCGGGCCTGCTCCAGGAGCTGCACCGCGCGGTCGCGGGAATCCTGATCGTCGAGGCGCAGCATCGCGGTGGCCTCGTCGACCGCGTCGGTCAGCACCCGCAGCTGCGCGTCCCGGTCCCGCACCAGATCCGACTGGGCGGCGAGCTGCCGGGTCTTCACCCACAGCTCGACGAAGACCGACACCTTGGCCCGCAGCACCCACGGGTCGAACGGCTTGGTCAGGTAGTCGACCGCGCCGACCGCGTAACCGCGCAGCGCGAGCTGGGCGTCCCGGTCGGCGGCGGTGAGGAAGATGATCGGCACGTGCCGCGTACGCTCGCGGCGCTTGATGTGGCTGGCCGTCTCGAAGCCGTCCATGTCCGGCATCTGGGCGTCCAGCAGGATCACCGCGAAGTCGTCGACCAGCAGCTGCTTCAGGGCCGCCTCGCCGCTCTCCACGGCGACGGACTGGACCGGCAGGCCCTGGAGAATCGCCTCCAGTGCCATCAGGTTCTCCCGGCGGTCGTCCACCAGCAGCGCCTTTGCCATCTGGGTCACGAACTCTCCTCGGTTCGGCTGCCGCTGATCCAGGACGACATGAGTTCGATCAACTCGTCCAGGTCGACGGGCTTGGTGATGTAGTCACTTCCCCCGGCCGCCAGCGCCGACTCGCGGTCGCCGGGCATGGCCTTGGCGGTCAGGAAGACGATCGGCAGGTCGGCGAACCGGTGGTTGCGCCTGATCTGTCGGGTCGTCTCGTACCCGTCCTGATCGGGCATCATCGCATCCATCAGGACGATGTCCACCTCCGGATGCTCGGCCAGCAGGCGGACGCCGTCCGCCCCGTTGTCCGAGTACAACACGGTCAGGCCGTGCAGTTCCAACGCGCTGGTCAGCGCGAAGACGTTCCGGACGTCGTCGTCGACGATCAGCACGGTGGTGCCCTCCAGCCGCCGGGTGGCCGGCGTGGAGGCCGGCTCGGGCAGCTCCGGCGGGGGCATGAGCAGCGAGGACGGCAGCCCGGCCCGCGCCGGTGACGGCGGCAGCGGCGCGACCACCGCGTCCGGGGCGAGCACGTCCGGTACGAAGAGGGTGAACGTCGAGCCCTGGCCGGGCGCCGACGCCACCACGATGCTGCCGCCCAGCAGCCGGGCCAGGTCCCGGCTGATCGACAGCCCCAGCCCCGTGCCGCCGTAGCGACGGCTGGTGGTGCCGTCGGCCTGCTGGAACGCCTCGAAGATCAGCGACAGCTTGTCGTCGGAGATGCCGATGCCGGTGTCGACCACGGTGAACGCGATGACCTGCTGCGCGTTGGTCAGGGCCGGCACGTCGAAGATCGTGTTGTCGGGCGCCGGCGCGATCCGCAGCGTCACCGCCCCGTTGTCGGTGAACTTGACCGCGTTGGAGAGCAGGTTGCGCAGGATCTGCTGGAGTCGCTGGGCGTCGGTGACCAGCGCCTCCGGCAGGTCCTTGCTGATCCGCACCTGGAAGTCCAGGCCCTTCTCCTCGGCCTGCGGCGCGAACGCCTGCTCCACGTACCCGCGGATCTCGTCGAACCGGACGGCGGTGGGCTCGACGTCCATCCGCCCCGCCTCGATCTTGGACAGGTCCAGGATGTCGTCGATCAGCGACAGCAGGTCGGAGCCGGCGCCGTGGATGGTCCGGGCGAACTCGATCTGCTTCGGCGTGAGGTTCTGCTCCGAGTTCTCGGCCAGCAGCCGGGCCAGCAGCAGCAGCGAGTTCAGCGGCGTACGCAGCTCGTGGCTCATGTTGGCCAGGAACTCCGACTTGTATGCCGACGCCCGCGTGAGCTGCTGGGCCTTCTCCTCCAGGCCGAGCCGGGCCAGCTCGATCTCCCGGTTCTTCGTCTCGATGTTGCCCTTCTGCTCCGAGAGCAGCTGCGCCTTGTCCTCCAGCTCGGCGTTGGTGCGCTGGAGTTCCGCCGACTGCTCCTGCATCTCGTGGGCGAGCCGCTGCGACTGCGCGAGCAGTTCCTCCGTACGCCGGTTGGCCTGGATGGTGTTGACGGCGACGCCGGTGGTGAGCACGAGCCGCTCCAGGAACGACAGGTGCAGCTCGGAGAAGGCCGCCACGCTGGCGAACTCGATGACCCCGAGCAGCTCGCCCTCGAAGAGCACGGGCAGTACGACCAGGTCGGCCGGCGGGGTATCGGCGAGCCCGGAGCGGAGCATCAGCTTGCCGTCCGGCGCCCCACCCATCCGGATGGTGCGGCGGGACAGGGCGGCCTGCCCGACCAGCCCCTCGCCGGGGCCGAAGGTGACCTCGTGCCCCCGGGCGACGTAGCCGTAGGAGGCGGTCAACCGCAGCCGCATCACGCCCTCGGACGTGTCCGCCAGGAAGAACGCGCCGAGCTGCGCGTCGACCAGCGGGGTCACCTCCATCATGATCATGCGGCAGACCTCGCCGAGGTCGCGCTGCCCCTGGAGGAGGCCGCCGATCCGGGCCAGGTTCGAGTCGAGCCAGCCCTGCTCGGCGTTCTTCTTGGTCGTCTCCCGGAGGGTGACGATCATCTGGTTGATGTTGTCCTTCAACTCGGCGACCTCGCCCTGCGCCTTGACCGCGATCCGCTGGGTCAGGTCGCCCCGGGTCACCGAGGTGGAGACCTGCGCGATGGCGCGCAGCTGGGTGGTGAGGGTCAAAGCGAGCTGGTTGACGTTCTCGGTGAGGTCGCGCCACGTGCCGGAGACGCCCTTGACCTGGGCCTGACCGCCGAGCTTGCCCTCGCTGCCCACCTCGCGCGCGACCCGGGTGACCTCGTCGGCGAACGACGACAGCTGGTCCACCATCGTGTTGACCGTCGACTTCAGCTCCAGGATCTCGCCCTGGGCGTCGACCGTGATCTTCTGCGACAGGTCGCCCTTCGCCACGGCCGTGGTGACCGAGGCGATGTTGCGCACCTGCGACGTCAGGTTCGACGCCATCGAGTTCACGTTGTCGGTCAGGTCCCGCCACGTACCCGAGACGCCCTTGACCTGGGCCTGGCCGCCGAGCTTGCCCTCCGTGCCCACCTCGCGCGCGACGCGCGTCACCTCGTCGGCGAACGACGACAGCTGGTCCACCATCGTGTTGACCGTCGACTTCAGCTCCAGGATCTCGCCCCGGGCGTCCACGGTGATCTTCTGCGACAGGTCGCCCTTCGCCACGGCGGTGGAGACCTGGGCGATGTTCCGCACCTGGGCGGTGAGGTTGGAGGCCATCGAGTTCACGTTGTCGGTCAGGTCCCGCCAGGTGCCGGCGACGCCCCGCACCTGGGCCTGGCCGCCCAGCTTGCCCTCCGTGCCCACCTCGCGGGCCACCCGCGTCACCTCGTCGGCGAACGACGACAGCTGGTCCACCATCGTGTTCACCGTCGACTTCAGCTCCAGGATCTCGCCCCGGGCGTCCACGGTGATCTTCTGCGACAGGTCGCCCTTCGCCACGGCCGTGGTGACCGAGGCGATGTTGCGCACCTGCGACGTCAGGTTCGACGCCATCGAGTTCACGTTGTCGGTCAGGTCCCGCCACGTACCCGAGACGCCCTTCACCTGGGCCTGACCGCCCAGCTTGCCCTCCGTGCCCACCTCGCGCGCGACGCGCGTGACCTCGTCGGCGAACGACGACAGCTGGTCCACCATCGTGTTGACGGTGTTCTTCAGCTCCAGGATCTCGCCCTGCGCGTCGACCGTGATCTTCTGCGACAGGTCACCCTTCGCCACGGCGGTGGAGACCTGGGAGATGTTGCGGACCTGGCTGGTCAGGTTGCCGGCGAGCTGGTTGACGTTCTCGGTGAGGTCGCGCCAGGTGCCGGAGACGCCGCGCACCTGGGCCTGGCCGCCCAGCTTGCCCTCGATGCCCACCTCGCGCGCGACGCGCGTGACCTCGTCGGCGAACGACGACAGCTGGTCCACCATCGTGTTGACGGTGTCCTTCAGCTCCAGGATCTCGCCCTGCGCCGCCACGGTGATCTTCTGCGACAGGTCGCCCCGGGCCACCGCCGTGGAGACCTGGGCGATGTTGCGGACCTGGGCGGTCAGGTTCGACGCCATCGAGTTGACGCTGTCGGTCAGGTCCTTCCACGTGCCGGCCACGTTCGGCACGTCGGCCTGCCCGCCGAGCTTGCCCTCGGTGCCCACCTCGCGGGCCACCCGGGTCACCTGCTCGGCGAAGAGCCGCAGGGTGTCGGTGAGGTAGTTCATCGTGTCGGCCAGCTCGGCGACCTCGCCGCGCGCGCTGACCGTGATCTTCTGCGACAGGTCGCCCTTGGCCACCGCCGTCGCCACCTGGGAGATCGACCGCACCTGGCCGGTCAGGTTCGACGCCATGGTGTTCACCGAGTCGGTGAGGTCCTTCCAGGTGCCGGCTACGCCGCGCACGTCGGCCTGGCCGCCGAGCTTGCCCTCGGTGCCCACCTCA